>JBBISW010000001.1:0-5744 GCA_037441105.1 Chloroflexota bacterium
CCCGATTGGTGGATTACCTGCGAGATAGCCAAAAGGTTGGATGGCAAAGGCTTTGATTTCAGTCATCCTGCCGAGATTATGGAGGAGATTGCCTCTCTTACCCCCAGCTACAAGGGCATATCTTACGACCGCCTGGAGAACGGGGGTTTGCAGTGGCCCTGTCCTGACCGTGAGCATCCGGGGACACCTATTCTTCACGTTGGGCAGTTTCGCACTGCCAATGGTAAGGGCAAATTTACCCCTCTGGAGTATAAGCCGCCGGCAGAAATTCCAGATGAGGAGTATCCTTTAGTCCTTACCACCGACCGCAGCCTTTATCAGTGGCACGGAAGTTTAGGGCGGAAGGTGGAGGGGCTTAACCTATTGAGGAGCCAGGAGCTGGTAGAGATGAACCCAAAGGATGCTACTGTTCTTGGAGTCGCCGATGGTGAGATGGTGCGAATCGTCTCTCGTCGGGGGGAAGTGACGGCTAGAGCGAAGGTGACCGAGGATTCTCCACCGGGTGTAGTCTCCATGACCTTCCATTTTGCCGAAAGCCCCACCAACCTGCTCACCAACCCTGCCCTTGACCCTGTTGCCAAGACTCCAGAGTTGAAAGTATGCGCCGTAAGAATTGAAGGGGTTCAGCAAACATGACCGAGCTTATTTTGACAATCGACGGACAGCAAGTAACAGCAAAGAGCGGGATGACTATGTTCGAGGCTGCTACTAAAGCAGGCATATACATTCCCAATCTTTGTGCTCATCCCGACTTGCCACCCTCAGGGGAATGCGGGCTATGTTTAGTGGAAATTGAAGGCGAGCCCGAGTTTGCAGTTTCGTGCACCACAAAGGTTACCGAGAATATGGTGGTTCATACTGATACGCCGGAACTCCGCCAGAAACAGCGTCAGGTTTTGGAGAAGATCTTATCTGAGCACCCGAACGCCTGCCTTACCTGCTGGCGCAAGGAGCGCTGTCAACCATTTGATGTATGCTTACGGAATGTAGCAGTTACCGAGCGCTGTGTTACCTGCCCTGAAAACGGGCGCTGTGAACTACAGAAGGTGGCTGACTTCCTGGATATCGAGATGGCAACCATCCCTTATGAGTATAGGGGACTGCCGGTGAACAGAGACAATCCCTTCTTCGACCTAGACTACAATCTGTGTATTGCCTGCGGGCGGTGTGTTAGAGCTTGTAAAGATTTGAGAGACGTTAACGCCCTGGATTTTGTGGAATTGAATGGCTATCGGGTAGCTGGACCAGTTCGAGGTACCTATAAGGACTCGGGATGTAAGTTTTGCTTTACTTGTGTCGAAGTTTGTCCCACTGGGGCACTAGTAGATAGGGAAGCGAGATATCACGCTATCCCTGATTGGGAAGGTTATGTCGTTCCATGTCGCCAAGCTTGCCCAGCTCACATAGACATACCCCGCTATGTAAATCTTATCGCCCAGGGAAAATACAGTGAGGCTTTAGCTGTAATACGAGAGAAGGTCACATTTCCCGGGGTGCTGGGGCGCGTTTGCATACATCCATGTGAACAGGCATGTCGGCGCAGTCAATTAAATGACCCCATCTGCATAAAGTCTCTCAAGCGTCTTGCCGCTGACCACGATACTGGACTATGGAAACAGAATTCTAAGGTGGCATCACCAACAGGCAAGCGAGTAGCTGTGGTTGGCTCAGGGCCAGCTGGCTTAACTGCAGCCTATTACCTAGCTAAACTCGGGCACACAGTAACGGTTTTCGAAGCCCTACCACAAACAGGAGGTATGATGCGGGTAGGTATCCCAGCCTACCGCTTACCACGAGAAATCCTAGACGCTGAAATTAAAGAGATCGAAAATGTAGGCGTTGAGATAAAAACTAATACAAAAATCGAGTCACTGGATAGCCTCTTTGACCAAGGCTACGATGCCATATTTCTGGGCCTAGGGGCCCATCAGGGAACAAAGATGGGTGTTGACGGTGAAGATAGCCCCGGTGTAATAGATGGTGTGACCTTCCTTCGCCAAGTAAGCTTAGGTGAGGAGGTAAAGATAAGGGAAAAGATAGCCGTAATTGGTGGTGGTAACGCAGCTATAGACTGTTCACGAACTGCACTTCGCATCGGTGCTAAGGAGGTGACCATAATTTACCGCCGTACCCGGGCTGAGATGCCAGCCGCCCCCGAAGAGGTCGAAGAAGCATTGCACGAAGGAGTGGAAATCATATTCTTGACAGCACCCAATCGGGTAGGCGTGAAAGATGGGCATGTTGTGCTGGAGTGTCTGCGGATGAAGCTGGGTGAGCCAGATGCCAGCGGGAGACGTCGTCCAGTGCCAATCGAGGGAAGTGAATTCACTTCGGAATTTGACAATGTCATAGCTAGCATCGGACAGGCTCCTGAAGTTCCGACACAGTTTGAGGTAAAACTGGGTCGGGGCAATGTCATTAAAGTAAATGGGGAAACATTGGTTACTAACCGAGAAGGTGTGTTCGCCGGTGGTGATGTTGTCAGTGGTCCAGCATCAGTCATCGAAGCTATTGCTCAAGGCAGGCAAGCAGCCAGCTCCATAGATAGATATTTGGGCGGCAACGGCATCATTGACGAGTCTCTAGTATCCGCTGAGAAGCCTGACCCTCGGTTGGGAACCGATGGTGACTTTGCTGACAGACGCCAAGTAACTATGTCCTGCCTAGATAACAAGCAACGTTTGGCTGACTTTACAGAGGTGGAGCTTGGCTATGATGAGGCAACAGCTATAGAAGAAGCAAACCGTTGCTTAAGATGCGACCTTAGACTCCAACTGTCTTCACCCATGTTGCCGCCGGTCAGGGTCAAGTCTGCTTAGCTTTGGAGGTAGTATGTCTAGAATTGTGGCAAAAGAGAAGCTTACTCCCACTATAACCATGCTGAAAATTCAGGCGCCGGAAATAGCCCGAAAAGCTCAACCAGGACAGTTTGTTATTGTTCGGGTCGACGAGGTTGGCGAACGTATTCCACTTACGCTGGCTGATTGGAATAACAAAGAGGGGACTGTTAGTCTTGTGGCTATGGAAGTGGGAACTACTACGAGCAAGTTAGGGCACTTGAATGCTGGTGACCATATATTAGATTTGATAGGTCCTTTAGGTTTAGCTTCAGACATAGAAAAATTTGGTACCGTGGTTTGTATTGGTGGCGGTGTTGGTGTAGCTCCTGTATTTCCTATAGCCAGGGCTTTAAAGCAAGCAGGGAATAAAATTATCTCGATAATGGGCGCTCGAAGCAAAGACCTGCTTTTCTGGGAAGCGCGTTTGCGAAGTGTAAGCGATGAATTAGCAGTTACCACTGATGATGGTTCATATGCTCGTAAGGGGGTGGTTACCGAGCCTTTGAAGGAGATACTTGAAAGAGATGAACAAGTTAACCGTGTTATTGCTATTGGTCCAGCCATAATGATGAAGTTCTGCTCTTTGACCACAAAACCTTTCGGCGTCCATACCATCGTCAGCCTCAACTCGATTATGGTGGATGGCACGGGGATGTGCGGATGTTGCCGTGTCTCGGTGGGTGGTGTGACCAAGTTCGTCTGCGTTAACGGCCCGGAGTTCGATGGACATCAAGTTGACTGGGACCTCCTGTTCGCCCGCCAGCGCATTTACTGCGATGAAGAAAGACGTTCTCTTGAGCTGTGGAAGTCACATCAGTGCCAACATGCTTGACAGAGATTGCCACGCTTCGCTTGCAATGACATGTAGCTGCGACCCTTTAGGGTCGCCTAGCGAGGCTAAAGCCTCGCCACTACACCTTAATTGATGAACAATCTCTTGAGATTGGAGAGGAAAAATGCAAGAGAAACCGAAACCAAAGCTCGATTTAAACAGAGTGGCCATGCCCCGGCAAGCCCCTAAAGTCAGAGCAAAAAACTTCAATGAGGTGGCTCTGGGCTATACCGAAGAGATGGCGGTGAGAGAAGCAAGCCGCTGTATCCAATGTCCCAAACGCTCCTGCGTTGACGGCTGCCCGGTATATGTGGATATCCCCGAGTTCATCAAGGCAATACGAGACAATGACATGCCTGAGGCAGTGAGGATAATGAAGAGCAAAAATGCCTTGCCAGGCATCTGCGGGCGGGTTTGCCCTCAGGAGACACAATGCGAAGAGGTATGTTCACTGGCTAAAAAGGGAGCACCCATAGCTGTCGGCCGACTGGAACGATACGTAGCCGACTGGGAACGAAACCATGCCTCTAATCCAACTGCTCCAGTCGAGCCACCGCCATCAACAGGCAAGAAGGTAGCTGTGATTGGCTCAGGTCCCGCTGGACTGACCTGCGCCGCCGATTTAGCCAAGCTGGGACACCAGGTGACTATCTTTGAGGCGCTACATGTCGCTGGCGGAGTATTGACGTACGGCATTCCAGAGTTCAGGTTGCCCAAAGCCATCGTCCAGGGCGAGGTGGATTATGTCAAGTCATTAGGGGTGGAAATCCAGCTCGACTCCGTAATGGGCAAACTAGCCACTGTGGACGAGATATTAGAGAGCGGCTACGAGGCTGTTTTCCTGGGCACCGGTGCCGGGCTGCCCATGTTTCTCGACATACCCGGTGAGAACCTCAACGGCGTTTATTCAGCCAACGAATTCCTCACCCGTGTAAACCTGATGAAAGCCTATCTCTTCCCCGAATATGATACCCCGATAAAGATAGGAAAGAGGGTAGCGGTCATCGGCGGCGGTAATGTGGCTATGGACGCAGCCCGCTGCGCCTTAAGGCTTGGAGCCGACCAAGTCTATATTATCTACCGCAGGTCTCGAGTTGAGATGCCGGCACGGCGTGAGGAGGTGGAGAATGCTGAAGAGGAAGGGATTATCTTCAAATTTCTCACCAACCCGAAACGGTTTATCGGCAATGACCAAGGCTGGGTCACTGCCATGGAGTGCTACGAGATGGAACTGGGAGAGCCTGATGCCAGCGGCAGACGTCGCCCTATCGTCAAAGAGGGCAGCGAGTTCACCACGGAGGTTGATGTGGCTGTCGTGGCTCTGGGGACCACTCCCAACCCGCTGATTCCGTCAACCACCCGGGGATTGGAGACAAGAAGAAATGGCACGGTAGTGGCTGATGAGGAGAGCGGCAAGACAGTAAAGGATAGAGTCTGGGCGGGGGGCGATGTTGTCACCGGTGCCGCCACAGTTATCAGCGCCATGGGCGCTGGCAAACGCGCCGCAACCTCGATAGATGCCTACCTCAAGGGCGGCACCTAACCTCTCCTCCTTTACCCCAAAAGCACTAAATCCTAAACTCCAAACCCTAAACAAATACAAAACACAAACATCTAAATCTCGGTCATGTAAGCTAAATTGCTGAAAATAGATAGGGTGTGTACCCTTTCTGGAAATAAACAAAAACCATGAAAGGAGGTACAGCCCCATGAAGTCACCAGTAGCGACTCCAGAACAAAGAGTAACGGAAACCGAGAAGAATGTCCAGACGGAAGTGTGGAAGTTCATTGACATCCTACTTAAGGAAGCACTCAAGCGGTTCCTGGAAAGCCTGCTTGAGGATGAGGTTACAGAAAAAGTGAAAGCGAAAAAGTATGAGCGAAACCATAATAGACAAGGATACCGGGGTGGACACTATCTCAGGAGCCTGGTTACCCGTTATGGACTTGTGGAGAATCTGCGAGTGCCACGACTGGCAGAAGGAACTACAGATTTCCATGTCTTTGACAAATACGAGCGTAGACGCTCGGACCTTTCCAGATAAGCTTGGGCTCTTTGTCAAGTTGTGTGG
>JBBISW010000002.1:0-25168 GCA_037441105.1 Chloroflexota bacterium
AGCTCACTGTGAGAATGGCCGCCACTTCCGGCAAGACGACGGTCTGGAGACAATATGAAGCTACGCAGAGAGTTCCCCCGTAGCCGGGCGAAGGAGGTAATGATAAATCAACATGTAACCACGAGGTTTAAACCTCGTGACCCCGACCCTAAAAGGTCGGGACTTGCAACAAAGGAGGCGTAAGATGAAGTTGCTAAAAAGAATACTAAAGAACGAACGCGGGCAGGCATTGCCGATGGCGCTTATTCTTCTCGTTCTGGGAGGATTCCTCGTCGTGCCCACCCTTGCCCTCACCACCACCAACCTTAACGCTAACCGCATAGTCCACCAGAACACTCTGGAGCTTTATGCTGCCGACGCCGGCGTGGCCGACGCCTTGTGGCGACTTAACAATGCCGGACTTAAACCGCCAGCACAGTGGCAACTGTCGGAACAGCTAAACGGCGGAACCGTGAATGTTACCCTTAGCCAGGAAAGTGCCAAACTCTACAAGATTGTCTCCACTGCCACTCTCCCCGGCGGTAGCACTACAATCGAAGCGCTTGTCATGTTAGGAGGCAATCCATGGTTCTTTGATAATGCCATCACCAGCGCCAATGACGTAGACATCAAGTCAAACTCCACAATCCAGGGCAAAGTTATATACTATAATAACATAGTAAATAAAGGAACCGTCAACCCTGCTCCCATAAAAGACCTAACCGTACGAGACAGATGGCCCGTTCCCGCTGAAGTTGACGCATTTTTCAAAAACCTGGTTAGCAATGCGCCTGACCCCGGTCCTACCATAACTATCCCCTCTGGTACCTCCGAGGTCAACCCTTTTCTCCTAGGGCCGGCGAATCGCAGCGGAGACCTGAATATCACCGGGAACGGCTGGGTGAAGCTGAATGGCACCGTCTATGTTAGCGGCAACCTGAGAATCAACCCATCCGGTGGCGATATCAACCTGAACTTAAACGCAAAGACCCTCTTCGCCAAAGGTTTTATTGCCATGAATCCGGGTGTTAATTTCCGTGGTAAAGCATGCCTCGTTGCTCTGGGAAACGTGAATTTTGCCCCGAAGAGCGTTGGTGCCACCATCAATGACTATGTCTTTATTATGTCCGTCAGCGGCAGAGTTCAGACAAACCCTGGTGGCGAATTTTATGGGTCTGTGGCTGGTTGGAATGTCGATTATTTGCCAAAGGCTACGCTCAGACATACAACACCGCCTAGCGACGGACTGGATTTCCCCGCTTTCTTCACTTATAAACAGTGTACCTATATCATTAAATAGCCAACTATGTAGTTGCGTCCCCCGATTTATCGGGGGATAGCCTCGTGAGCTTGACCCTAAAGAGTCGAGGCTACATGCTTGGCATTCGCCAAGAAATCCCAAATACTAAATCACAAATCACAAACAATATCGAAGTTCCAAATTTCCAAATTCAAAACTCGTAGTGTTTTGGTCATTGGTATTGGGGGAAGGGGAGAGGAATTATAAATAGCCAACCTTCTGTTTTTTTAAACCACTCTGTTTTTTTTTAATCAAACGTGCTACACTAGATTAAGCTGACAAAGATGGAAAAAATAACGATCTTCTATGACAAGCAAGGCAATACCCTGAACGTTTGGTTTGACAATCCCGAGAAGGAATATGTTTGTGAGGAGACAGGCGAGGAGGTGATTTTGGTTAAGGACAAAGAAGGAAGAGTCATCGGCTTTGAGCGACTGAATTTTTTGTCTCCTGAAGCCAAAGCGACTTTACGAGAACTTCCTGTAGAAGCCATCATCAAATGAATTAAACCATCACTACCATAGTCAACATATTTAGATGATTCAACCAGAAACACCGGAAAAGAAAAAAAGTCTCCTCGATAGGCTGCCCAGGCTAGGACGTGTAAGTCAGCTTGCCTTGCTCATCGGCATTTTCCTCATCCTCTTCATCCCGTTATGGCTAATAAATCAGCAGCAGCCAGCTAAACAAGTTGAGCTAAAGGCTACGCTTGCCAACCTGGAAAAGGTACTGGCAGTGGAGGAAACACCAAAAGCTAAACTGGAAGCTGAGCTGGAGCAAATTAAAGCTGAGACAGAGGCAACTAAAGCTGTCTTCCCTAACCCTAACCGGGCTCCCGAAATCCTCGATACCCTGCTCGAGCTGGCCAGACTGAATGACGTATATGTCACCCAGACCAGGATAACAACTTCAAAACCGGCCAAGGTTATAGGTCCGGTACTGACAATTGAGCTTGGTCTTAAAGGACAGGTGCCTAAGTTTCAGAACTTTATGCTGGCGCTGGATAATAAGCTGCCAACAGCCCAGATTAAGCAGGTGGCATTTGCAATTGCCGGCAAGGAGGGTGAGCACGATACCGCCAGCCTTATAATTGACATACTTTGCTACGAAGGCAGTAATTAACAGCTATGTTCACTTTAGACATTGAAGATACCTGTATCCGGATGATGGTAGTAAAAGGCAAGCGGGTGGAGACAGCCGCCAGTTTGCCGCTGGAGCCAGGCTTGCTTCGTGATGGCGTCATCATTGACACGGCCACAGTCAGCCAGCGGATTATGGAGCTTATGGCAGCTCATGGTATTACCGAGAGAAATGTTGTCACCAGCATCAGTGGCATCCATTCCATATATCGCGTGGTCAACCTCCCCCAATTGCCTAAGAACTTGTTAGACGAGGCAGCCCGGAGGGAAATGGAAAGGGTGATGCCCATGCCCTTGCCAGAACTCTATACTTCGTGGCAAGCAGTCAATGTCTCAGATATAGAGACCGTCATCTGCCTCGTCGGCTCGCCCCGCAATACTGTAGACGCCATGCTAGAGACGCTGCAACAGGCAGGACTTGAGTCCAAAGTCATGGATATCAGGCCTCTGGCTCTAGCCCGAGTCACCGACGAAAAGGATGCCATAATAATAAATGTGGGGCCTACTAGCTTTGACATCATAATTACTATTGACGGCTTTCCCGAATTACTCCGCAGCCTCCCCTTTCCCGCTGATACCACCTCGGCATCTGATAAGATAGCCGAGGTAAAAGAAGAGCTGGACAGGACTGTTGCCTTCTATAACTCAAGCCACAAGGGAAATCCCATCACCCAACACATAGCCACCTTCGTTAGCGGTGAGCTGGGAGGGATGCTGGCAGCAACACTGGGTTATCGGGTCAAACCGCTGCCCGATTTACTATCGTATACTGACGACTTGAACACCAGTGAATATGCGACGAATATCGGCCTGGCCCTGAAGCAGACGAGGATTGACACCAGTCGGGTCAATATAAATATTACGCCTGAAGTTTATCTGCCCAAACCTCTCCCCATCATCCAAATCGTTTCCTGGGCGTTTATCGTTGCCGCCATCGCCATACTCATCCCGCTAGCCATATCAACCCAGGGGGCAATGAGCAAAACTTCAGCCCTGCAAGCTCAGGTCAAAGCCACCCAAGCCCAGGTTCAAGCCAGGCAAGGAACCCTGCCCGCTATCGAAAAACTGCAGACACAGATTAACGACGCCAAATCGACTCGTGATGCCTTCAAGCAGCCGCTGGATAGCTCTAAAGCACAGCGGGCAAGAGCCAACGGCGACTTAAGCAAGGTGACCAGCCTGCTGCCGGGCATTATCAAGCTGAAATCAATCAGTTACAGCCAGACCACAACCGGCCAGAGCCTGACCTTAAGCGGTACTGCCCCCGCTGAGACGACAATTGTGAATTATGTCCGCGCCTTGAGGGACTCCGGCCAGTTCTCCGAGGTGTTGATATCTGATATGAAAGAGGTTGAGTACAATAAGTGGGAGTTCACCCTGACGCTGAAGTAGCCCAACTTGAAAAATGTAGCTGCGACCTTTTTAAGGTCGCATGGGCGAGGCTAAAGCCTCCCAGCTTCCCTTTGTCATTCTGACGGAGCCCTTCGTTTAATGTCATTCTGAAGGAGTCCCGATTTCATCGGGACGACTGAAGAATCTCACCAAGAGTCAACCACATCAGGAGGTTAGATTCTTCGCTGCGCTCAGAATGACAGTGAAGGGCTCAGAATGACAGTGAAGGGCTCAGAATGACAGGAGCTAAAAAAAGAATAGGGGGCAGACCTTTCAGGTCTGCCCCTCTCTACTTAGGAGAGACTCAATCAGCAACTCTTGGTCAATTTAGTCAGTTTTCTAATATGGTGTTATTCTTATGGTGCACACAGTTTGCTGCCACCGGGACATTTAGTTTGAGTAACTACCCCGTTTGCAGCGATGTTGTACTCGCATCTAGGCATCGTCAGCAAGAATCCTCCTTTTACCAGTCCTACCAGTCCGTCTGGGCCGGTACAGGTTAATTCTGGTACACCGCTCGCTCGCTCTACCAGGCAGGCTGCGGCGGCGGTCTGCACATTGTGTAAATCAATGCAGTTAGCCTCATTTGCTCCCCGGCCAATGAACTGGGTGACACCCAGTGTGACCACGCCAGCCAGGGCCGCCAGGATGCCGATGACCACCAGCAGCTCGATGAGGGTGAAGCCCTTCTCGCTGCGCATCGCCTTCAATAGTTTCCGCATTGTGTCTTACCTCCTTTCTTTAGGTTTCAACTCTATACTATAACATACTATAACCATTCTGTCAAGCCGTCAATATAATTAGGTAGCTATTTGGTATGCTTGCTGGATAGGAAATTAGTCCTACGTGGTGAATTGGCAACCTTACCTTAGCTCGCGAATGTACCAGCCACCAATGTAGCCGCGACCCTCTGAGCATTTCCCCTGTCATTCTGAGCGCAGCGAAGAATCTACGTAATAAAGAGCGTAGACCCTTCACTTCGTTCAAGGTGACATAAGTAAGAGTTCAGGGTGACAAAAGTAGCGGCGACCTTTTAAGGTCGCCCAGCGAGGCTAAAGCCTCGCCGCTACATATTTTGCCTCACAATGACATTCCTCGTGGCTACATGCCTTCAAGCCTGTGGGATACTCTTGCCTCTGTTATCCCCAACTTCGCCGCAATCTCTTTCTTGTCCAGTCCCTCATCCCTCAACCTGAATATGTCTTTGGTCTGCTTTCCCTTCTCCCTCTTCCGCTCGGCTATTCCCTTTATGCCAACCAAATCCCCTATCACCATTGTCTCTACAAGCCCTTCGCCTTCCATGCCGGAGAAGACCCTCTCTCCATCTTCAGTCCTGATAATAACGGTGGACCACCCATCTGGAGAGCCATCGCTGCCGATGGAGATGTCAGCCAGCTCAGCGGCAAAGTCCTGGCAGACCAGGCAGTGCTTAGGTACACAGCTCTTAACTTCAGTGATAGGAAAAGACAACTTCTTGCCGCCGGCATATATATTGAACTCTTCAGCGACATTGAATTTGTCTATGGCGCTGATGTTCAGTCCTTTGCCACTAGCCTTCTCTGCGATGCAATGGTGATAATAATTCTCACGGCAGAACAAGCCTACGGTAAGCTTCACCGATGAAGCTAAAGGCAAGCCTTTGTATTTAAGATACCTGATAGATTGGATGTGACACGGCGAGCCGACAACACAGATTCTGCTCAGACCGTGGTCGACAACAGCCGACCGTAACTCCTTCAGCACGGGCACGACCCCGTATTTAGTCCCTGCTGCTAATATAATCTCGTCTCTGGTTTTTGCCACACAGGCAATCGGCATCCAGGCGTCTTTGCCCACCACCAAGGCACCGTCAATAATACCGTGGTCTAGCGCATAGATTAACAGCGCGGTTACTATTCCGCCATCCTGACAGGCTTTGCCTATATTTTGCTCTTTTGACCTTGCCACCAGAACACGCCTATGTATTCCGATACTTTCCTTCTTTCCCCAGCCCAAGATGCTTGCCTCTATATCGGCTATCAAGCCATGCCTCATCATATAGCAAGCATCATAGCAGGTGCTGCAGCCCACACAATCCATTGTCCTCTTGGGCCTCTTTGGCTTCGCCTCGAGGAATTTAATATGCGAGCTGGGGCAGGCTAACATGCATGCCCCGCAGACGGTACATACACCGGTATCAATTACTTTAGTTTCTAAATCCTCGTAACTCGGCATTTATTTATGCACCTTCCTTAAAAAAAGTGAGCTTGTTTACCAATGTAGTGCGAGGCTTCAGCCTCGCCCGGAACCCGTCCCTCAGGCGACCTTAAAAGGTCGCACTACATTTTTCACCTAGCCACTCCGGGGCGACTCTAAAGGGTCGCGCTACATTGGTGGGTTGAGGGTGGAGATTGCCACGCTACCTGCCACGCCTTTGGCTCGCAGCTTCGGCTCCTCGCAATGACAGTGTTTTGGTCCTTCCTTCGGAAGGATTGGTGTTTGCGATTTCGAATTTGTTTGGAGCTTGGAATTGGAAGTTTGTGATTTCATCAAACATGTAGTGGGAGGCTTTAGCCTCGCTGGCGACCCAAAGGGTCGCGCTACATGGTTTGGGCTTTCATCTTGGCTATCTCCTCCTCCCTCAATTGCCTCTTGAAAATCTTCTCCGTGACGGTGAGAGGCAACTCTTTGCGAAACTCAACGAATTTCGGCACTGAGTAAGGCGGTAGCTTCTCCCGGCAATGGCTTATTATATCTTCAGCAGTTACCTTCCCTTCGTAATCGGGTTTCAATCTTACGAAAGCCTTTATCCGGTCGCTGCCCGGGCGCTCAGGGTCTGGAATTCCAATTGCCACAGCATCAGCAACTGCCGCATGCTGGTAGAGCACGTCATCAACCAGCCTGGTATAGACCTTAAGTCCGGAAACATTAGCCATATCCTTGACTCGGTCGGTGATGTAGAAATAGCCATCGTCATCCATTCTTACCACATCGCCGGTAGGCAGCCAGCCATCAGTCAAACCTTTACCAGGTTCAGGCCAGTAACCTTTCATAAGCTGTGGCCCGCGAACCCACAGTTCACCCTCCTTTCCGGGAGCAGCTTCCTCGTTTGTCTCCAGGTCTATGATTTTCACCTCGGTATCCGGCATTGGCAGACCTATAGAACCAAGCTTTTCGGCAGACAGAAAGCCGGTAAGCTTGGAAAAGGACGAGAGGTTAATATGTGTGCCTCCACCCGTCTCCGTCAGCCCATAAGCCTCTGTTATCGGCATACCGGTCTGTTGCTTGAATCTCTGAGCGATTTCTGGAGCCAGGGCAGCCGCACCAGACATAAACATAGTGGTTATCCTTCCCAATCCCTTGGCAACCAACCTTGAATATTGAGTGGGCACACAGGCACACAGGAAGGGACGATACTTTGTCAGCATCTGAAAAAGCATGTCAATGTCCCTCGGGTCGGGCAGCAGATATATCTTAAGCCCCCAATAAACAGCAAAGTGCATCATCATATGTCCGTACTGGTGAAAAAGCGGGATGGGCATCATTATAGAGGTTTTTCCTCTAACTCCTACCTTCAAGGGTTCCATATACCACGCAATATGGGTCATAGCTACCGACCGGCTGTAATGCGTCAACATCACACCTTTGGGCAACCCGGTGGCGCCACCGGTGAAGACGAGAACGGCTAAATCATCCATCGGGTTGATTTCGACCTCTGGAGGCTTGGGCTCGTGGCTGGCTATCAAATCGCGGAATTGATACGTGCCCGGTACTTGCTTCCCTTCTGGCTTCTCCAGCGAGTAGTCCATAAGAGAGGTGAAAATGACCCTCTTGATTTTGGTCTTATCTTTTATCGAATTGACCAGTTCCAGAGACATCTCGGAGCAAATTACCGTCTCAGCTCCCGAGTCACCGACCTCGTATATCAAATCAGCCTCTTTATGCAGCACGCTGCACGGAACATGCACCGCCCCGGCTTTAAGTATCCCGAAATCGCTTATAAGGTACTGCGGGCAATTTGGCAGAACCGTGGCTACTTTGTCGCCTTTCTTTATGCCTAAATCAGCAAGTGCGATGGCTAACCTATCGGCCTCCAGCTTCAAGTCTTTATAGCTCATCTCGTTGCCCAGATAGAAACATGCAGAGTTATCAGGATATTCGGCTGCTGTAGCATCCAGAAGACTATGAATGGTCATTCTAGGATAGGGTTGTCTTGACTGCGGAAGTTTATACGGCCCTAACTTGTAACTCTTGAACCAAGGCTTATCAGCCACAGAAACCATTATCTCACCCCCTAAAATCTGAGATTTTTAATCAAGCTGCAGCCACGAGGCTTCAGCCTTGTCATATTTTTTCATGTAGCCACGAGGAATTTCATTATGGGCGAAGTCGAAGCAATCTAGCCTCGTGAACTCGACACTAAAGGGTCGAGGCTACATATGTGGTATAATTAAATTTTTCCGATTACATAATCCAGCCCCAGCTCCTTAAGTTTCTCTGGAGTTGGCTTGCCAGTCTTCTTGTCCCAGCCCCTGAACTCATAGTAAGCGTCCAGCATCACATCAAGCTTCTCTACCCTATGCCCTTCAGCAGCACCTTCAGGTAATGGTTCCTCCAATAAGCGCTTGGGCAGTGTATCATCAGCCCGGGTCAATCCTTCCCTGACGCTAAAAGCTCTTGCCAGATTATAAATCCTCTCCCCAGTCTTCCTGTAATCGTCTACATCGAATTTCCAGCCCACGCAACTGGCTATCATATCCACCCAGTCTTGGGTAGCTAGAGCCATTCCCATGAACTTGCATGTCCCCATAGCATCAAAAACGGTATTAGCATCCTCAAGGTCTTTGACGACTTTGGTCTCAGCCGGATTCTCCATAAGCGGGTCTTCGATTTTGCTATCCTCTACACAGAGAAAAGGAATGTCTATGAAGCTCGGGCCTTCGACATAGGCTGTGATATGGTCACCGCCGCGATTTGCTGTAGCAAATGCCAATCCACAAATTTTGGCAGCTCTAGGGTCATAAGCTGGCAGCTCCAGGCCCTTAACATGCATGGCAAATCTTTCCGAGCCCTTGCCCAGCTTCTGTGCCATCCTTTTTGTTCCTTCAGCCAGCAAATCACCGATGCCTTCTCTCTTGGCTATCTTATGTATAAGCTGAATGACAACATCAGGGTCACCGAATTTCAGCTCTAGCCCACTGGTATCGGCTTTTGTTAATATCCCTTTTTCATAGCATTCGATTGTAAAGGCTATGACACTGCCAGCAGAAACTGTGTCCAGACCATAATCGTCACACAAATTATGTGCTAGCGTGACGGCTTCTAGGCTTTCAATCCCGCACATACCGCCAATGGCCCCGATGGTTTCATATTCCGGTCCTTCCCCCTTGCAGGCATAGGGACCGCTCTTCACCACGCTTACCCTGCCACAGCTAATCGGGCAGGCAAAACAATGTTTCCTGTCTGTCAGAAGCGTCTCGGCAAGCGTGATTCCGCTTATCTTCTCAATATCAGGAAAAACACCAGTCTGCCAGTTCCGGGTAGGAAATCCACCTCTGACATTGATTAAGTCAGTGGCCATGGCTGTCCCGTATGTTTCAAGGGTGATCTTCAGCATGCTTTCATTAACCAGGTCATAATTTCTCTTTGAGATTTCGCTGAAGACTTCCTTATTCGCCGCCTTGATTTCCTTAGTTCCCCTGGCAGCAATAGCCTTTAGACGCTTCGAGCCCATTACAGCACCCACACCACATCTTCCCGCAGCTCGGTGAACATCGTTAATAACATTGGCATATCTGACCAGGTTCTCACCGGCAATCCCAATACAAGCAACATTGAAGTCCTCACCCAGTTCTTCTTGGAGTAACTTCGTGGTTTCAGAAACGCCTTTACCCCGGAGCTTCTTGGCATCTTTAAGCTCGGCTTTACCATCGTCAATCACCAGGTAAACCGGATTCGGTGAAATACCCTTGAAGATAATGCCGTCAAAGCCTGAACTCTTGAGATAGACTCCCCAGTTACCGCCCGAGTTCGCCTCTGCCCAGAAACCAGTGAGAGGTGACTTGGTAACTACGCAATATCTTCCAGCACTGGGTGATTCTGTACCGGTTAAAGGCCCGGTCATAAATATCAGCGCATTATCTGGGCCCAGGGGGTCAGCGCCCTTTGGCACTTCGTCGAAAAGGTATTTTGTCGCCAGCCCACTGCCACCCAGGAACATTT
Source organism: Chloroflexota bacterium (assembly GCA_037441105.1). GTDB lineage: Bacteria > Chloroflexota > Dehalococcoidia > GIF9 > UBA5629 > VGNY01. The sequence continues at coordinate 10,012 of JBBISW010000002.1, forward strand.
TGCAGTCGTCCTCTCTCAGGCTTTCCTCTGAGACTTTAGCATGTGATAGGTCAACCCTCAAAATCTTACCCATATAACCGAACATTTTTGTGCCTCCTTATTTAAGATTTTTATGAATGCTAAACTGTCATCCTTTCATTCCCCTGTCATTCTTTCATTCCCCTGTCATTCTTTCATTCCCCTGTCATTCTGAGCGAAGCGAAGAATCTCGAATCCTAGCTTCCCCGAGAATTTACCATAAATGAGATTCTTCGGTCGCTTCGTTCCCTCAGAATGACGATGGCAAAGGAGTCCCCAAGAATTACACAAACCAAAAAGCTCACTATCACAAATAGCAACCGTTAAACACCCCTAAAAATCTATGGATTTGCCTTCATAGGCATAGCGGAAAATCTTTTCGGTTTCAGCCTCGCTAGGTATTCTAAGCGTACTAATTAGCGAAGCATCTGCCACAGTATTATCTACCAGCTTTTGCATAGAACTATCGAACTTATCTGATGGTATACCTGCCTCCTTAATGCTCAATGGCTGCTTGATGCTTTTGGCAAGGTCACGTATTGCCTGGGCTAGAACAGATGCTGCCTTTTTCCCCTTAGGTACCCCCACCTTCAGGGCATAAGCTATCTCTGCCCAGGGTTCCTGGCGAGCCTCACCGATAAACTCAATGGTATAGGGCAGAAACAGCCCCACTGCCCTGCCATGGGGTACGTGAAATGCAGCTCCCAGGGAATGGCCTGTAGAGTGTGCCAGTGCCGCCAGCGAGTTGATAAACCCGATACCAGCAATAGTAGCCGCATTATGCATCCTCTCCCTGGCTTCCATATCCAGCCCATCTTTAACTGCCCTGGGGAGATACTGAAAAACAAGCTGGATAGCTCTGAGACAAAGGCCATCACTGAAATCGTTCTTGAAAGTAGAGGTGAACCCCTCCACGGCATGAGTTAAGGCATCCATGCCTGTATCGGCGGTAATTTGCGGTGGCATTGCCGCAGGAAACATCGGGTCTACAATAGCTATTTCAGGCGTAGCCTCACGGCAGCCAAGGCTCAACTTTCTCTGTGCTTCGGTATCGGTGAGCACTATCCCCCAGGTTGCCTCAGCCCCAGTTCCCGATGTTGTGGGAATACAGACAAGCTTACACTTCGCACCAAGACCTAAATCTGTAGTAAAGGGGTTTATCTCTTCTGCTGGCATGTCTGGCCTTTCGTACTCTACCCGCATCGCCTTAGCTGCATCCATGACTGAGCCTCCCCCTACTGCCACCACCCAGTCCGGCTCATACTGGCGTATCAAGGCAGTACCTTTCTTCACTGTCTGCAGTGATGGGTCAGGCTCAACTTCGTCAAAGACTTTGCTATCCATCCCCGCCTGAGATAGTTGTTCCTTGACCTTGTCAATAAAGCCCAAGCTTATCATGTTTTTATCAGTAACGATAAAGGCAGCCCTTCCCTTTAATTGACTTAAGTGACTCAGTGCATCCTCCCCATAAATCACTTGTGGGGAAACAAAGTACCACATAGCTACCTCCGCTCCAAGAAATTTGATTTTTGTTGCTTTATGTAAACTAAACTCAGCTTGAGAGTAATTTCTCTGATGCTGCTTAGTCAGGAAACACAGTCTCAAATGTGGTCATGCCATTGACGAACTCCACGGCTGCCCTGGGCATCCTCATAATTTGCGCCATGTCTCCCTTGACCTTCAGCTTACCGGTCATCATCGCCTTGACAGGGTCCAGCTTCTTTTCCAATACCGAATTCATAACAGTGAAGGGGCCCCATATAAGGTATTTCGGTGACTTCTCACTTTCGTTTTTGACCACAGAAGCAGAACGGCATTCGCCATGCCACAGGTCAAAGTAAGTGATGATTCTGTGCTTGAATGATGGGTCTGGCTCAACGATAATATACATATCCCCTTCCCAGTTCTTGGCTGCCTCCTTGTAAGCCTGGCTCTTGTTAAGTTCTTGACGCACCTTATCAGCCCACTCTTGCGACCCAAACAGAATAGCCATTTTTAAACCTCCTCCTGAAAAATTTGGTTCTCAATTATACCACTTCTCTCAGCCCATCAAGAACTGATGCACAACCATTCCCACCCCCTTTCTTTTTAAGAGACGTGGATTGCCTTACTTTAGCACCGTTATGTTTGAAATCTTCAGCAAAACTAAGGGATTGCCCCCTGACTTCAGCTTCCCGGTGAGCATAGCTACTATGGGGCTGAGCTGGCCAGAACTGATATAGGCCAGGTTCTCAAACCCGGCTTCCATGTATGCAGTCGGCTTATCTATAGCATCATTTTGTATCTCTATTTCACCTTGCCTAAAATTAAGAGTAATAGCCACACCAGTGCTCGCCTCTTTTATTACTACACTGCCTTTCAATTTCTCAACACTTTTGTATTTCTTGGGGTCTTTGAGATTCGTGTCCATAATCTCCTTGAGCATCACGCCAAGCCCATTAAGCTCCTCCCCCCTTTTTACTTTCACTTCTGACATTTGCCACCTCCTTGCGTGTTTTATAACACTTTAAAGACAGATTTACAACCGCAGACGCAGATTCTCCAGCGGGTAGCTCATACAGGGATGGATGTAGTTTGATTTTTCATCCACCCAGCGCCGATGTACCCTTGCTGGGGCAAAAACCTTGCCGGAAACAAGCCGTGTCCTGCAGGCAGCGCATTCTCCTGAACGACAGATTGCAGGAACCGCTAGGCCGGCACGCTCCAGTGATATCATTAAAGGTTCGCCAGCTTTAGCCTTTAAGGTTTGACCAGACCGCTCCTCAACAACTTTGAATTCAGTATTTGGTGATAGTCCCGGCCAACCAGGTTCTAAGGTAATATCCGCCGGCGGACCGTAAGCCTCCTTCTTTACATGTCTCGGAGATACCCCCAGCATTTTGAGTGCCCCCTCACACAGGATGTGCATCTGGGCTGGGCCGCACAGGAAAAACTTCTTGCCTTCAACTGAGCCCACCAGAGACGAAATCACCTTTGCATCCAGTAGGCCGCAAAGCCCTGACCATCCCTGCGGAGGTTCGCTGATAACGAAGTCCACCTTTATGTTTCGATGTTTCTTGGCAATCTCTTTTAGCTCATCTCCAAAGATTATATCTGCTGGGTTTCGGCTGCCATAGAGTAGGTGGATGTTTACAGGCAATCGTTGCTGCACCACCTCCCTCATGATAGATATGAAGGGAGTTATGCCGCTGCCGCCGGCAAGAAAGACCAAGTTAGTAGTGTCAATCAGCGGTTCGTAGTAAAAGCTTCCGTTTGGCCCGGTGGATTCAAAGGTATCACCTGGCTTCACACAGTCTAAAAGATAATGGGAGACAAAGCCCGGCTCCATTCGGCGCACGGTGATATCATAATACGGTTTCCCAGGGACAGACGAGATGCTGTAAGGACGAGAGGTTAAAACCCTGTCAACGTTAACAAATAGATTAATATACTGACCCGCCCTGAAATATGGCAACGTTCCGTCTACTGGTACCATCCGCAGGGTCTTGGTGGTTTGAGTCTCCTCTATAATCTCCTTTACTTTTAGGGAAACACGGTTTGGATGCAGTTTAGCCATAGTTTTTTTAGCCTGAGCCAGCAGGGTATCCTTCAATTGAGGTACACCTTCCGCCTGCTTGCTCATTTGGCTTTGCAACTTCTCCATTACAGCTACATCACGCCCTCCACGCTCCATGTCCTCTAATGCTTCCCTGGCCGCCAGATATCCAGAAACAATGCATGTCTCAAACCCACCACCTATGTTCACCCAGGCACCAGCAAAATAGAGACCCTCCAACGGTCCGCGATTGGGTAGATGCACCTGCCCTGTACCCTGATAGTTTTCATCAAATCCGATGATGCTGCCTCCTGGGTTTCCAGTGTACCTTACATTAGTCAGGGGAGTAGCGATTTCCATCACTTCAATATGGTGTCTCAGACCCGGCGCTATCCTCTCTGCAAGACCAATAAACTTGTCTGCTAGCAGATTCTTCATTTTTATATACTCCGACGGGGAGAGTTTCAGCCATGGTTCTGCATAGGCCAACATAGTGAGAACCACCGAGGCAGTACCTGGTGGAGAAAATTCTTTATCTACCACGTTATAAGCTGTAACCGCTGTCCCGTAAGGTTCAAGGTTGATGCTGTGTCTCATACTCTCGTGCTGTTTGTCCAGGTCAGTTCCAATATTGATAAAATTCTCATGTGTATTAAGGCCGAGTTCTGCACAGGTGCAATCCAGGCCCAGATAAACATTAAACGTAGACGCACCTCCAGACCACACTCCCAGACGCTTCAGGTACCAGTCAGGAACGTTTTCCTTTCCGATGAGGTTGAGACAGGTCATCAAAGGGTTAGCATTGCATACCACGCATTTGCAGGCAATCTCAGTGCCATCTTCGGCCGTCACACCCCTGACTTTGTCACCAGAAGTGAGAATGCGTGCTGCTCCATTGTTTAACCACACATTCCCACCATAATCCTCAATAGCATCAACGAAGGCTTGAGACAATGCCTGTGATTTCCCTTTTATATGTGCTGGTCCAAACCTGAGATAACTCACCGTGCCCAAAGCATAGATGAGAAATGACATCTTAGATGGAGGTTGGCAATAATAGCCACACGTCTCACTTAGCACAGCGCGTGCTCTATCATCAGATACCAACGGATTAAGCACCTCCGTCAGCGTATGCCCGTAGTTGGCAAGCAGAGTGGAGAATTTAGAAGGCTCTTCCATAACCGCCTTCATTCCCACACGATTTGCCCTCAATGCCTCCTCGGCAAAATCGAACATCGTAGTGCTGAATCGTTTGATTCCATCAGCGTCTTCAGGAAACTGGTGACAAAGGGCATCCTCAAAATTCTGTCGCCCGATAGGCACGATGACATCAACATCCGGGAGGACAACAGCACGATAGAAATCTGGAATAGGGATAAACTCCACCCTGGGAATCACCCCATATTCTTTCAATATTCGCCAAACAGGTCCCTTGTTGCTCTCGTTTCCCAGCCCAGATAGCTCGTGGAGTGCAATCTCGAACTCAAAACGCCCTCGAGTAAAGGAGGAGGCATATCCTCCGGGGACATTATGTTTTTCCAGAAGCAATACCTTTTTCCCTGCTTTAGCCAGAAAGGTCGCCGAGGAAAGACCTCCCAAACCGGCGCCAATGACTACGACATCATAATCTTTCACTTTTGCCTCCTTGCTCCTACTTTTGTGTCATTGCGAGTCCCGATGCAATCGGGACGTGGCAATCTCATTGCCTCCCTACCGAGATCGCCCCGTCGCTCACGCTCCTCACGATGACACAAAAAAGAACAGGAATTGCATGGCCTGTTCCCACCGTAAGCGAGTAATCACCCCACAATGACAAATAGAACACCATCTTATCACCGCCCCTTGAATTGTGGCTCGCGCTTTTCTAGAAATGAGTTAACCCCCTCCAGAAAATCCTCTGTCCCGAAAAGGAAGTTCTGGGCATATGTTTCGAAGAACAACTGTTGTTCAAGGTTATTCAATAGCCCGCTATGAACAGCGCGCCTGATCTGTGCCAGCGTCAACGGCGGTGCCTTCGCCAGCCTCTTAGCCAGGGCCATTGTCTCAGTCATCAGAGTCTCATGCGAAACGACTTTGTCCACCAGACCTATACGCTCCGCCTCTCTAGCGTCAATAATGTCGCCGGTATACATCAGCTCAAATGATTTACCAGTACCGAGTATTCTTGGCATCAAAAAAGTAGCACCGCAGTCTGGAATTAAGCCCCTGTCAACAAAAACCATACCAAACCTGGCATTCTCAGAAGCGATCCTGATATCTGAAAGGAGAGCTATTGACACACCGGCTCCTGCAGCCACGCCATTTATCGCAGAGATTACCGGTTTTTCCAAATGATAGAGCAGCAGAGCAAAGGCGCCAACAGCCTGAAGCCTTTCCTGCCTTTTCAATTTCGAGGCAAGTTGAGTAAGTGAAGCCAAAGTATTGACATCAGCCCCGGCGCAAAATCCTCGGCCAGCCCCGGTGATAATCAGCACCCGGATATCATCATCATCCTGAATTTCCCTAAGGAGCTTGGGGAGTCCCACAGCACCCATTTCTACAGTTATAGCGTTCAATTTCTCCGGGCGATTAAGCGTTAGAACTGCGATGCCTTCTGATTTCTCTAGTTTAAGTCCTTCATACTCCACAAGTGGCCTCCTTCTTTCCACAGTAGAATCACAAAGTTCTCTTGCCTAGCAATTGGCAAACAGATTTTGCTGGAAGGAGAAGCCCCCAACACTAAGGCTTCTCCCTCCATCACCATTATCAGATTGTTACCGTCAGCTAGAAGTACGCTTACTTCTTGAACTGTAGTGTGTGACCTATCTCCGAAAACAGCGCTTCGTCAAACTTTTCCAGCAGTCCCACAGTAGCCACCGTAACGACGATCCACTTATTAGCCTTCATAGCGCCGAGGGAGTAGGCATCAAGTGCCATCGGAGCCGCTGGATGCTTAAATTTGTACACAGCCTGGTAAGCTTTAGTGCCGTCGGCGAGCTTTGTCTCACCTTCCGATTTAATCGACACCTCTGCACCACCAGCACCACTGACTGCCGCATTGAGCGCATCGGCAAAGGTAACACCTGTAACAATACTGACAATAAAGATTGGAACCCGCTTTGGGGCGGCAGCATAAAAAACTGTAGGTGTTGGCTCCGTGATTGGCTGCTCTGCCCATTCTTTCGGGTATTTCACAGAGAAACCAAGCTCGGCATTGGCATACTCAGCAGCTTCAAACGACAACGCCTTTGGCACTGGTTTCTCAGCTGGTGGCGGCTTTTTGGCACAACCAGCCAATGGAAACATCAGCAGACATACTGCCAAAGTTACCATGATTACGTGACCTATTTTGAGCCGTCTCATGTTTTCCCTCCTCATCTATTGTAATCGTTCGGCCCCCGATAGAATTTCACAAACTCAGTTGACTTCCAGCCGGTTGGGCTATGGACACACGGCCAAACTACTAGCTGCACAACCTCAGAAGCCTACTTTTTCAATTGTAGGGTATGAACTATCTCCGAGAACTTGGCTTCATCATACTTCGCCAGCATTTCCACGGTGCCCACCATAACTACTATCCACTTGGCATCCTTCTTCACACCCAAGCCAAAACCTTTGGCTCCAAATCCCCTCAATGATACTTCAAATACTGCCGTGGAGGCTTTAGTGCCATCTGCCAGAGTACTCTCTTTTTCGGAGACAACTTTGAAGCCTGAACCGCCAGCTCCTTCGAGCGATTTTTTCGCTGCATCGGCGAAGGTAGCAGCCTCCTCAGCATCAACAAATAAAACTGGAACCATAGCTGGTGATGCAGCATAAAATAGGAGGGTTTCAGATTTTTCCTGCTTCCAATCCTTAGGATATTTGACTGAGAAACCAAGCTCGGCATTAGTATACTCAGCAGCTTCAAATGAGAGCTTGCCTGGCTCTGCTGGCTTTTCGGCTGGTGGTGCCGGAGGTGCCGGAGGTGCCACCAGTGCCAGTTCCCACTTCGCAGTAGCAGCCGTTCCAACATTAGCGCCTGTAGCCCTTATATCATAGACACCGTTCGGCAGCGGCTTGATTTTTGTCAGGTCAGGTCTCATAGTGGGTAACCAATCAGTGTTTAACAGCCAGTTAAGCTTTGCAGTGGCTTCCATAGTCACCTCGAACTTGCCCGTAGCGTCCGCTGTGGCAACAGCTATGCCGATACTGTCCTCGCCAGGATTCAGCCCTTTAACCTCAATTCCGGGTGGTAAGACCAAGTCTATAAAGACCAACTCATTAGCTGGCCAGTTCGAGCCACTGAACTTGACAGGAATTGCCAGAATACTTAGGCAAGGCGGCAATGCTGCTGCCGCCGCCTCAGGGAGACCGGCGGCCTTGGCTACCGCGGGCAATAGTGGCCTCAGCATGGCCTGGTCAATCTTAGCTGGCTGTACGCTGATAGTCCCGGCAGGAAGTACTGGTGGTGGGGGTGCTGGCTTCTTGGCACAACCAGTCAATGGCAATGCTACCAGCAACAATACAGCTAAAGCAATAACAATCGCCTTGTTGAACTTAAACCGTTTCATGTTTTTCCTCCTCTCACTCTTTAATCATTGCCGTTCACCAGCCTGGATACAGAGATACGGCATCAGGTGCCTTCACCCAGTCAGTTATCGGAACTGTTTTGCCGCTCTGCACCCTGTAGAACTTAACAAACTCGGTTGATTTGCGGCTGGTCGGGCTATAGGCACACCCAGGACCCATCACGCCTTCGGAATCAAATCCTGTTAGCTTTTGATAAGCCTTATACATCGCTTCACCATCCATCTTGTCATAGCCGACATCCTTCAAGGCCGTCTTCAAAGCCTGCTCGACATGTCGAGACATCAGTAACCCACCCGGGAATAAAGCTTTCGACTCGCTTATTGGAGCCTTCATATGTCTGTTCCACGCCTCAGCAACATAGGGAATCTTGCGGCCTTCATCCCCACGAACAAATGGGCTAACAAGTACGGCACCTTCCGTAGCCTCGGGATGGACTTTAAGGCCAACATTTTCGTCAAGCCCCCAGAAATCGCTGACAAACTGGATTTTCTTGGGCAGCCCTAGTTTAGCTGCATCCCGCAAAATCAGGCTCTGTGTGGGGTCAACGCCACCTATGAAGCAATAATTGGCACCGGCATCATTAATCCTGGAGAGCCAAACAGTGTGGTCAGCAGCACCAGTGGGGAAGAACTCCGGATTCAGCAACTTTATCCCTATTTTCTCGGCATATTCCTTACCCCCACGTAAAGCTTCTCTACCGTACGCGCTATCCCAAGACATATAACCTACCGTCGGCACCCCTGGATTCCCTTTATCCTTCCAGTCTTTTAGCATCCAATCAAGAGAAGCAGCAAAACCATCCTGATAAGGCAGCGCGGCCAGAAAGACCCAACCGATGCGAGCCTGGAATTCCCCATCAGCAGGAGTCATTGAAGGCACTTTATCCGCTTTCATCAGTGGTTCTAACGCTTTAACCCCGGGAGTGAGCGGAATAAAAGCATATAAAACCTTATGTTCAGTTCGATATCTCTTGTAGGCTGATGTTGTTCGAGCTACATCGTAGCGTGTATCCACGACAATCACGTTTAGCTTCACACCATCTACACCACCTCTATTATTGAGGTCATCGAAAGCAAAGCCCATGGCCTCAACAATGGGAAAAACAAGACCAGCCCCGGGACCAGTTAAGTCACTCAGACTCAAATAGGTGACATATTTCTCTTTTGGCGGTGCACTTGGAGCACACCCTAATAAAGGCAACAGCATTAAAACAGACACTAATATGGCTGTACATAACGATACGACATTAGCTCTATTCATTGTTGATTTTCACCTCCCATTTAGTTTACTTTAAATTTCTAGTATTTATAGCTGTTATAAATTTTTTTCCTGTTCACCTCCATACAAAGTTTCTTTAGGTGCATTAACCGCAACCTGGAAGTTATTCTTCTCTCTGAACATGCAGTCCTAGTAGCCAACGGTAACTTGTAGCCCTTTAGACTGCATAATGTCGCCCAAGCTCTGCAACCTTTCTTGACTCGGAGAGATAGAGCCATCAAGCAGGTACTCCCTGCCCAAAAAACCATACTTTGGCTTGCCCCACTCATGATAACCTAATAACGAAAACTTTTCCACAGGCATTTTGGTCAGGGCTGTAGCTAACCTCTCTATATATTGCTCTGAATCATTGTAATTTGGAATGACCGGGATTCTTATCCAGACCCTGGCACGTTTGGTATCAACAATTCGCTCAAGGTTCTTGAGAATAAGGTCATTTTTGACGCCTGTGCCGCTGTGATGCATCTCCGAGTCTATATGCTTAATATCATAGAGAACCAAATCTGTGTATTGCAGGACTTTATCTAGCATCTCCCAAGCGGAATAACCACTGGTATCAATGGCCGTGCTGAGCCCCTTCTCCTTACATGCCCTCAGTAGATTCATGGCGAACTCTGGCTGGTACAGGGGTTCACCGCCAGACAATGTCACACCACCACCTGAATTGCGATAAAACAGCTCATCTTTGCTACACTCCTCTACCACCTCCTCCACATTCATATACTGACCTGTTATTTCTATTGCGCTAGGAAGACAAACCTCCACGCATTTCAGGCACAAATCACACCTTGACCTATCCACCAGGACACTGGTTTTGTCCAGAGTGATGGCACCAGGGACACAAACTTCCAGACACTTACCACAGCCGTTACATCTTGCTTCCCTGACCATAATCTCCGGGTAGGGATTAAGTGACTCCGGGTTAGAGCACCACTTACATCTCAGCGGGCAACCTTTGAAGAACACCGTCGTTCTGATTCCGGGGCCATCATGGATGCTATACCGCTGAATGCTGAACACCAGCCCCTTTCTGTCATTCGCCTCTTTCTCGGTGTTCAAGTAAGTCACATTCTTCCCTTCAAGAGGTCAAAGACATTGGGGTGTTCTGGCAATAATTGAATCCTGCAAATGTCTATCGAGGTCTATGAAATAGGCAGCGAACCCGGCCACCCTAACCATCAAGTTTGGATATTTCTCCGGATGTTTCTGGGCATCTTCCAGGGTCTCTCTGTCCACAGTGGTGAACTGGATATGGTGAATTCCTAAGTCGCTGAAGGTCTTCAAGTATTGGGCAAACACCTCGGCATTATGGCCCGTGAGATACTGGGGCATGAAAGTCTGGTTAAACAGGTGATTCCAACTTATTAATGGGTCAACCTTTGAAACCGACTTAAGCACAGCAGTAGGCCCTCTCTTGTCCATGCCGGCCATGGGCGAAATCGACCCATCATTGAAGGCATCCCCTGCACTTCTGCCATCGGGTGTAGCCGCGCAGACACGCCCGAAGCTCCACCAAGCTGTTGCTGCGGTGCCATCTACCGTAACAGGAGTCCCCCAGTTCGTTTTGCACTTCCTGGTTTCTTCAGAGATTCGTCTCGCTACCTCGCGTGATATTAAATCAACGTAATCATCGTCATTGCCGAACTTCGGAGTTGCCAGACACATCTGCCGAATGTCTTCATAACCCTGCCAGTTGTTCTTTAACGCCTCGACTAATTTCTCCATAGACACCTTCTTCTCGTCAAAAACCAACTTCTTTACCGCCGCCAGAGAATCAGCAACAGTGTTAAGGCCCAACAATACCAAATCTCTGTAATCAGGCATATAGTTCCAATCTCGAACATCCTGTGCCCTCTCAATGCAATCGTCTATCACTGCTGATAAGAACGGTCTCGGAGCATACTCTTTGTAAAGGGCATCAGTGATGTTAGCTATAAGAACCAGCCGATGGAGTAGCCATCTGTAGTTTTCCACCACGGCGTCCAGTAATTCCTCCGCCGAGCTTAGTTTTGCCGGCTCTAGCCTTCTACCAGCTACTTTCCCATATACCGCCAGAGGTTCTATACCCAGCGCGGCATTCATGCATAAGGGAAGCGCTATGCCATCAGCCCAATCTGAAATATGACTAAAGTTCTTCCCCGGAATGGTAGGGACCATGCAATTGTTGATGGAGTAATTCCTGGCATCTTCAATGGGACAACCCAGGCTCACCAATCTCAACAGATTCACCTTGTCATTGAAGATGGCTGGCTGAGGCATTCCTGAAGCCATTACCTCAATAGCCTTATCAACTAACTTCTTAGGCATTTCATCATGCCATCTCAATGCTAACGGAGGAACTATGGCCCTGACGCTTTTGCAGGCATCCAGAACTATGTAGCTCATTTCGTTAGTTATGTCATGGCCTTCGGAATCCGTTCCACCAATTGTGACTGTTTGGAAGCCTAAAGCACCGCCACCAAAACCCGACCATATAGGCGCGTGCAAGAACCCTGTCTCCTGGAACTTTATGAACAAAAATTCAATAAGCTCTTGAGCCTGCTCTCTATTTAGCTTGCCCTCTTTCACATCCCTCTCATAGAAGCAGTTGAAGCATTGATCAAACCTTATCCCACAACCCACCTGAGGTAACTCGATGAAATTGACAATGAGATGGATAAACCAAAAACACTGCAATGCCTCTTGGAAGGTTCGCGCCGGGTTTTCTGGCACCCACTCGCAAACATCAGCAATAGTCAGAAGTTCCTGCCCTCTCACAAGGTCTGTCTCTTTTTCGGCTAGCCCCCTTGCTAGCTTTGCATATCTTTTGGCCCAATTAATCACACCCTCCAGGGCAATGATGACGCTGTCCAGGAAGTCCTTCTTCTTCACAAAGTCCACCCCATTGATAATCCCTGCCATGTATTCCTTATCAAGCCTGCGCTTTCTCTCCTTGGCTTCTTCAAGAATCCCCTTCAAGCCTGTCTGGAGAACCTTCTCGTAATTTGGTGTGGTAGCCTCCCAATTGAAAAACCAGAACACATTGGTTAAATTTTCTGGGAGATATTTCTTCAGTTTGTGATGTATTGAGAAGTCTCCCCAATAACTACCTATCTCCGTCAGCTCTTTTCTGCCCTCGTCGGTCAACATACTGCCGTAAACTGCCCCTGGCGCTGTCTCTCTTACTATCCATTTCCAGGCAAACTCAGGGTAGAAAGAAACAGAGTCCGAATTGGATGCATAGTTACCGACAATCAACTCACCCGGCCGAATATAAATGGTCATGTTTTCCAGGATATGTGCTAACGCTTTCGCTCTCCTCAGAGCCATCGGTTCCCCTTCAGTTTGCTTGTATGATTCTGTTAGCAACCTCGCCCTTTCCAGGTCTAAAGACCACTTCAAGCCAGGCCTTGTCGCTCTTGCTTCCTCGCTCAGCTCCACCAGGGCAATCTGTTGAGCTTTAATCGGCGTATTCACCATAAGTGTCTGAGTTCTAGTAGTCATGATTTCCTCCCCTCATTGTCGTTACAGGTTGACCAGCAGTAAGAAAGTCAGCTTTTGACTTCATTTTTTGGCTTCCTAGTATACTGCTCAAACCTTTCGCACAATTATATGATGTACTTGGTAGAAAAACAAACTAGCAGCGAATCAATCACGATTGGGGCAGCCATTTTCATTTCCTTCTCAGAATCTCAAAGGCACTGCGGGGTTCTAGCAATAATTGAATCCTGTATCCGCTTGTCAAGGTCTATAAAGTAGGCAGCAAACCCGGCCACCCTAACCATCAAATTGGGATATTTCTCTGGATGCTTTTGCGCATCCTCCAAAATCTCTCTGCCCACTGTGGTGAACTGAATATGGTGAATTCCTAAGTCGCTGAAGGTCTTCAAGTATTGGGCAAACACCTCGGCATTATGGCCCGTGAGATACTGGGGCATGAAAGTCTGGTTAAACAGGTGATTCCAACTTATTAATGGGTCAACCTTTGAAACCGACTTAAGCACAGCAGTAGGCCCTCTCTTGTCCATGCCGGCCATGGGCGAAATCGACCCATCATTGAAGGCATCCCCTGCACTTCTGCCATCGGGTGTAGCCGCGCAGACACGCCCGAAGCTCCACCAAGCTGTTGCTGCGGTGCCATCTACCGTAACAGGAGTCCCCCAGTTCGTTTTGCACTTCCTGGTTTCTTCAGAGATTCGTCTCGCTACCTCGCGTGATATTAAATCAACGTAATCATCGTCATTGCCGAACTTCGGAGTTGCCAGACACATCTGCCGAATGTCTTCATAACCCTGCCAGTTGTTCTTTAACGCCTCGACTAATTTCTCCATAGACACCTTCTTCTCGTCAAAAACCAACTTCTTTACCGCCGCCAGAGAATCAGCAACAGTGTTAAGGCCCAACAATACCAAATCTCTGTAATCAGGCATATAGTTCCAATCTCGAACATCCTGTGCCCTCTCAATGCAATCGTCTATCACTGCTGATAAGAACGGTCTCGGTGCGTACTCTTTATAGAGAGCGTCGGTGATATTGCCTATGAGAACTAGCCGATGTACAAGCCATCGGTAGTTTCCAATTGTGGCATCAAGCAATTCCTCCATCGAGTTTAGTTTCGCTGGGTCTATAATCTTATCGCCTGTTCTTTTGTACAAGGCCAGAGGTTCTACACCTAAGGCAGCATTCAAGCACAAAGGAACAGGTATGCCACCAGCCCAAGCTGAAATATGATTAAAGTTCTTCCCTGGAACAGTTGGTACCATACAATTGTTAATGGAATAGCTCCTGGCATCTTCAATGGGACAACCCAGGCTCACCAATCTCAACAGATTCACCTTGTCATTGAAGATGGCTGGCTGAGGCATTCCTGAAGCCATTACCTCAATAGCCTTATCAACTAACTTCTTAGGCATTTCATCATGCCATCTCAATGCTAACGGAGGAACTATGGCCCTGACGCTTTTGCAGGCATCCAGAACTATGTAGCTCATTTCGTTAGTTATGTCATGGCCTTCGGAATCCGTTCCACCAATTGTGACTGTTTGGAAGCCTAAAGCACCGCCACCAAAACCCGACCATATAGGCGCGTGCAAGAACCCTGTCTCCTGGAACTTTATGAACAAAAATTCAATAAGCTCTTGAGCCTGCTCTCTATTTAGCCTGCCCTCTTTCGCATCTTTCTCATAGAAGCGGTTAAAGCATTGATCAAACCTTATCCCACTACCCACCTGAGGTAACTCAATAAAGTTAACTACAAGGTGAACAAACCAGTAACACTGCAACGCCTCCTGCAAAGTCCGTGCGGGATTCTCTGGCACCCACTCGCAAGTCCTGGCTATGATTTCCAGCTCCTGCTTTCTTGTCAGGTCTTCCTCGGCTTCAGCTAGAACTCTTGCCAGCTTGGCATATCTCTTAGCCCAGTTAATCACAGCCTCTAGAGCAATAATAGTGCTGTTCAAAAAGTCTTTCTTTTTAACAAACTCCACCCCATTAATAGTCTCCGCCATGTATTCCTTATCAAGCCTGTGCTTTCTCTCCCTGGCTTCTTCAAGAATCCCCTTCAAGCCTGTCTGGAGAATCTTCTCATAATTTGGTGTGGCACATTCCCAGTTGAAAATCCAGAATATGTCAGCTAAATCCTCTGGCAGGTACTTTCTTAGCCTGTGGTGTATAGAAAAGTCGCCCCAGTAGTTACATATTTCTTTCAGCTCTTCTCGACCTTTATCGGTCAACATACTGCTGTAAACTGCCCCTGGCGCTGTCTCTCTTACTATCCATTTCCAGGCAAACTCAGGG
>JBBISW010000002.1:25268-57641 GCA_037441105.1 Chloroflexota bacterium
TCTGTTGAGCTTTAATCGGCGTATTCACCATAAGTGTCTGAGTTCTAGTAGTCATCGTGCCCTCCTTTAACTGTTCATTTGCCTCTGTCAACAATGTCCGAAACAATTCTCAAATTGCGGTCCTCGTCTCTAGTATGAATGACATCCCGATAGAATCATTATATAACATAGATAATCGCCAAGTCATTAGAAAACCATGGCTATTTCGCTTCATAGGCCATGATGCTTCCAAACAGGTTTTCGCTTCTCTAAAAAGGCGCGGGCACCTTCAGAGTGTTTGTCCTGGCGCATCCACATAGACCTCAACAGCTCTGCTTCAATGCGCAGCCCTTCTTCTATTGGCCGGCCCCAGCTCCTGACCACGACTTCCTTATCAGAGCGGATAGCCCCCTGAGGGAGTTCGCTAATTGCTCTCGCCAGTTCCAGTGCTCGCTCCATCAGCTTTTTCCCGGGTACAACCTCAGAAACCAGCCCAATACGCAATGCTTCCTCTGCATTGATGCGTCGACCGGTGATAATTAACTCCAGCGCTTTGGCATATCCTACGATCATGGGCAGACGGATACCGCCACCATCACCAAGCATAATGTTCCAGCGCCGTTCCAGCATGCCGAATTCGGCGTGGTCAGCAGCGATGCGCATGTCCAGCGAACAAGCAGTCTCCAGGCCTGCAGCGAAGCAGTAGCCGTTGATGGCAGCAATAGTGGGTTTAAAGATATCAGCGCGGCGGGTGTAGCCGCAGGGACCTGGGTCATCGGCAGCTAACATTCTTTCATATATAGAGGGGTCGGTTAATGCAGCAGCCTCCTTCAAGTCCCACCCAGCACTGAAAGCTTTGTCACCAGCACCAGTCATGATAGCGACAAAAGCATCGTCATCATCCCTGAAAGTACGCCAGGCATCATGAAGTTCAGTCGCTGTAGCCCTGCTAAGAGCGTTGTGGACCTCCGGGCGATTAAGAGTTATGATAACAACATGCCCGTCTTTCTCATAGAGAATGTTTTTGTAAGCCATACGAAAACCTCCTTTTGAATTACTTTCCCCATACCAATGAGAGCGACTACTGCAAACGATTTATGTTGAGATGTCGTAAAAACTAACTTGCCGACAGTCAAACTTCGCCAACACTTGACAACAACAATATAAAATGGTATATTACATATGTTAATGTAACATATGCAACTATTCTATATATTGTATTTTAACGGTACAAAAAAGTCAAGTACCTTATCCCGATACAGTTTGTTTGATGATGAGGAGTAAATTGGCAAGCGACTTTGAGGATAAGATAGAGGACCTGGCTAACGAAATAAGAGAGCAAGTCAATCGCTTATCCGTAGACAACTTTATCACATTCCTCCACACGGCTGATATAGTGGAGAGGTATGTAGATATTGAGATGCAGAAGGTTGGGATAAATCGAACACACTTATCTCTTTTAAATCACTTAATAGTGCTCGGCGGCAGAGCAACACCAACCGAGTTAAGCAAGAGGATATTTCGCTCCAAGCATGCCATTACTAGAGCTGTTGATACCCTCGATAAGGAAGGCTTGGCCAGAAGGGAAGGCATAGGTGAAGACCGCAGAAACAGAAGGGTTGCTATAACCACAAAAGGGCTAAATTTCGTGAGGCGAATGGTTCCCGTAAGGGAAGAAATCGGTTCCAGAATCATGTCGCCATTGAACGAAACAGAAGCTAATCAATTAAGTGCCATTTTAAAGCGACTCAGGAGGCACATGGTGAGCCTCATAGCAGAAACAACTTAGAAGCATGTTCGCAGATTTATAGGGCTCCATCTGATTATCAACTTATTTTCATGTCATCCGGCAATAGCAAACGCTTGCACAGCTAAATGGCAGGTTCAACTTTCGCCACAGGGTGCTTGGGATAAGCTATAAGAATCACTAAGAAAACAAGTTTAGATTGAAAAACAGAAAGGAGACAAATTGAGCACAGAAAAGATATTTCGGACTGAACTCTGCGACATGTTAGCTATTGAGTACCCGATTTTGCTTGCCGGAATGGGAGGATTAGCTGGCGAGGGGCACGCAGCACAGCCGAAGCTCGTTGCCGCTGTATCCAACGCCGGTGGCATGGGTGTCTTGGGAGCTACTGGACTGTCCTTAGACGAACTGCGTGATCAGATTAGAGAAATCAAGCGCCTTACCAACAAGCCCTTCGGAGTTGACGTGCTGCTTCCTGAGGAAATTGCTATATCACCGCCACCGAATATGTCATTGGCGGAAATGAAAAGGAAATTTGTACCTAAAGAGTACATCGATTTTATTGAGAGTGTGGCGGCAAATTATGGTGTCCCCATTACTGAGACCAAGCTAGATTTTGCCTTTAGTGAAGAACATTCCAAAAAGCAGATAGAAGTAATGATTGAAGAAAGTGTCCCTCTCTATTGCTCAGGCCTTGGAATCCCAGAGTGGGTTGTACCGATGGCTCACGAAGGGGGAATGAAGATACTGGGGCTGGCTGGTAATGTACGCGCAGCACTGCGCCATAAGAAGGCAGGCATTGATTTTATTGTGGCTCAGGGACATGAAGCAGGAGGCCATACTGGCAGAGTGAGCACCTTCGCCTTAATTCCTCAAGTGGTTGATGCTGTGGCACCCACTCCGGTTTTAGCTGCTGGTGGAATAGGTGACGGCAGAGGGATTGTTGCCGCTCTAGCACTTGGAGCTATTGGAGTATGGGTAGGCACTGCCTTTCTCTTCGCCGTGGAGGCTAACGTGACGGATATCCATCGGAAGATGATGACAGAGGCCACTGAAGAGGATACCAGAATCAGCAGGGTATGGACAGGCAAAACTCTGCGCCAGATGAAGAACCCAGTACAAGAGGCTTTTGACAAATCAGGGATGCTTCCTCTACCTATGCCTGTACAGGTGCTACTCATGATTGATCTCATTTACAGCCTGGCAAAGGCAAAAAGACATGACCTTCTATGTGCACCAGCAGGACAGATAGTGGGAATGCTTAAGGAGACAAAACCAGCCAAACAGATACTAGATGATATGGTTGATGGGGCGATAAAACTTCTGGGTGAAACCCTCCCCGGCAAGGTTACTATGAAAACATAAAGTCGGTTCATCCAGATAGAATACCCACAAAGGAGGAATTTAAATGAGCCAGCTTCAGAAGCTATTTGAACCCATTAACATGGGAAAAATGGAGCTGAAGAACAGATTGGTAATGCCAGCTATGGCAATTGGACTGGGAGCCAACGACACGGTAACCGACCGATTCAAGGATTTTTACGCTGAAAGGGCACGGGGTGGTGTTGGGCTTATAGTTGTTGGCCTCGCAACTACTATGTATCCTGGCCCCTTTTTCCCGAGTGGTATCGGGATATACAAAGATGAATTCATACCGGGTCTGCGTGAGTTTGCCGACTTAATGCATAAGTGTGGGGCGAAGGTAGCCATACAAATATCCGCCCTCGGGATTCTGCCTAAGGAAGATGGCAAATTAGAACTAGTTGGCCCCTCGGATGTTACGGTTGAGAGACATCCCAATGCTCCCAAACCAAGGCCATTAACCATTGGCGAGATCAGCCAGGTTGTGAAAAGCTATGGGGATGCTGCCCAGCGTGCGAGGGAAGCGGGGTTCGATGCGGTCGAGGTTAACACAATCGCGGGTACGAGCCTTATTAGTCACTTTCTGTCTGGCCACACTAACAAGAGGACTGACATCTATGGGGGTGACATAGAAAAGCGGGCTCGATTACTTCTTGGGTGTATAGAAAACGTCAAGGAAAGGGTGGGCAGAGACTATCCACTTTTGTGCCGGGTTTCTGGAGCCGATTTCATGGATGGTGGTAACACGTTAGAAGATACTAAGATAGTTGCTCCGATGATTGAGAGGGCTGGTATTCATGCCATCAACGTATCGACAGGGTGGCACGAGTCACCTGTCCCCTTTATACAGATGTCCGTTCCGCAGGCAAACTGGATCTATCTGGCAGAGGAGGTTAAAAAAGTAGTTAACATCCCGATTATAGGTGGCACAAGGATATCAGACCCTCACCTGGCAGAGCAGATTCTGGTTGATGGAAAGGTTGATTTTATATATCTCGCTCGAGCTCTCATCGCTGACCCTGAGTGGCCAAACAAGGCTAGGGAAGGTCGATTCGATGAAATAAGACAATGCACCGCCTGCTGTACATGCTTTGACAGGGCGATGGAGCGAGATGGCATCACATGCGCCGTCAACACCAGAGCAGGAAGAGAAGCCGAGTACAACATTGTACCAACGAAGCAGCCCAAGAAGGTGTTCATCATTGGTGGAGGTCCGGCAGGAATGGAAGCAGCTAGAGTAGCTGCCATGAGAGGCCATCATGTTACGCTGGCTGACAACAAAGACCAGTTGGGCGGCCAACTTTTGGTAGCCATTATACCACCTCACAAAGAGGAGCTAGGCAACCTGACTAAATATCTATCACGGCAGATGGATAAGTTGGGAGTGAATGTCAGGCTAGGAGAAGAAGCAAACGGAAAGGCTATTACAAATGCCGAACCAGACGTCGTGATAATAGCCACTGGAGCAACGCCGATAATTCCTGATATCCCGGGGGCAAAGGGTAAAAACGTGATCCTGGCCACAGATGTTCTGAAAGGCCATCGAGAGGTTAGCCAGAATGTACTCATAGTCGGTGGTGGAATGGTAGGTTGTGAGACGGCTGAATTCTTAGCAGTAAGTGGCAAGAAAGTGACTATTCTCGAGATGCTGGGACGGATAGGGGCAGACATAGAACGAGCCAACAGATGGGTAATAATGGGGAGGCTACGCAGCCTTGGCGTAAGGATGGAAAGAAATGCTAAGGTGGAAGAAATAACAGAAAGTGGCGTGAGGGTAATCCGCGATGGAAAGGCTGAATTCCTTGAAGGAGACCGTGTTGTGCTTGCCGTAGGAATGGAGTCAAACCGGAAGCTTGCCCAAGAATTGGAGGGGAAGGTTGCCGAACTGCACGTGGTCGGAGACAGCGCCAAACCAGGCAAGATAGCTCAGGCCATTGAGAGTGGGTTTCAAGTGGTACAGACGCTCTAGCCTATTACCGACGAATACTTGTAGAGGAGAGAAAATGCTTAAGACTGAAAAGGTGTTGCTGAAAATAGAAGATACAATAGCGACGGTTACCATGAACCGCCCAGAAAAGCTGAATGCTCTCGATGGAGAGCTATGGATGGGATTGGAGGAAGCAGCTAAAGCTATAGAGCACGAGCCTAATGTCAGGGTTGCTATTCTCAGCGGAGCTGGACGTGCCTTTTGCGCAGGACTGGATATTAAAGCATTGGCTTCCCCTGAAGAAATGTTCACAGGCCTGGCATTTCGTGATGCATTTGAAGGCGTACAGTATTTCAGAGGGGTTTTCAGTATGTATGAGTCCCTCCCTGTGCCAGTGATAGCAGCGATAAACGGTCCCTGCATAGGTGGAGGTATGGAGATCGCGCTAGCCTGCGATATCAGACTCGCCTCGGAGGACGTTGTTTTTTCAATACCTGAAGTAACTTACGGCATTATCCCGGACTGTGGTGGCACCCAGCGGTTACCACGCACAGTTGGCCCCAGTAGAGCCAGGGAACTCATATTCACCGGACGAAAAATTGATGCTACAGAGGCTCTCCGCATAGGCTTAGTAGACCATGTCTATCCACCTGACCAGCTAATGGCTAACGCAAGAAAACTGGCTGAGGAAATAGCCGCATTGCCCCCGGCTGCTGTTCAAGCCGCCAAAAGAGCCCTTAATATAGCTATGTCGTGCGGCTTGGACATCGGCCTGAATTATGAGAGCGCCATCTCCAGCAAATTCTATAAATAAAGCCTCGGCTCCCTCTGATGCTAAATTTGCCTTGTTTTGTTATGATATGTCACACTATACTCGAAAGTGTCCTGCTTCATACAACAAACCACATGGGCAGTAAAAATGTTTCAGGATAGTAACACGGCAGGCAAAAGCATCGCCCAACACATTGTGAAATCTGCGGAGACATATCTAGCCCCAGATGGCATGAAATATCCTGTCATCAGTTTGAAGGCAGTAACCTCTATTGCCCACACAGAGGGAATCTCTGCTATAGAGGTGCAAATCGTATCGCTGAAGCAGGGCATTATCCCCTGGCGCTATCTTCGCAACATAGGCACAATTGGCTTGGATGGGCAGGTAAAGCTATTACAATCGACCGTGGCTGTGGTTGGAGTAGGTGGATTAGGTGGCACAATAATTGAACTCTTGGCCAGACAAGGGATAGGCCACATAATCATTATTGACAATGACCGTTTTGCCGAACAGAATTTAAATAGGCAGTTGATGTCCACCGAAGAAAACCTGGGTAAGTACAAAGCCATTGTCGCTGCGAGAAGGATTAAGGAAATAAACTCAGCAATTACTGTCACGACATTTTTGGAACGGTTCACTAGGGAAAATGCCACTAAACTACTCATGGATGCCCAGGTAGTGGTTGATGGGCTGGATAATCTGCCATCACGTTTTGCAGTTGAGGAGGCTTGCCGTGGGCTAGGAATTCCTTACGTTTATGGAACAATTGCTGGCTTCAGCGGCCAACTGATGACTATCTACCCGGAAGATGCAGGGCTTGTTTCCATTTATGGCCCGTCTGATAGTCAACCTGAGCATGGTATAGAAGTAAAAATTGGTAATCCTTCCGCCACACCGGCAATGGTAGCAGCCTGGCAGGTTCAGGAGGTAATCAAGATAATCACCGGAATCGGTAAACCTCTACGCAACCATATTCTTATATTAGACGCCACGGAGGGCATTGCCGACAAAATCAAATTGTAAAGGTAATAAAATGGCATTAATCACGGTAAGATTTTATAGCCTCTGGCGCCAATATCTGGGTATAGACAGTATCTCTTTAGATGCTGGCAACTTGGAAGAGGCTCTAGCTCAAGTCGAAGAGAAGTTTGGCCATCGGCTCCGAGACCAACTTAGAGCCGATGGAATTCAAGTGGACGGGAAGATACAGGATTACTCGCTTACGCTACTTAATGGTACCAGCCTGCGCAATCTGAAGCAGACGAACTTGAGAGATGGGGATCAGCTGCAGATTTTCCCTCCCGCCACTGGTGGATAAGAGCCAAAGTGCTAATGGCTGTTTTGTGGTCAGCTTTGTTCTTCTTACTCGGTGCTGCCGTAGGCAGCTTCATAAATGTAGTCGCCGATAGACTCCCTGAAGGCAAATCAATCATTTCACCACCATCTCGTTGCCCCGGATGCCAGCATAGGCTCTCAACTAGGGACTTGTTTCCGATTCTCAGCTACCTACTACTCAAGAGTCGCTGCCGCTATTGCGGGATAACCATCCCTATGCGCTTATTCTGGGTAGAACTAGGCATGGCAGCTTTGTTTGCCTTCCTATACTGGCATTATGGGATTAGTTGGAACCTAGTAATAGTTGCCCTCTATTGCTGTTTGTTCATCGTCCTTTTGGTCATTGACTTGGAGCACAACATTTTGCCCAACAAGATAGTTTTTCCCGGAATGGTTGCTGCTCTAATTGTGGCAGTGGTAGCTGAGTTCGTGCCACCAGTGGCCCAACCGGGACTTAAAAACGCGGCTATTGGTGGCGCTATCGGCTTCGGACTGCTGCTTCTTCCTGCCTTGATTTCCCGCGGGGGTATGGGATGGGGAGATGTCAAGCTGGCAGGACTGATAGGTTTAGTCATCGGCTTCCCATTGATTTTCCTAGCCATGTTTCTAGCCATCATTAGCGGTGGCTTAACGGCCGCAATTCTACTACTGCTAAAAATAAAAAGCCGAAAAGATATGATACCCTTTGGCCCTTTCCTATCTTTAGCCACCTTGGTAACGCTATTCTGGGGTAACAACCTGCTTAACTGGTTAAATCTTTCTTGACAGTAACAACAAGAAAGACTGCCGTTAGCTCAGCCTTCACTCTCCTGGTTGACAAGGAAGTCATCTCATAAGCTGAGTCATACTAAAGTATGACTTTTTCATCGCCGAAAGGGTTGATTAGAGTCAGCCCTTTTCTCTGCACAAAACCAGCCACCCTCACGATTACGGAACGAAGGTTATAAGATAAACTTAAACTAGGTATTTGTTAGTAAGGTAAAACATGTTCAACAGAAAGGCTAAAGAAAAGACAACTGGAATCAAAGAGTTTCCCATCGCTTTTGGCAGTCACGGTGTAAAGCTCATCGGCAAGGTTCTGTTACCGGAAAATGTAGATACACATAGTCTTTTACCTGGCGCTGTTTTATGCCATGGCTTCGGTGCTAGCTCTAAGGCTGTAGAGCCCAGTGCCCGTATTATGACAAGCCAGGGCATAGCCACTCTCATCTTCGATTTCCGTGGTCATGGCTCCAGCGAAGGTGTTGTTGACGGGAAGATGGTGGATGACATTGTTGATGCCTGGAGTTTATTAGTACAGCTCCCCGAGGTAGATAGCAAACGAATGGGTCTCATTGGGCACAGTCTAGGGGCTATGTCTGCGATTATGGCCACAGAAAAGGTGGACAATCCTCACGCTCTGGTTGCTCTGGCTTGCCCACCAGAGGTGGACAGCCGACTCTTAGCAGATGAGCCGTTCACAATCGGGCGATGGGGGCAAGATACCACCATTATTGAATATCCCAGACATGGGGCTTTTCCCTGGTTGAAGGGTGTTGCTGCCCTGTTGTGCAGAGCCTGGATGTACCTGCATGGTTACCGGGTTCGTGTTGACTGGCAAAAATTCTTTGAAGGCTTCCCGCTGATGAAAATGTCAGAAGCGCTTCAAAAGTTGGAAGATTGCTCTAAACTATTCGTTTTTTGCGAAGGCGACAAAGTGACCCCATATCAAAAAACTGCGCTTGTTTATGAAGCAGCTTGTGAGCCCAAGGCAATGTTCCTGGCTAAAGGAGGCTTTCACACTACACCACTTATGCCCGGAACCGTACGTTCCCAGTGGATAAACTGGGCAGTTACAACTTTGAAGGTCAACTAGAATTAAATAAGAGGAGAATATGATGCGAGTACTAATTACAGGTGGGGCTGGCCGATTGGGCACAACCGTCTGCAAAGTTTTTTTGCGAAATGGATTTCAAGTGCGGGTGTTTGACTTAGACACCCCAAGCAATCGAAAGAGCGTCAAGAAACTTTGTGCAAATGCAGAAATCCAGTGGGGAGACGTAACACAACCTGATTCAGTTCGGAAAGCACTGGACGGAGTTGACGCAGTAGTCCATATGGCTGGTATCTTGCCGCCGATGGCATATGAAAAACCTGAGCTGGCTACCAAAGTCAACGTGGGTGGCACCAGAATAATCGTTGAACTGTTAAAACAGAAAGGTGGGCAAATCCCGTTTGTATTTACTTCCTCGGTAGCCGCCTTTGGCCCTACGCCAAATGCAACTAAACCTCTCTGCCCAGAAGAACATCATCCTAATCCCAAAGGGGCATATGGCGAGACCAAGCTTCAAGCTGAAAACCTCATCAAAGAATCGGGAATTGACTACGTAATTTTGCGCCTTACCGCAACCATGTATCTTTCCTTCTCAGTAAGTGACCTTAAGCGAATGTTTACAATTCCGCTGAACAATCGAGTTGAGTATTGCCACCCAAATGACACAGCATCAGCGATATTTAACGCTGTTAAAAATTTCGACAAGGTAAAAGGACATACTTTGGTCATCAGCGGCGGGCCTAAACAACGAATGCTATACAAAGATATGATAGGCACCATTTTGAGAGTTCTGGGGTTGCCTCTACCACCGGCTAGCAAGTTCACCAAAGAGCCTTATTACTTAGACTGGTATGACACAGCCAAGTCACAAAAACTTCTTAAATTCCAGCGGCACACTTTTACCGATTACATTAAGGACTATTCTAGAGAACTGGCCAGGCAATTCGGTCCCGGATTTATACCATTTATGCGCCACTTCGTTAGCCCAATCTTCGGAAAAGTTATCGTCCAATTCTTTTGATTTTTTTGCCACAATGGCCTTGCATCCCCAACATCTAAGTGTTATAATAATCTACCAGTAAGACCTTTAAGTCAGTCCAGAGAGGCTGGCAAGGGAAATAATGATAAAGCATTGTAGTTCTCCGCAGCTTCTAAATCTGATTGCTGTTTTGAAAACCTCTTGCCAGTTCTCGGCAGGAGGTTTTTCTTATGCCTGAAAGAATCCTCATGTCTCCGGAGGACATGCAGCGGGCATTAGTTCGTGTTGCCCATGAGATCTTAGAAAGGAACAAAGGCGCCCAGGACATTGTCCTCGTTGGCATGCAAACCCGTGGAGTCCCATTAGCCGAACGGCTGGCTACTACTATTCAAGGTCTCGAGGGGTTTGCTGTCCCGGTCGGCTCACTCGATATCAGTCTCTATCGCGACGATATTTCATCACTAGCCTTGAAACCCATAATTCACCGCACCGATGTCCCCGTTGATGTTACTAACAAACAAGTGGTTCTAGTTGACGACGTCTTCTACACTGGACGCAGTATTCGCGCAGCTATGGATGCCCTCATAGATTTAGGACGACCCCAGTCCATCCAGCTAGCAGTTCTCGTTGACCGTGGACATCGTGAGCTCCCTATCCGTGCAGACTATGTAGGCAAGAACATACCTACCTCAAGAAACGAGGAAATAAAAGTGTATGTTAAGGAAGTGGACAGCGAGGACAAAGTGACTTTACTCTCGTCGGATAAGGAGAACGACTGATGAAAACAACTGAGCCAAGTTCAAGCGTCACAACTCCAGAAGCTTTCCCACCGCCATCTATAGGCGCCTGGCAACATCGCCATATACTCGACTTGGATGACTTTACTCGAGAAGAGATCGAGCTTGTCTTCGAAATCGCCGACGCTATGGCAGAGATACTTACCCGGGAAGTTAAAAAAGTGCCAACCCTAAGAGGCAAAACAGTCGTCACTCTGTTCTATGAGCCCAGCACGCGTACACGTGCCTCTTTTGAGCTTGCGGCTAAGAATCTAAGCGCTGATACAGTCAGCCTCGACGCCTCAAAAAGTAGCATTGCAAAGGGAGAATCTCTAGTTGATAGCCTGCGCACCATACAAGCTTTGGGCGCCGACGTTATAGTCATGCGCCATTTGCAATCTGGGGCCCCTTACGTCGCTACTCAATACATAGACTGCAGTATGATAAACGCTGGAGACGGCTGGCATGCTCATCCCTCACAAGCTCTCCTCGACCTCTATACCATCCGTCGCCATCTGGGCAAACTGGGTGGACTAAAAGCAGCCATCATCGGTGACATCATGCACAGCCGAGTAGCCCGCTCCAATGTGTGGGGCATGACTATTATGGGGGTCAAGGTGGTACTATGTGCCCCACCGACCCTCCTGCCACGAGGTTTAAACAGCTTCATAACTAACTGTAAACTGCCAAATGTCAGCATTGAAACCAGTGTTGAGTCCGCATTGGAAAAAGCTGATGTGGTTATGCCCTTACGACTGCAGATAGAACGGCAGCAAAGTGGACTGCTGCCTACTCTACGAGAATATGTCCAGCTTTACCAGTTAACCGAGGAACGATTGTCTTTAGCTAAGCCACATGCCTTAGTTCTACACCCAGGGCCTGTGAACGAAGGAATTGAAATCAGTCCTGAAGTAGCCCACGGGGCTCAATCGGTGATCGAAGAACAAGTAACTAACGGTGTAGCCATCCGCATGGCACTGCTTTACTTAATCGCTGGAGGAAAGAACAAATAATGGCTCATAACCTACTAATAAGCGGCGGACGGATTCTCGACCCTAGCCAGAGGCTGGATAAAGTCGCTGACCTGCTCATCACTGACAGTAAAATCACCTGGATTGGGGATAAAGGCACAGCGCCACACAAACCTGACTTAACCACAATTGATGCTACTGGCCTAATAGTATGCCCTGGGTTCATTGATCTCCACTGCCATCTCCGTGAACCGGGCTTCGAAGACAAGGAAACTATAGCTACAGGCACCAAAGCTGCCGCTAAAGGCGGTTTCACCACCGTTTGTTGCATGCCGAATACGAATCCACCTCTAGATAATCAAGCTTCTGTAGATTATGTAAAGAAAACGGCTGAGACCGAGGGGGTTGTTCGAGTACTGCCGATAGGCTGCATTACTAAAGCAAGGCAAGGCAAAGAGCTGACCGAAATGAGCGAGCTAGCTAATCTAGGGGTTATTGGCTTCAGCGATGATGGCGAGCCTGTAACTAGCTCACGAATCATGTCTCTGGCTATGGACTATAGCCGAGCCCTGGGTTTACCAATTATTGACCATTGCGAAGATAAAGAACTGAGCGATGGTGGCTTTATGAATGATGGCTGGGTATCAGCACGTCTAGGACTTAAGGGTATCCCCAAAGCTGCTGAGGAGATTATGGTTGCCCGCGACATAGCATTGGCACAACTGACCGGCGCTAGACTCCACATTACTCATGTTAGCACTGAGGGTTCAGTGGAACTTGTTCGCCATGCTAAAGAAAGAGGCATAGCAGTCACTGCCGAAGTCACCCCTCACCACCTGACTCTGACCGAGGAACGAATAATGGACAGCCAACCAAAAAAGCACAACCAACTGGCATACGATACCAACGCTAAAGTCAACCCGCCGTTGCGCACCAAAGAAGATATTGCCGCTTTAATCAAAGGGCTTAAAGATGGCACTATCGATGCCATTGCCACCGACCATGCTCCCCACACCTCGGTGGACAAAATGTGCGAGTTCGGGCTGGCAGCTTTCGGTATCAGCGGCTTGGAAACCGCCTTCGCCTGCCTGATGACTCTGGTGCACTGCGGAGAACTGGATTTAATGACCCTAATTTCCAAACTCACCTGTGAGCCGGCAAAAATTATCGGCACAAAATACGGGGGGCTTGGCACATTAAAACCGGGCTGCTGTGCTGATATCACAATTTTCGACCCTAGTAAGGAATGGGTAGTCGACAGCCATGATTTCGCTTCTAAAGGCAAGAACACCCCATTCGATGGCTACCAGTTTACAGGCAAGGTAATGGCGACTATAGTCGCTGGTGAAATAGTCTACCGAGACAATTCAAAATAAAAAAGGAGGGTTTTCATTGCCAAGACGAAACGACATCAAAAAAATAATGATCATCGGCTCTGGTCCTATTGTGATAGGGCAGGCCTGTGAATTTGACTACTCCGGAACACAGGCTTGCAAAGCCCTTCGAAGCCTGGGCTACGAAATCGTGCTGGTGAACTCAAACCCGGCAACTATCATGACCGACCCCGGAATGGCACATATAACTTATATCGAGCCGCTTACTCACGAAGCCATGGCGCAGATTATCGAGAAGGAGCGGCCTGATGCTCTACTGCCAAATCTAGGCGGACAAACAGGTCTTAATCTCAGCGCAGAGTTGAAACGCTCAGGAGTCCTTGACAAGTATGGAGTCGAAGTGATCGGCGTTGACATAGATGCCATCAAAAGCGGTGAAGACCGCACTGCCTTCAAAGAAACGATGAACCGGCTGGGCATAGAAGTGCCTCGAAGCAAGGCAGTTTACAGTGTCGAGGAAGCAGAAAAAGTGGCAGCCGATATAGGATATCCGGTAGTTATCCGTCCGGCATATACCATGGGGGGAACTGGCGGTGGATTGGTCTACAACGTGGAGGAATTACGCGTCGTAGCAGAGCGTGGCATTACAGCAAGCCTTATCGGACAGATTCTGATAGAGAAATCAGTTTTGGGATGGGAGGAGTTGGAGTTGGAAGTCGTCCGTGATTCAAAGAATCAGATGATTACCGTATGCTTTATCGAAAACGTAGATGCCATGGGTGTGCATACCGGCGACTCCTTCTGCGTAGCTCCTATGCTTACTATTGATACAGAGCTACAAAAACGCCTCCAGGAATATTCCTATCGAATTGTGGAAGCGATACGAGTAATCGGGGGTACCAACATTCAATTTGCACACGACCCTAAGACCGGCCGTGTTGTGGTAATTGAGATTAATCCCAGAACCTCGCGTTCGTCAGCGCTCGCTTCCAAGGCGACCGGTTTCCCCATCGCACTTATTTCCGCCAAATTAGCTGCTGGTTTGACACTTGACGAAATCCCATATTGGCGGGAGGGGACTCTGGAAAAATACACACCATCAGGCGATTATGTGGTTGTCAAATTCCCTCGCTGGGCCTTTGAAAAGTTCAAAGATGCTGAGGACAAGCTCGGTACACAGATGCGTGCTGTCGGCGAGGTAATGAGCATCGGCAAGACTTACAAAGAGGCATTACAGAAGGCAATTCGCTCCTTGGAGAATGGTCGCTACGGGTTGGGCTTTGCCAAAGACTTCCATCAGAAGTCACTGGACGCGTTAATGGACATGCTTAAAGAACCGACAAGCGAACGACAGTTTATAATGTATGAGGCTCTACGCAAAGGCGCCGACATCCAGAAGCTCTATGAGAAAACTTACCTCAAGCCCTGGTTTATCCAGCAGATGAAAGAGTTGGTGGAATTAGAGGAGAAAATCCTCCATTACAAGGGCAAGACACTTCCAGATGACATGCTTATTCAAGCAAAGAAGGACGGGTTTTCAGACCGTTACCTGTCACAGGTCCTTGGTGTGCCAGAAAAGGAAATCCGCCGAAAACGTATTTCTCTCAAAGTAGTTCAAGGCTGGGAGCCTGTGCCGATAAGTGGTGTAGAAAACGCGGCATACTACTTCTCAACATACAATACATCTGACAAGACCACAAGTAGCAGCAGACGAAAGGTGATGGTATTGGGTGGCGGCCCCAACCGCATCGGCCAGGGCATTGAATTCGATTACTGTTGTGTCCACGCAGCCTTTACCCTACGTGATGAAGGGTACGAGACAATCATAGTCAATTGTAATCCCGAAACAGTCTCAACTGACTACGACACATCAGACAAGCTCTACTTTGAACCACTGACGGTTGAAGACGTCCTGAGTATCTATGAGAAGGAAAAGCCTGAAGGCGTGATCGTCCAGTTCGGCGGTCAGACGCCTCTCAACATCGCCAACGAATTAGCTGAAGCTGGCGTCAGAATCCTTGGGACTTCACCCGAGACTATAGACCTCGCTGAGGATCGAGGCCGTTTCCGTCTAAGGATGCAGGAACTTGGCATCCCTATGCCTGAATCGGGGATGGCTAGCAACTTGAAAGAAGCGCTGAGCGTAGCAGAGCGAATCGGGTATCCACTGATGGTGCGGCCATCATATGTATTAGGTGGACGTGGCATGGAGATAGTCCATGATGAAGATATGCTGAAAGAGTACGTTGCTGCAGCCGTAGGTGTGACTCCCGACCGCCCCATACTGATTGACAAGTTCCTCGAAAATGCAATCGAATCTGAAGCAGATGCCATCGCTGATGGGACTGACTCGTATGTGCCAGCGGTCATGGAACACATTGAATTAGCCGGGATTCACTCTGGTGATTCATCCTGCGTGATTCCTCCAGTAAGCATACCCGCCAAACATATTGATACCATTAACCAATACACCAAAAAAATCGCCATGGAACTTAACGTAAAAGGCCTGATGAACATCCAGTATGCTATTGCTAAGGACATTGTGTACGTACTGGAAGCTAATCCACGAGCGTCGCGAACCGTACCTATAGTTTCCAAAGTCTGTAATGTGTCCATGGCACGCCTGGCAACCCAGATAATGCTGGGTAAAAAGCTAACCGACCTTAATCTCAAACCACGCCATATTCCTCATTTCGGAGTCAAAGAGTCAGTCTTCCCATTTTCCATGTTCCATGAAGTAGATCCCATCCTGGGACCGGAAATGCGCTCAACCGGCGAGGTACTGGGAATTGCCAATTCCTTTGGCTTGGCATTTTTTAAGGCCCAGGTGGCTGCACAACAATCGCTACCAGTAAACGGAACAGTCCTAATAAGTCTGTCAACCAAGGATACGCCCACTACATTAGAAGTAGCGAAGCGATTCACCGAACTTGGCTTTAAACTTAAAGCAACACAGGGCACCCATGAATTTCTAGCCAGCCATGGCATCCCATCCGAGTTAATACTTAAGATGCACGAAGGACGACCCAACATCGTCGACGAAATCAAA
The DNA here is from genome assembly GCA_037441105.1 of Chloroflexota bacterium. Taxonomy (GTDB): domain Bacteria; phylum Chloroflexota; class Dehalococcoidia; order GIF9; family UBA5629; genus VGNY01. The sequence goes on from JBBISW010000002.1 coordinate 41,313, forward strand.
AACAAAGAAATTCAGTTGGTCATCAATACGCCAAGCGGCAAGCTAGGCAAATACGATGATTCATATATCCGCAAGGCAGCAATCAGGTACAAGGTGTCTTATATAACAACACTTGCTGCTGCTGCTGCTGCCGCTAAAGGGATCGCTGCCTATCTCAGTGGTAAGCCAGAAGTCAAGTCCTTGCAAAGCTACCACGCAGATATTAAATAGATGTGGAGTAGAAGCAGTTAAACAAATTGAAGCAAGTTTTAGCTTCCATCCTCTCCAACATCGAGCTTATGGCTGGATGCCATCTCATCTGTGTTGAAGCACCCGACATCGTCGCCACAGCGAGACCAGGCCAATTCATTATGGTGAAATGCGGTGAGGAGCTTAAATTGCGTCGTCCCCTGAGCATCCACCGAGTAGACGACTCAAATCAGCTCTCCGTCCTCTTCGCTGTCGTTGGTAGAGGCACACAGTGGCTTTCACAGCGCCAGAAAGGTGAAACGCTGGACTTGCTTGGCCCCCTCGGTAACAGCTTTCACATTGAGCAAGCTTCAAGAAACCTACTGCTGGTAGCTGGCGGAATAGGTATTGCCCCTTTGGTCTTCCTCGCCCAACAAGCACTAAAAAAGGGTAAATCCGTAAAGCTGCTCTCCGGTGCGCGCACAAAAGACGGGCTTTACCCCTCACAGCTTCTCCCTGGAGGAATTGAAATCAAAGCCATCACCGAAGACGGCAGCAGTGGTAGAAAAGGTATGGTCAGCAAAATCTTTCCCGATTATATTGACCAGGCTGACCAGATTTATGCCTGTGGCCCAAGAGCTATGTACGAGACAATTGCCAGGCAGATGCAGCGACAGTACATTAAGAAACCAGCCCAACTTTCGCTGGAAGTACGAATGGGCTGTGGGTTGGGAGCCTGCTTTGGCTGTAGCATAAAGACAAAACATGGCATGAAAAAAGTATGCCAGGATGGACCAGTTTTTAATCTGGAAGAAGTAATATTACCGGAGGTGAAAATATGACTACAGTAAGTAAAACCATCCGCCTCAGCACCAACGGGAATTGTGACATGGTCGACATAACCGAAGAAATAGCCAAGGAGATCAACAACTCCACTATCAACAGTGGTATAGCAACCATTTTCATCGCCGGGTCAACCGCAGGTATAACAACTATTGAGTACGAGGGTGGATTGATTAGTGATTTTAAGGATATGTGGAGCCGAAATGTACCTGTAAATATACAGTACCAGCATGACCTGAGATGGGGAGATGGAAACGGATTCTCACACGTGAGGGCTTCGCTCCAAGGCCCTTCACTTGTTGTCCCCTTTGTAAACAAGAGAATGACGCTCGGAACCTGGCAACAGATTGTGGTGGTGGACTTCGATAACCGACCGAGAACCAGGGAGATTGTCCTTCAACTGCTAGGCGATTAAACACTCTAATCTTCCCCAAAACCGTGAATAGACAATAACGCCATCTTTATAATCGTTTCCCACCTGGCTGTGATAAACGTTCGTTAGTAGTTACAGGTGTTGCTGCTTTTTAATACAATTGCTCCATCCCTCATTGATAAATTGAACTACCAAAGGTAAAATGTTACCTGTCTTCTCGTACTTCACTATGTAACTTCGTGTTTCGGTGGATGGCTAAATGCGTATATGTCTGCTCAGCTATAGAAGCTACCGCTATTCCGGCGGGCAGGGTATCTATCTTCGCTATCTGAGTCGTGCTCTCCACAACCTTGGTCACGAGGTTGATGTGGTATCAGGCCCACCCTACCCAGATCTAGACGATGGGATAAAGTTGATCAAATTACCCAGCCTTGATTTATATTCAATGTCGTCTGTCCAACGGTTGTTCATAAATCCAAGTAAATTGAACACATTCCCCAGCCTGGTCGAATGGCTCGGCACCATAAGCGGTTACTTCTCAGAACCCCTCACCTTTGGCATGAGGGCTTACAATCTACTCCGCGATAACCAAATAGCCAAATATGACGTTGTGCATGATAATCAGACTTTGGCGTATGGTGTGCTCAAAATCCAGGAACTCGGATTCCCGGTTGTCGAGACTATCCACCATCCCATAACCGTTGACCGTGAGTTGGCTATTAAGTCAGCAACTTCCCTAAAGGATAAACTTGGCCTCAGAAGATGGTATTCCTTCATTAATATGCAAGTGAAAGTCGCCCGCCAACTTTCCCACATCATCACAGTTTCCCAGATTGCCAGCCGCCATATCGCTGAGGCATTCGGGGTATCTGAAGACAAGCTGCGGGTGATACACAACGGTATAGATACGGAGATTTTCAGCCCCTCTCCTAAAGTCAACCGTCTGGAAAACAGGCTCTTGGCGATAAGAAGTGGAAACACACCCGTCAAAGGTTTGACATACCTGTTAGAAGCATTGGCGCTATTGCGACAGAAGCATGACCTCGAACTAATGGTGGTGGGAAGAGAAGCAGATGATGACACAATACGGAAACTTATCGCCAATCTGGGTATCAGAGATTATGTAAAGTTTATTGGAGAGATAGACACATCCGAGCTTATCAATCAATACAGATTGGCCAGCATCGTAGTCATCCCCTCAACATATGAAGGCTTCGGCTTACCTGCGGCTGAAGCCATGGCCTGCGGAGCTCCAGTGGTTGCCACAACTGCCGGGGCTTTACCTGAGGTGGTAGGAGATGCCGGAATACTGGTGCCCCCAGCCAATGTAAAGGCTCTGGCAGAAGCGATTTCGGCACTCATAGACAATCCGGATAAAGGCAAGCATCTCAGCGAAATCGGACGAAGGAGAAGCATACAGACATTTAATTGGCTAAATACAGTCAGGCGCACTGTAGATGTCTACGATGAGGCAATTGAATACCGAAAGTATTTGAAATCGCAAAAAATAGACAATTTATTCTCATCCAAATCGCAATAGAAATTTCATCGTTCCCTCGCTGATTTTCGCCTAAACATATTGATATATCTAGCAAACATAGGTAAAATGTTTTGTGGCTTTTTGTATTAAACTGCGAATGCTTGAAACTCGGATTCGACACTAAATGCGTATATGTTTGCTTAGCTATAGATGCTATCGCTATTCCGGTGGACAGGGTATTTACGTCCGTTATTTAAGTCGTTCCCTCCGTGACCTCGGCCACGACGTTGACGTGGTATCTGGACCACCATATCCAGACCTGGACGATGGCATAAAGCTGATTAAACTGCCCAGCCTTGATTTGTATTCGCTACCTGAAGCCGAGCGTTTCTTTATTGACCCACAAAAACTGAATTCACTGCCTAACCTCACCGAATGGCTCGGTGTCTGCTGTGGATTTTTCACTGAGCCATCAACCTTCGGCATGCGTGCCTATAGTTTCCTGCGCAAGGATAACCGCTATGAGCAATACGATGTTATTCATGATAATCAAAGCCTGTCCTACAGCATCTTGAAAATAAAGAGACTCGGTATCCCATTAGTAACAACAATCCATCATCCCATCACAATCGATCGAGATTTAGCCATTAAAGCAGCCAAATCTCTATGGCAGGAAATGGGCATCAGAAGATGGTATGCGTTCGCAGACATGCAACTTAAAGTCGCCAAAAAACTCTCTCACTTCATCACCGGTTCGCAGAATTCTTATCGCCAGATCATCGATATTTTTAAGCTGCCAAAAGACAGCCTACGAGTTATTTATGACGGAGTTGACAGTTCTATCTTTGACCAGAGCCTTGAGGTAAGACGCCTGGAAAACCGCCTTCTGGTGATAAATAGCGGCGATACACCGTTAAAGGGATTGAAATATATGCTGGAGGCTATTGCTGCTTTGCGATTGGAGCGCAAAATAGAGCTTGTGATAGTTGGAAAACAGATGAGAAATGGTTACACACAGGGTTTGATTGAAGGTTTAGGCATCGCTGATTGTGTGACCCATATGGGGCAAATAGACACTGCTGAACTTGTCCGCCAGTATTCCATGGCTACAATGGTAGTTGTGCCTTCAGTTTACGAAGGCTTTGGTTTACCTGCCGCCGAGGCTATGTCTTGCAACACGCCAGTGATATCGACTACCGCCGGCGCTTTGCCCGAGATAGTTGGTGATGCCGGTATCCTGGTACCGCCAGCTAATACTAGAGCACTGGTGAAGGCAATTGCAAACCTTCTGGATAATCCAGACAAGCGCAGATACCTTGGTGAAATGGGATATAGACGCATACGGCAAATGTTCAACTGGGAGAACACAGCTAAACATACGGCTGACGTCTATAGAGAAGCTATCGGGTGCCAAAGCAATTTATCAGCACGACGAGATATTTATCCAAGGAGCAATTAGAAATGAAACTCAAGCCTTCTGATAATTTTCTCTCAAACAAATACCTTAGCCCTACGGTCGATTCCATCCTTTCAATGCAACAGGCAGATGGCTCAATTCCTTGGCTCCAGGGAGGTATCACAGACCCGTGGACTCATGTCGAAAATGCTATGGCAATCGATATCGGTAACTGTCATACTGAAGCTGAACGTGCTTACGACTGGCTGGCTGCGATTCAACTGGTAGATGGGAGCTGGTACACTTCGTACAAAGATGGACAACCATTAGACACATCAAAAATCTCACATGTTATTTCATATATAGCGGTAGGAGTATGGCACCACTATCTAACAACCGGTGACATTTCGTTTCTTAAAAAAATGTGGCCAACTGTCTGCGCTGCAATTGATTTTGTGCTAGATATGAGGGGAACAAGCGGTGAAATCTATTGGGCAAGAGATAGTGCCGGCGTTATTTACCCCACTGCACTAATAACCAGTTGTAGCTCCACCTATTTGAGTATCAAGAGCGCCCTTTCTATGGCTTCAGTTTTGGGCGAAGAGCAAACTCACTGGGAAAAAGCAAACAGCGCCCTGGCAAAAGCGATTCAGAATATGCCATGCCCATTTGATTCGACTCAGGGAAATAAGTCCACATTTGCCATGGACTGGTATTACCCGGTGATGTGTTGTGTCATCAATGGTAACGATGCCAAGCAGCGTCTTTTCAATGGTTGGGGCAAATTTGTTATTGATGGTTTAGGCTCACTCTGCAGTCTAGAACAGGGATGGGTCACCGCTGCGGAGACAAGCGAGCTGGCAATTGCTCTAGCAGTTCATGGTGAATACAAACATTCGGCAACTGTCTTCAACTGGCTTCACCAGATGCGGGATGAAGACGGCGCCTACTGGTATGGCATGGCATTACCACAGCGAGAAATCTGGCCAGAAGAAAAGCCAACCTGGACATCCGCAGCGGTGGTGCTGGCGGCTGATATGCTCAGGCCTATGTCACCGACAAGCCTACTTCTTGACCACCACGGTCCCGTGACGCCGTAGCACACCAAGCGTATTGGTCATCAGCAGTTCCTCAAATATCCCTGACGTCAGCGCCAGCTTATAAACCTCATACGGAGCTTGCCCGCCTTCTGTCGGGTCAAGAAAGATATCGTGGAAAGCGAGAAATCCATTAGGTAGTAAGTGAGGATACCAGCATCGGTAATCTGTCAATACGGTCTCATAACTGTGCCCACCGTCTATGAAAATCAGACCTAATGGAGTAGTCCAATCTCGAACTGCCACAGAGGATTTAGTAACCATAGGCACAACAATCTCTTCTAATCCAGCACGCTGTATTGTAGCCCGAAAATATGGGAGGCTATCAATCACCCCGGTTTCACTATTGAAAAGGTCAGGGTCAAAGTACAGTTGACCCTGCTGTTGCTCTTCAGAACCTCGGTGGTGGTCAATGGTGAAAAGCGTCTTTCCTTTTAATTTGCAGGCAGTGCCAAGGTAAACCGTGGATTTCCCACAAAAGCTACCAATCTCCAGACAGGGCCCGAGCGAACATGCTTCTAGAGCCAGTTCGAATAACCTCATCCCTTCCTCCTCAGCAAGAAAACCTTTGATTTCTGAAACGAATGCCGGAATTGCATTTTTTGCTTCCATTTGCTTGACAGGAAATAGGATACACCTTTGCAACACTGGTTTCAATTAGATGTAATCAATGCTATAGCATACTCTGTACAAAAGTATTATAATTTAGCAATTTGAGGTTAAGGTCGAATGAAATGGCAATGCTCAGAAGTCTTTACATAGATTTTACACAGGCGTAAAACCACGACAATAATCCGCTGTCATTCTAATATTAAAATGGAGGCCAGAGTTCAAATGAGAAATAAACTGATTATAGCTACCGTACTGCTCCTGGTTGTGTCCACGCTGGGCTTTAGCGGTTGCCGTGGTGAAAAAAAGAATGCTAAAGCCGAGAGACAAATAGCTGTGGTGGAGCGAGGAGACCTGGTATTGACAGTCACCGCCGACGGTAATCTGGTTATGCCACGTGAAGCCAAACTGCGCTTCGGCACACCGGGGACGGTAAAAGAGGTATTTGTAGAGGAAGGAAATAAGGTCAAAGAGGGCACACTGTTGGCCAAGCTGGATGACACCACGCACAAACTTGCCATAGCTTCAGCCCAGTATAACGTGGAACTAGCTATGAACGAGTTGGTAGAAAAAATACATCCGGCATTGATGGGCTACCCAAAATTTTATCCTGATACCAGCACCATCCTCCGTATGGAACAGGCTCAAGAAGAGCTAGGGCAAGCACAAAAATTCCTCGAGCAAAGCAAGTATCAAGAAGCAGCAGCTGAGCTACGTCTGGCCAAGCACGACCTTGATGCGAGCTACAAAATGTTTAATGTGCCAGAAATAACTATGTCCTTGCAGGGACATGATGATTTGCTGGGCACGCCTGTCGAAAACTATCCTGATATCTCTAAGGCAATCAAGCTTCTGGAGCAAGACCTGGCAAGGTTAGCCGAAATACAAACGCTTATCGAGCAGGGCAGCTACGAGGATGCTAAGGCTAAATTGGATGCCGCACAATACAAGCTAAAGGAAACCTATCTTCTGGTCAAAAGCCTCAGCGGCAGGATAAGGGTGTCACAAAGAATCGGAGAGTGTTGTCAGCAGCTAACAACGCAAGGCAGCAGAGCAGGAGCAACAGGATTAATGCCACTGCCCTACTCTGATACCTCCACCTCGCTTGCCTGGCTGAGGCAGGTTGAAGAAAACCTGCGAGCGCTACAAGCGTGTAAAGAAGGAGACAACTGTGACGCACTGGAGCTGGCTACACTGCTACGCATGGCTCAGCATGATGTAGAAATGAGCCGGACGATACTTGAAAATAACGAGCTTATTTTCCGGAGTGGCGTTAACCTGAAAGCTTTGAGAGCTTACAATCTTAATCTACAACTAGCCCAGAGGGAACTGGAGCGGGCTAAGAAAGAGCTCATGAAAACGGAAATCCTGGCACCTTTTGATGGCACTGTAGTTAAAGTCGGTGTCAAGGAGACCGACCAGCTTTCGTCTTTCGATTATTCCGCAGTAACCGCCGTTCACCTGGTGGATACCGGCACCGTCAAGCTGGAAGGCATGGTGGACGAGATAGATATTTTTAAAGTGAAGGTGGGCCAGAAAGCCATCATCACAATAGATGCTATACCAGATAAGGAGTTTTCTGGCAAAGTGACCTTCATTTCGCCGTTTGGCACTCAGATGGCTGGCGTTGTCGAGTTTGCCGTGACCATAGCTCTCGACCCCACCGACATAGAACTGAAAGGAGGCCTGACTGCCACGGCTGATATAATTGTGGCGGAAAGAAGCAATGTGCTATTAATACCTAAGGATGCTGTTTTACAAACACCTGCAGGCACCTTTGTGGCAGTGGTGAAAGATATGACCACGGCTGAGCCTGAGAGGAGGCAGGTTGAGTTAGGAGTTCAGGATTACCAGTTTGCCGAGGTCATATCCGGCCTCAGTGAAGGAGAAAAGGTATTAATAATGCCTGTAAGTGAGCGCGCCAGGCTACGTCCCGGCGGTTAAGCCGGTGGCGGCCCTGGCTAAGGCCTTAGCTAAAATCTGCAATTAGTACGAGGCAGAAATATTTTATCTGTTTTTGGGTAGCGAAAATGATTTACTTAGATAATATAGTAAAGATATATAAGTTAGGAGATGTACAGGTAACTGCACTGGATGGAGTAACCTGCCGCATTGAGGCAGGAGAGATGATTTCCATCATGGGACCGTCAGGCTCCGGGAAATCTACCTTGATGAACCTAATCGGTTGTTTGGACAGACCAACTTCTGGAACATACAGATTAGATGGCACAGATGTTAGCCGCTTGAAGGACGACGAGCTAGCAGACATACGGAACAAGAAGATAGGTTTCGTTTTTCAGTCTTTCAACCTATTGCCACGGACTACGGCCGTAGCTAATGTGGAGCTGCCGCTGGTCTACAGTGCCGTGAGCAACAAGCGCCAGCGTGCCATGGCTGCTCTAGAGTCAGTGGGGTTAGCTGAGCGGGCTAGCCATCGGCCTACCGAGATTTCCGGCGGCGAGCAACAGCGAGTAGCTATTGCCCGGGCTCTGGTTAATAACCCATCAATAATTCTGGGTGATGAACCTACGGGCAATCTGGATACTCAGACCAGCAAGGGCATCATGCTTCTTCTACAGCAATTAAATAGTCAGGGTATCACTATCATCATTGTCACTCACGAAGAGGATATCGCCAATTACACAAAACGTACAATTTATTTGAGAGATGGTCAGATAGTTAACGAGAGAAAGAGATGAACTTCTGGGAGAGCATAATCAGCTCGTGGCAAGCCATTTACAGTAACAAGCTGCGGTCTGTTCTGACCATACTTGGTATTGTTATCGGAATCAGCGCTGTCGTCTTCGTCGTATCTTTTGGCCGAGGACACCAGGCTAATATTGCCGGCATCTTTCAGCAGATGGGAGCTAATGCCCTTTACGTTATGGAACTCAGCACTAGCCCTACTGGCAGCAGAGCCACTGCTACGACCAGTAGTGGAAAGCTGACTCTTGAGGATGCCGAAGCTCTAACTAATCGTAACCGGGCTCCGTCCGTGGCTATAGTGGCTCCCATGACCAACACCAGAGCCAATGTTGCTTACGGTAATGAGAAGCATCTTCTTCGGATAACGGGTGTCACTCCTGAGATTGCGCGCATTGCCAGCTACCCCATAGCGGAGGGCACTTTTATCTCGCACCAAGACATTCTAAAAAAAGCGACTGTTGCTGTTCTGGGAAGCGATGCTGCTTTGGACCTTTTTGGCAAAGAAAATCCTGTTGGCAAGTCCATGCGTATAAATGGACGAAAGTTCGATGTCATCGGTGTTGTCGAAGAGCGGGGTAGCATGTTCGGGCAACCAGACGACTTTGTAATGATTCCCCTGTCAACATATCAGTCAAGAATTTTGACTGAGACAAGTGCTAGAGGACGACCTGTGCAGACTATCGGTATTCAGGCAAGGAGTACCGAGGAGGTGGATGTTGCTAAGGAGCAGATTACTACTATCTTGCGCCAAAGGCATCATATCAGAGAAGGAGAAGACGACGATTTTCGGATTGTTGACTTGCGGGAAATCATAAATCGGATGAATCAGGTGCTGGGCATCTTCCGTGTCTTTATCGGCAGTGTTGGTGCAATTTCGCTTGTGGTTGGTGGCATCGGTATAATGAATATTATGCTGGTATCAGTAACTGAACGCATCCGCGAGATCGGTATCCGAAAAGCTGTTGGCGCCAAGAGACGGGATATCTTGAGCCAATTCCTGGTTGAGTCAGCTATGCTGAGCCTTTCCGGTGGCGCCATAGGGCTGATGCTAGCTTGGCTAGGCTGCCTGTTGGTCACAGGAGCAAAGCTGGGCGACTACTCTGTCAACGCCCCCATGTCCATTGACATCGCCATTATTGCCCTCTCGGTGTCAATCTTTATCGGGTTGGTTTCCGGTATATACCCGGCCTATAGAGCCGCCCGCCTTGACCCTATTGAGTCACTGCGACACGAGTAGAACCATTTCGCCAGGAAATGACTGGCCTCTACGCAAAAGGAACGATATGAACATCTGGGAAAGCATAGTCACTTCATGGCAGACCCTGTACAGTAACAAGATGCGCTCAGCTCTGACCATTCTCGGCATCGTAATCGGCGTCAGTGCTGTTGTCTTTCTAGTGTCCTTCGGCAGAGGACACAAGGCAAATGTCACCGCTATCTTCGAAGCCATGGGAGCTAATGCCATTTACATCACCAGCGCTACCACTATGACTCAGGGCCTGGCAGGAGTTACTGGAAGTCTGACACTCGAAGATGCTGAAGCTCTGGCTGATCCTAACCGAGCCCCATCTGTAGATGTAGTTGCCCCTATGATTGAAAAAATGATCAGGGTCGTCTACGGCAACGAAAATAGCGCCGTCAATATAATGGGTACTACTCCTGAAATTGCACAAGTCATCGATTACCCAGTAGCTGCGGGGCGGTTCATTGCTGAGCAAGATGTCAGCAGGAGAGGAAACGTTGCCGTATTGGGAAACAAGACGGCTTCAGACCTCTTTGGCACGAAAAATCCTTTAGAAGAGACTATCAGAATAAGCGGGACCAAATTTGAGGTAATTGGCGTTCTCGAAAAGAAAGGTGGTTTTTTAGCTGCCGCAGATGATTTCATAATTATCCCCTTAACCACGATGCAGTCAAGAATTCTGGGACAAACAACTCCCAGGGGAAGACCTGTCCAGACCATCGCTGTTCGAGCAGTGAGCCCTGACCAAATAGATGCCGCTCGAGAAGAAATCACGTCTATCCTGAGACAGCGTCATCATATCAGAGAAGGAAAAGACGACGATTTCACTGTTATTGATATGCAGGAAATCCTGAACCGTATGAACCAGGTGCTTGGCATCTTTCAGGTATTTATCGGCAGTGTCGGTGCTATTTCGCTCATCGTTGGTGGTATTGGCATTATGAATATAATGCTGGTTTCGGTAACCGAGCGTACCCGGGAAATAGGTATACGTAAAGCTGTCGGTGCCAAACGCCGCGATATTCTGCGTCAGTTCCTGGTCGAAGCAGCTATGCTGAGCTTGTCTGGAGGTATAATAGGATTGACTTTAGCTTCCATGGGAACTTGGTTAATTACCGGAGTGCAATTGGGACCGTATCCTGTCAAGGCTCCTATGTCAGCTGATATCGTAATCATTGCTGTCTCGGTGGCAATCTTCATCGGGCTGGCTTCGGGCATCTACCCCGCCTACAGAGCTGCCAGACTTGACCCAATTGAATCGCTACGCCATGAATAAGCGCTATTTATTCTGTACTAAAGACAGAAATTCAGCGCGGGTTGCCGCTCGACTGCGGAAAAGCCCTCTGGTCGCCGAGGTGACAACATTACTCCCTGGCTTCTTGATGCCACGCATGGTCATACACAAATGCTCTGCCTGAATAATCACAGCTACACCATCCGGCTGAAGAGCTTCAAGGATCACATCTGCAATCTGCGTCGTCATCCTTTCCTGTAGCTGGGGACGTTTGGCGAATATCTCAACCACTCGCGCCAGCTTACTCACCCCAACAACTCGTCCTTCATCATTCGGAATATAGCCAACATGAGCCACACCGTAAAACGGCAGGAGATGATGCTCACACATAGAGTAGAAAGGGATATCCTTGAGTATCACCATCTCACGATGCCCTACCTCAAAGCCCACCGTCAATTCTTCCTGAGCATCCATATTCAGACCTGAAAAAAGCTCAGTATACATATCGGCGATGCGTTGCGGCGTATCTCTCAGGCTTTCCCTTCGCGGGTCATCACCAATAGCCTCAATTATAGAATACACGGCTGCTTCAATCTTAGGTATATCAACCAACTGCTGCCTCCTCTTTTATTATTAAACGCTAGCGCCTACCATAAGTTTCGCGGTCTAGCAAGCGAACAGATGCACTGCTCGTAGTTGCATAAAGCTCTGCCCCGAGATAAAGAACTGGATTCAGCTTATCCAAATCCAGCGTCCCATGGACAGTAAAGACTTCGTCGTCAAAATGCACAGCTACGATTTCACCCACTATCCAAACATGGTCACCATAAGTTTTATTATCTACAAGCTTGCACTCATAGGCTGTGTAGGCATCTTTAAGTATCGGCACGCTTGTCTTCAAGGGCTTTCCTTCAGCGATGCTGAATTTTTGAAACTTATCTACCTCTCTGCCACCACTGCCACCAACTGAAGCTATAAGCTCAGCAGTCTCAAAGGGCACAAAGTTAATGCCAAACTCCTTGCTTTCCAGAATAAGCTGGCAGGTAAACCTCTTGGGTGCTATAGCCACCCCGTAGAGAGGAGGTTTGAAAGAAAGGGCACTATGCCAGGCGACTGCCATAGCGTTCTTCTTGCACCCAGCACAGGCTGTAACTATAGCCGCCACCTTCGGGTAGTGCTGATAAAACTCACCAATGCTTTCTGTCGTTACTCTAGGCATTGTCAGTTTTCCTTAGACTTTCAAACTCTGATGGCTAGAAAAGTCAACGCCAACCTAAGGTTTGCTCAACTATTCTTACATCAGCTGGTAACTCTGGCAGAGGTTCAGCGAACTTCGCCGGAAGGTTAGGGTCCTTTAGCCCAGTACCTGTAATGATGCAGACCACCTTTTTGTCCGAGAGCTTCAATCCTTGCTTAACCATCTTAATAAGCCCAGCTACGGAAGCTGCTGAAGCAGGTTCGCCGAAAACACCTTCTTTCCTCGCCAGTATCTTATAGGCAGCCAAAATCTCATCATCACTGACACAGTTAATGACCCCACCAGATTGGTCACGGGCAGCTACTGCCCCTTGCCAGCTAGCTGGATTGCCAATACGAATCGCTGTAGCTATGGTCTTGGGCCTCCTGACAGCTTTGCCCTTGACTATAGGGGCTGCCCCTTCAGCCTGAAAGCCCATCATCTTCGGAGTCCGGCTTGCCTTATCAGCCTGCTTATATTCCGCAAATCCCTTCCAATAGGCGGTGATATTACCGGCATTGCCCACAGGGATAAAGAGGTAATCAGGAGCATCACCTAAATCGTCAACAATCTCAAAAGCTGCCGTCTTCTGACCTTCAATGCGGTACGGATTTAGCGAATTCACTAATGTGACCGGATGCTTCTCGACTAGACTTCGAACTATTTGGAGAGCCTCATCAAAGTTGCCCTGTATAGCTATGATTTTAGCACCGTAAGCAATAGCCTGTGCCAATTTACCTAGAGCGATCTTCCCTTTCGGCACAATGACAACAACAGTAAGGCCAAAACGAGCCCCATAGGCAGCGGCTGATGCGCTGGTATTGCCTGTAGAAGCACATATTACACTTCGACTGCCACTTTCCACAGCCTTGGCTATGGCTACAACCATGCCTCGGTCTTTGAAAGAGCCAGTAGGATTACAGCCCTCGAGTTTAAAATAGAGCTCACCACAGCCAAGTTCCTTATCCAAAGCAACAGACCTAACTAAAGGAGTATCGCCCTCTCCTAGCGTTATCAGTGGAGTAGCTGGGGTGACAGGTAGAAAATCGCGATATCTGATTAAGACGCCACGCTTCATTGTTCTCCTTAAGCTTCAACTCTAACGAAGTTGCTAATCTCCTTGACTACAGGCAAATGCTCGGTTTCTTTAAGGGCTTGCTGAACTGCCTGTTCCCTGGCAGGATGAGTCATTATCACAATCTCAGCCGTCTGAGCAGATAGGTCAGTCTCTTTCTGAATCACGGAGGAAATACTAATGGCGTGGTCGCCCAAGATCTTTGAGATCTGTGCTAGAACCCCTGCCTGGTCAGCAACGCTCATCCTTACATAGTATCGGGTCTCTATTTCATCCATCGGCTTAACAGTCCGCCCACTGGCAAAGGGTAACCTGGGTGGGCTAGTTGTCCCACGATTGATATTCTGAGCTATTTTAATAATATCGGAAATGACTGCACTTGAAGTTGCCCTGGGGCCAGCTCCCTCACCATAAAAAATAACCTTGCCTACCAAATCCCCTTCCACGTGGATGGCATTATAAACGCCATCCACTTTGGCCAGCAAAGAATCTTCAGGAATGAATACAGGGTGAACACGAGCTTCGACAGAATCTTCAACTCGCTTTGCGATAGCCAAAAGCTTTATAGCATAATCCAGCTCACTAGCATAACGGAAGTCACGAGCCTGGAGTCTCGAAATCCCCTCATGGTACACATTATCGGGCTTAACCTCAGTGCCGAAAGCGATAGTCGCCAGAATAGCCAGCTTATAGGCAGCATCAACCCCTTCTATATCCTTGGCTGGGTCGGCTTCGGCATAGCCCAGCTCCTGCGCCTTTTTTAATGCCACTGAAAAATCCAGCCCCTCCTTGGCCATTCGAGTCAAAATATAGTTGGTAGTACCATTAACGATGGCATAAATAGCTGAAATATCATTAGCCACCAAGTCTTCCTGGAACGGAGCAATTAAAGGTATACCACCGCCAACGCTTGCCTCGTAGCGAAGAGACACCTTATGCTCTTGAGCCACAGTCAAAAGCTCACTCCAATGCTTGGATATAACCTCTTTATTAGCAGTGACAACATGTTTACCGCGAGATAGTGCCTCTCTTATAAATTCAAAGGCGGGGTATTCACCACCTATAAGTTCAACAACGATATCTACCTCGGGATGGCTAGCTAGCTCCTCAAACTGGGTAGTAAAAATGCCACGCTCAATCCCCATTAAGCCATGCTTAGTCAAGTCTTTCTCCAATATCTTTTTTAACACTAGTCGGCTACCAGCTTCCCTGGCCAGAGTATCCGGCTTGCCCATCAAGACCTTAGCCACGCCACCACCGATTACCCCCAAGCCCATCAAGCCTATGCCGATGCTTTTCTTAATTACCATGCTACTATCTCCTATCCTTCAAGACTCGAGCTACTGCCCATGCCTTCTCTTCTTCAGTCAGGTAATTCTCCATCACGCTATTCCTTTCCAGCTCATTAACCCAATCCTGGAAAAGCTTCAGCATCAGAGTTTCTCTAACCTCATTCTCAAGTTGTCGGTTAGCATCTCGTTCCTCAACTCTGACCAACCAATAACCACCTTTAGTTTGAACGGATTCATCAGTCACCGGTTTACTTATAGCTCCCGGCTCAAGCTGCTCGGCGAATCCTGCGAGAATCCTGTTGCGGAACTCTCCTCCTCGCGTCCAGCCTAAATCACCACCTTGCTCCTTACTCCTCACATGTTGAGAGTATTGCTCGGCTAGAGTGCTAAAATCTTCGCCAGCCTCCAACTTAGCCTTTATTTCTGCTGCCTCATTCCAAGTCCCTAATAGTATACCCCAGACATGGAAGCCTCCTTTTGCCTCATCTCTCTCAGTTACTTTCAGAATCCAATAACCCATTCCCTTAGTCACTGAGCCATCATACGTCGGTTCGCTAATCACGCCAGGTTCAAGACCAAAAGCAATTTCTTCAAGCTTATAGCCCCCCATGTCTCCGAGCAACTCATTAATAAAACCTTTGGGCAGCCAGCCTAAGTCGCCCTTTTTCTCCTTGGTCAACACCTCTCTGGAAGCTTTCTCTGCAAGTGAAGTAAAGTTGTCACCAGCTGCAAGTCTGTCTCTTGCCTCTTCAGCTATCTCTTTACTTTCCAAAAACATCGCTTGCACTCTTGCTTGTTCACAAGCAGTTGGCACTTTGGGACCGAAATAGTCCCTAAATAATTTAGCCGCCAAAAGCCTGGCGGTAACTACATCTCTGTACACCCTAGCATCAGGCAATCCAAGACCAGTGAGCTCGTTACTGATTTCCTCGGTACTAATACTAACTCCCAAATCAGCAGCCCTTTGTCTTATTAGCTCAGCCTGAGCGATAAATCCAGCAGCCGTATTCGCCATAGATGTGACCGCGGTGGACTCCTGCCCTTGGCTAAGGAGGTCAAGCACCTTTATATAATAACCCATATCAAAGACAGTGTCGTTTACTCGCACCACCGGCTGCCTGAGGGGCTTGACTTGCTCATCGTAGTACCCATAACCAATCCACCCCACGATGGAAGCAAAAAAGAAGACACCTATGCCCATTATAATACGTTGTACCCGTTGTTGACGTTGCCACTTAGACATCTGGCGCTTAGTAGGTGGCCGTTTCAATTCAGTTTTCTTCTGCTTCTTAGCCAAAGTCTAAAACCTCTCCTTTATGCTGTATTTTTATGATTATGGCGGTGACCAAAGCCCAATTGTGGTAATTAGCTACTTATGATAACATATTGCTTAACTCAAAGCCACGGGGTGTAGCGCAGCCTGGTAGCGCACCTGAATGGGGTTCAGGTGGTCGCCGGTTCAAATCCGGCCACCCCGATATCTGATTCTTGTCCTTTGATTAGCTACAGATATATCACAGTTAGCGACGAAGCCTCCAAATATAGCATTAACACACAATATGCCACAAAAACAATA
>JBBISW010000003.1:0-26118 GCA_037441105.1 Chloroflexota bacterium
GTTGCGACATTACCGTTGATTCCACCTCTTTGCCTCTGCTATACTTCCTGCGGTCATTTGCCTAGTGACCACACTTATGCTAAAGGAGGACTCTCAATGAAAACAAGGATGACTGAGGTATTCGGAATAAAGCACCCCATTATGCTAGCCGGAATGGCTTTCGTGAGCCTGCCCAAGCTTGTAGCTGCCGTCTGCAATGCTGGAGGCTTGGGTATGTTCAATAGCGTTGCTAACACACCTGACCAGATGAAAGATATCATTAAGGAGATTAAGTCGCTCACCGATAAACCATTCGGTATAAATGTTACACTGCTGTTCCCCAACGCCAAGGAGAACGCAGAAGTGGCCATGGAAGAAAAAGTGCCAATTCTGAACTATGCGCTGGGGAAAGGCGATTGGCTAATCAAAGCGGTGCACGAGTACGGCGGTAAGGTTATAGCCACCGTAGCCACAGAGCGACATGCGCGACGTGCCGAACTGGACGGAGCTGATGCTCTTGCCGTCACCGGCCTAGAGGCAGCAGCGCATGGTGGTGAACCCACCTCATTAGTGCTAATACCCCTGATAGCTAGCCAGGTAAAAATCCCTATTATAGCCGCTGGCGGTTTTTGCGATGGCAAAGGCCTTGCAGCAGCTTTGGCTCTAGGGGCTGACGGCATATCTATGGGCACCAGGTTCATGCTTACACGAGAGAGCCCGGTACATTTAACCGTTAAAGAGGTAGGCCTCAAAGCTACAGCCGAGGACACCCTGCGCTCCGATAAAATTGATGGCCTGCCCGGCAGGTTCTGGAAGAACAAAACGGCTATGGAGCTGGCAGAAGGGAAGGTGTCATTAACTCAGGCCGTATCCAGTGGATGGCAAATAAAGAAAATGCTGGATGTTCCGTTCTTTAAACTTTTCCTGAGCGGTTTGAAGCAGAGGGGCATTCAAGACTTAGCCCGTCAAGCTGTCAGCATCGATTTTCTTAAGACTCTCCACGAGCCCGGCGATGTGGACAACATTGTCGTGCCTCTAGGACAGGTCACTGGCAGGATACACGATATACCCACTTGCCGGGATGTAATCGAAGGAACAGTTGCCGAAGCCGAAGGGATAATAAAAAGACTGAGAGAGAAAGTCGTTTCTTAAAATCAAAAGTTTTAGTTGGCTGTCCAAATGAGGGTAATTCCTATATCACGGGCAACCAAATTTGCCTGAAGCCTTTAGACAATTAGATAGCTAACAGATCAGCCTATTTCTTCTTGGTGGTTTTCTTTTTCGGCTTGTCAGCCTTCTTGGCATGAGCAGCACAAGTCTTGCACATAGCCTCAAGCTCCTTTCCTGCAACGATGGTTTCTTACCTATTTATATCACTGTCAAAGCACGAAGTCAAATGAATACACCCTGGGATTGGCAATCGGCCTCTCCCTGTCATTGCGAGCGAAGCGTGGCAATCTCAAAGCTCCTTCACTTCGTTCAGGACAAGGCTTCGGGCTTGTGGCCATGGCAATGACATCACCTTCAAGCAACCGTAACATGCCAACCTTGACCACCCTTACGCCAAGCAGTAGAATTCCACAAGCTGTGATGAGTAAAAGGCTGGACATACGCAGGTAACCCTATGCCGAAGAAATTTCCTCTAGATTCGAAAGACTTTCATCCCTTCGCTGAACTGATAGGCCTGAAATTTACCAAATCGAAAAAGGGATACAGCGAGTGCGTCTTAGAGATAAATGAGAAACTGCTGAACCCACACAAGGTTGTGCATGGAGGAGTTATCTATTCGATGGCAGACACCGGCATGGGGGCGGCTCTTTATCCCCATTTAGATAAAGATGAAATCTGCGCCACCGTGGAAATCAAGGTGGTCTATTTCGCAGCACTGGCATCCGGCCTTCTTACCTGCAAAACAAAAGTCATTCACAAAGGCAAAAGAATTGCCATCCTAGAATCGGAAATAGAAGGCAACGGACGCCTCATCGCCAAAGCCATAGGCACATATTCCATATTCAAAGCCAAAGGAGATTAAGAGCATTTCCCGAAAATCTATCACCAATGTAGTGCGACCCTTTAGGGTCGCTTTCATCGTGGCGAGGCTAAAGCCTCGCACTACACGCGACGGAAATAACCTCAGTGTGGCGGCCTTGACTACCCTTATAGCAGACAGTAGAATTCCCCCAAGCAGCTGTAGATAGAACAAATACAGAGTTTACCTCCTGACCACTATGTCAAATGGCCGAAATTAAGGAAAAATTTGTGACCCAGACAAAAGAAACAATAAAAATAAACACGCAGACCGAGGAAGACCTAGACCAAAATGCGCTATTGAATTTGCCCCGAATAGCCTCTTTTCTATTACCGAAAGAATATGAATTATTACCCAACACCTCCGAGGTGTTCGAGTTAGAATTCGCCTTCTACGAACAAAAATTTCTTACAAAGGCAGAAAGCATCAGACGAGGTGCTTTCTTCAAAAGCATTGACGGAATACCCACTAATCACTACGTGATTTGCTCAAAAAATTCACCTTTGATCTGGCAGGGAAGATCAGAAATCACGAAAGCATATTTCAAGGAAGGAAATTTCTCCACGGGATATGCTACTCACGGTCTTTTCCCATATCGTGGGAAATTCCACCCGCAACTTATCAAAGGGCTTTTAAATATGCTGGGTATTAAACCTGGACAACTTGTTCTTGACCCCATGTGTGGAAGTGGAACATTAAATGTCGAAGCCAGTATCATCGGAATCGATTCCGTTGGAGTTGAAAAAAGTCCGTTCTGTGAATTGATGAGCAAAGTTAAATATGAAGCATTAAAAGTCGACAACCCAAAATTATCTTCAGCGCTCAGCAACATGCACAAGCATTATAAAACTCTAATCGGTAATAATAGGCTGCCTGAGGATTTTTTTTACCATGACGCCTTTGAAGGAGATAAAGCAATAACCCTACTAGCCTTTTTAGATGCCATGGGCTATGCCAGAAGATGCTCGAAAAGTATAGATGTCCTTTTTCCCTCAGTACTTAAAAGATATGTGGGACAGATAAATTCATTTATCCAGGCGAGAGAAGAACTCAGCTTGAAGATCGGTAAAGCAAGATTTGAAATTGGTGACGCAAGAAATCTTCCTTTAGAAAACAATTCAATAGATGCTATTATCACTTCCCCTCCGTACTCATTTGCCATAGATTACGCAGAAAATGACCGACCGCAATTAGAGTACTTAGGATACAGCGTCTCGTCCTTGAAAGAAGAAATGATAGGACTCAAAGGGAAAAACAGAAAAGAAAAACTCAGTAATTACTTTGATGACATGAACAAAGTCTTATCCGAGATGTCCCGTGTGTTGAAAGTTGGCAGGTATGCAGTAATTATAATCGGATCAAACGACATTCAGACAGGGGGAATAAAGCTAGAAACAAAAATCGAGGAGTTGGCAACAAGCCATTCATTTGTCCTCGACCAGAAAATTGTGAAACCTATAAAAGGAATACAAAACACGATGAAGGATGAATACATATTGTTTTTGCGGAAGAGTGAATAGCATGCGTTATCCATCACCAGAGGAAAAGTTCGATACCGTAATATCGAAAAACACTTTCTATTTCCAGAATGTGGAGTTTGAGGAATACTATGAGGGCCGTATTTCCTCGATAGCTCAGAATATCTTTCTGCTCAGGAATAGGATAGAAAGAGAAGGATTAAAAGAGTCTGTATTGCTTGAACACATTACAGAAGTTGAAGATGGAATTGGCGCAGTTTTGGCTATAACCGGTTTTTCAAAAGAAAGCCTGCAAAGGCTGGTAACATTTATTAGAGCCACGAATGATAAGACCCTATCTAGCCTCGCTAATAAAGATTATTGGCCAGGTGGTGATTTTGAAACTGAATGGAGTCTGGATAAGATAAAATCACTTATAAAGACAAACAAAAGGTTTGCCGAAGGCATTGTGAATCTGTTCTTCAAGGGGCCTACAGTTCCTGAAATAAGAAGAGTCCTGCCGCTCTTTGAGTTTAAGAAGCTCGATATAAACAAGTTTAGTTTCTCCATAGAGTCCTTGGTAGACACCATAATAAGGTACAAGACAAAGGGCTCATATAAAGCCGAAAGAGGAGGAAACCCCGAGATTTTAATTGAACAAATTCTGGCATCTCACAAATGGAGCTTTGAAAAAGGAAAGTTCAGGATTCCAGAAGCAGGCAATATTCCGCGGACAATGGACTTCATAATTCCCAACAAAATATCACCCAGGTTAATAATCGAATGCTCATACTCGGTAACGACAGCTTCAGGAATGGGTGATAAAGCCAAGACTGAAAAGACCGTCGCCGACTATTTAAAAAAGAACTACCCGAATATAGTTTTTGCTGGATTTGTAGACGGGATTGGTTGGTATGTAAGAAAAGGTGATCTAAAACGCATGGTTGAAGCTTACGACTTTGTCTTCACATTCAGCAAAGACGAGCTGGAGCGATTCAAAAGTATACTGAAGGAAATCTTCCATGCAAAGTAAGGAATTCTTCGAAAGCATAATCAACAAAGTGATACAAGGCGATTGTTCAGAAGTTATGCGCAGAATTCCTGATAACAGCGTTGACGTTACCTTTGCCGATCCCCCTTTTAATCTAAAAAAGAAATACAACAGCTACTACGATAAACACGAGGTTCAAGAGTACCTTTCTTGGTGCAAAGAATGGTTAAATGAGATGGTTCGTATCACCAAGCCAACAGGATCAGTTTTTGTTCATAATATTCCAAAATGGCTGATTTATTTCGGCTCCTATCTAAACGAAATTGCTATCTTCCGCCATTGGATTGCCTGGGATGCGATGGGTCCCCCTCTTGGAAAAACGCTTTTGCCTAATCATTATGGAATTCTATACTACGTTAAGTCTGAAGAGTTCAAATTCTATGACATCAGAATGTTGCATAAGCGTTGTAGAATTTGTCATTACGTTTTACAAGACTACGGTGGTAAAAAGAGCCAAATGCACCAATTTGGACCGCTTATCTCCGATGTATGGACAGATATTCACAGAATCAGACACAAAATAAGGAGAGATGAACATCCCTGCCAATTGCCCGTACATCTACTTGAAAGATTATTGCTTATGAGCAGCGATGAGAATGACATCGTACTTGACCCCTTTATCGGCACCGGGACTACCGCAATTGCCGCCAAAAAACTGGGAAGGAAATTTATAGGCGTTGACATCGACCCAAAATATGTGGAGATAACAAGCAGAAAACTGGAAGTCGAACATCCCACCATAATAAACAGATGCTATGTCAGTATTTTCCTCGATAATTTGATAACGCTGAGGGGCCAAGATTGGGAAAAAATTAAAGACGCGTTTCTTATTCCCGAGCATCCTCTGGAATTGGAAAAAAGAGAAATCTGTTTACTGCATAAGAAAAGAAAAACAATGGGATACAAGACGACAAGAGAAACACAAGCCCAACTTATTTCCGTGCACGAGGAGCGTAAATAAAACCAGTATCTCACGCGACATACAAATTGTCAGTGTCCAAAAATCTATCTGCGCAACTTGAAAAGCACCTCCCACCCCCAGTTCTGGCTCTGGCAAAGATTGCTGGCAGAGAGGCCAGCGAGCTGGGGCTGGAGCTTTATCTGGTAGGTGGGGTAGTGCGGGATTTGTTTCTGGGCCGTGTCAATTTTGACTTCGATTTGGTTGTCGAAGGCGATGCCATCAGCCTTGCCCGGAGGCTAGCAAAAGATAGCCAGGCAAAGTTAACAATTCATTCTCATTTCGGCACCGCCAAACTTAAATACCCCGAATTCAGCCTCGATTTAGCCACCGCCCGCAGCGAAACATACAGCCGACCCGGAGCCTTGCCCACCGTTAAGCCTGGCAGCCTTAAAGATGACCTCATCCGGCGGGACTTCTCGATAAACGCCATGGCACTGTGCCTCAATCCTCAACGCTTCTGTGAGTTAGTTAACCTGTACCACGGCAAAGACGACCTCAAACGTGGCCTCATCCGTGTCCTGCACCCAAACAGCTTCATTGACGATGCTACCAGAATCCTTAGGGCGTTACGCTACGAGCAGAGGCTAGAATTCAAGCTGGAGACAGAGACAGAGAAGCTACTGCGACGCGATGTAGCTATGCTTGACACGGTAAGCGGCGACCGCATCAGACATGAGCTAGAGCTAATCCTCAAAGAAGAGCAACCCGAACGAGTTTTGAGGCGAGGCGAGGAGCTAGGAGTCCTCACTAAAATACACCCGGCGCTTAAGGGCAATAGCTGGCTCAACAAGATGTTTGCTAAGGCTCGCCAGGTAGATAAGCGAACATCACCGCTCTCGCTTTACCTGTGCTTGCTTATCTACAACCTGACTGAAAAGGAAAATGAGGAGCTTATTTCCCACCTCAATTTCCCCAAAAGGTTAGCCGAGGCCATGCACCGTACATTGCAGCTCAAAGCCCAACTCAACAGCCTGGCCAACCCCGAGCTAAAGCCCAGCGATATCTACCAATCGCTTCACGGCTATGCAGCACCAGCCATACAAGCCAACGCTCTGGCATCGGAATCGCCGATAGTAAGCCAGAACCTTCGGTTGTACCTGACTAAATTACGTTATGTAAAGCCGCTGCTGGATGGGGAGGACTTAAAGAGAATGGGAATTGCCCCAGGGCCTCGAATAGGAGAGACTTTAAACGCGCTGCACAAGGCAAGGCTCAACGGCGAGGTAAAGACCAAGCGCGATGAGGAAAGATTGGTTCATAGCTGGCACCAAAAGCAACCAGGCTAAATCACCTGCGAAATGGCCCTCATTTTGTCACCCTGAACGAAGCGAAGAGTTTCCCCATTCTTTGCAGAGCTTTATATCAGATGCATGAGATTCTTCACGGAGTTTACCCTGGTGAGCCGAAGCTCTGAATGGAGTGAAGAGGAGATTCGTCGGCCACGGCGTTTACACTGAGTTGAGATTCTTCTCCCGATAAATCGGGATCAGAATGACAGAAAAAGCGATGTGCTCCCTCAGAATGACAGAGGGAATTAGCTAAACGATTTCCTGATTCAAAATAGTTGACACAGAATAAGCCTCTAAACCTTGCTGGCAAAGTCGGCGATGCACTTTCTCAGCTTCAGCCTCACCATCTACGGTGGCGAACAAAGCCGGGCCTGAACCAACTACGTGAATATCTGTAGCAACAGCCTGTTCCAAACGCTTCCAGTAGGTCTCAAGTCCGGGGAAGGCATCGAAGGCTACCTTGTCGAAGACATTGAACAGCAGGGATGGAGCGATTTCTTCATCTTGAGACCAGATTCTGAAAGCCCTGTAAACGAATTGGCCTCCGGTGAAATGTCGGGCGTCGAGGCGGGAATAAAGCTGCTTCGTTTTGTGAAGTGATTTGGGCAATGGTGGTACTAGCAAGATAAACCAGCCTGGCATCGAAGCTGCCAAAGGGGTCACCTTTTCGCCTCTGCCTTCTACTAATGCTGTGCCCTTATAAATAAAAAAGGGGACATCTGAACCCAGCCTGGCTGCCAGCTCAACCAAATCCGAAGCCGTGAGTTTCAGTTCCCAGAGCCTATTGAGAGCCAATAGAGTGGCCGCGGCATCACTGCTGCCACCACCCAAGCCAGCACCCCAGGGGATTCGCTTCTCAAGTTTAATCTTGACCCCTTTCTGGCAACCACTGACTTTCTTGAGCAACTCGGCAGCTTGAACAACCAGGTTATCTGATGTCTGCAAACTCGGTTCAGTGCATTCCAGAGAAATCACATCTGCAAGCTCAAAGGAAAGGACATCACATAGGCTAATTGTCTGAACCAGGCTGCGGACCTCGTGATAGCCATCATCACGCTTGCCCAGAACCTCGAGGACGAGGTTAATCTTAGCCGGCGCCAAACACTTCAGCATAGCAGTCATGATAAATAGTATAACATTTCGAAATGGCCAAAAGAACAAATCAGCCTCTTGTCGCACATGCTAGCCTATGACATAATGACACACAAACAAAAAGCAGGAGTGGATAGATGGAGAAATTCAAAATTACTTGTTTGAGACCAACCAATGGCGTCAGAAAACTCATTCCGCTGGTATCGGCAGTCGCTCTGGTTCTGGTTCTTATTGCCGGTTCCAATTGTGCACCAAAAAGAGAGCCGGCTGTACCGCCAGCCCCGACTGTCTCATCAGCACCACAGCCAAGCCAGCTTCTAAATGAACACTGTAAGCGCTTCGACAAAAGGGTGGAGAAGGTTACAGATGGGGTTTATGTAGCTATCGGTTATTCCCTGGCCAACTCCATATTAATCGTTACTCCTCAGGGCAGAATAATCGTTGATACTACAGAAAGCATGGAGTCAGCACGCGAGATAAAGAAGGAGTTCGATAAGATATCAAACGCGCCTGTTCTGGCGGTCATCTATACTCACAGCCATCCCGACCATATTCTGGGCGCATCTGTTTTTATGGAAAAAGGCACTGATGTTTACGCACAAGAGGGGTTTGCCGATTTCATTAACCAGCAATATGGCCTGTGTTTGCCCATGATAACCGTGCGCGGTATTAGACAGTTTGGCACCGCACTGCCAGAAGGCTGGGTACCCTGCCACGGCTGTGGCATTAAGCTCATGCTGGATAAGGATAAAACACCTATCATCGTCCCTCCTACCAAAGTTTTTGACGAGGAACTGGAGGTAAACATCGGAGGGCAGAAGCTCCTGCTGGTACATGCACCAGGGGAAACTGAAGACCAGCTATTTGTCTGGCTTCCTGATAAAAAGGTACTCATCTGCGGCGATGATTACTATCCTGCCTTCCCCAACCTTTACACCATACGTGGCACCACGCCCCGCCCTATAGCCGGTTGGTTCAAGTCCATCGACAAGATGCGCGACTTAGGTGCGGAATATCTGGTGCCGCTGCACGGCGAGCCAGAGCAAGGAACCGCACGCATTGACGAGCTACTGACAGCTTACCGGGACGCCATCCAGTACATCCATGATGCCGTAGTCAGAGGCATCAACCAGGAGAAAACCCCTGACCAACTGGTGGAAGAAATCAAGCTGCCACCGCATCTGGCTGACATGCCGGAACTCAAGGAGCTTTACGGAAAAATCTCCTGGAGCATCAGGGGTATCTACGAAGGATATGTGGGCTGGTTTGATGGCAATGCTACCAATTTAGAGCCGCTGATGGCACGCGCTAGGGCAGAAAAGATAATCAGGCTGGCTGGGGGCAAAGATAAACTGGTCACAGAAGCCCACAACGCACTTAGCAACAAGGAGTTTCAGTGGGCTGCCGAGGTTGCCGATATGCTGCTGTCCGTCGACCCAGACAACACAGAAGCGCGCGAAATCAAGGCAGAGGCACTTTTCAGACTGGGCGAGGCTTCTTATAACAGCATCGCCCGCTCCTATTACTTCTCCCAATCACAAGCATTGAGGGAGAAATTAGAGCCTCCCAAGCCGTTGAGAATCGATGCCGAATATGCCCATACCGTTGATATCCAACTGATATTTAACAATCTGCCTATATATTTTGACCCTGATGCCGGTGCTAACAAACTGATAACAGGTGTATTCGAGTTAACCGACACCGGCGAGACATACCGGACGATAGTGCGCAAGGGCGTACTGGAAGTCCGTCCTGGCCTTCCTCTACAGCCAGACTTCATCATCAATATAGACAGCGATGCCTTGAAAGAGATGATGCTGGGCGTGAGCAAACCTACCGAGGTCATGACGAACGGACGTATGAAGATAGAAGGTAGCTTGCTCAAACTGCTGGAATTCTTCTCCTTGTTCAAACGGTGACGGAAGAGACTACTAAGGCTATTTGATGCCAGAACCGCTTGCTGAAGCCGCTAGAACTTCGTACAACCTGGCCCATTCCTCCAGGTTAAGCGTCTCGGCTCGGCGTTGAGGCGCTATGTTAGCCTTCTTCAACAGAAGGGCAATTTCGCCCGGTTTGGCTCCCAGGCCATGAGCTAGAGAATTGTGCAACTGTTTCCGAGGTGAGCTGAATCCGCACCTGACCACCTCGAAAAAGCCATCTATATCGGCCACCTTAACCGCAGGCTCCGGAAATAAGTCAAAGCGTAGGATAACCGAATCCACTCTCGGCGGCGGATAAAAGCTCTGCGCTGGCACATACGAGACAACTTTCGGCTTGCTATACACCTGCAAGCTAACCGCCAGCAGACTCATCTTACCGGGACCAGCAACAATAGCCTCGCCAACCTCTTTCTGCACCATCACTACCATCAACGATGGCTTCGGCGAAGCTTCCACAAAGTAACGCAATACAGGAGACGTAATATAATATGGCAGATTAGCCACCACTTTATAACTTCTTTGCCCTTCCAATAGTTGTGGTGGACTGACCTTGAGTATGTCAGCATTAATCACCCGCACGTTGGACATAGAACTTAGTCTGCGATTCAACAGTGAAGCCAGCTTGGTATCAAGCTCTACAGCGATAACATCACCAGCTCTTTGGGCTAGCTCGATAGTGAGCACACCTAAGCCGGGGCCGACTTCAATTATGGTATCTTCTGGAGATAGCTCAGCAATTTCGATTATGGTCTTTAAAATCGTTTCATCTATGAGGAAATGCTGTCCCAAGCTTTTCCTGGCTCTGAGACCAGACTGACGAAGCAGTCTTTTGACCTGAGACGAAGGTGAAATCGCTTTTTCAGGCATGTGAAGCCACTAAACTCCTGATACTAGGCGCTTTTAAATCCTTTTTGTCTGTCACCCCGAGCGATAGCGAAGGGTCTCGAGATTCTTGCGGAGCTCACGTGAGCGAGATTTTTCGGTCGCTTCGCTCCATCAGAATAATAGGAATACCAATTTTCCCAACAATGTAGCTGCGACCCTTCAGGGCCGCCTAACATCATTCACATGTAGCCTCGACCCTTTAGGGTCGAGCCCAGCGAGGCTCCTGTCCCGACCAAGCTTTTCCACGGCCTAGGTCGTGGAAAAGCCTCGCAGCTACATTTTGTTTGCTCCTCCCCACTCAGAAGATGCCAGGTAAGAACGCTAGCTGCCCCTAAACCTTAAGCTTGAGTATCCGCTGGGCATTCTTGTACAGGACTTTTTCAACTACCTCCGGTTTATAGCCACCACTTTCGAATTCCTGAAGCCATCGCTTAGGAGGTATCTCTGGGTAGTCAGAACCAAACATAAACTTATCTTGCAGTCTGCCATTGACCTCTCGTCTAATCGACTCAGGAAAATACTTCGGTGCCCAACCAGAAAGGTCAGCATAGACATTCCCTTTGTGAATCAAGATGGCAATTTGCTCTTCATGCCAGGGCCAGGCAGGATGAATCATTACTATGGTCAAATCGGGAAAATCGGCAGCCACATCATCAATATAAGGGATGGGCCTGGTATAACTTAAACGTATCCCATAACCTCCGGGCATACCAGCCCCAGCGCCGGTAGTCCCGGTGTGAAAAGAAACGGGTATTTTCAGTTCCACACACTTCTCATAAAGAGGATAAAATCGCCTGTCATTAGGGTAAAAAGCCTGGAGAGCTGGCTGGAACTTCAGCCCCATCAACCCTAGTTCCTTAACGCAGCGCTCTAGTTCTTTTATAGCTGCCTTCCCCTTCCAGGGGTCAATCATCGCCCAGCCGCCGATAAACACATCGGGAAATTTCTCAATCAGCCTGGCCACCTCGTCATTGCTATTATTGGTATCAATGCCGCTCGTGGTCTGCGTATCCCAGCCTATCAAGATAGCCTTTAAGTCCAGCTCCCTGAAATCCTGTGCCATCTCTTCATCTGTCTTAACTTTGTACTCAGCTCCGTAATACTTGGAGATGTACTCCACCAACTCTGTCCCCCAGATACGCTTGCGGTCGAAAGCCGCTGTGCTTGGGTGGACATGAACGTCAATAGCCTTCATTCTAAAGCCTCCTTAATTACATCATTGTATAGCCACCGCTAACGCTGATGGTCTGTCCGGTTATAAAGCTAGCCGCATCCGAAGCCAAAAAGACAACAAGTTTGGCGACGTCCTGGGGCTTACCCAGCCGGCGCAAGGGGTATGCCTTTGCTGCCTTCTCCTGAACTTCTGGGGTCAAGAATTGAGCCATCGGACTTTTCCACATGCTAAGCTCACCAGCATGCTCAGGGCTTTCGGGCAGCGTCATTCCAGGACAAACAACGTTAACATTTATACCATAGCGCCCCAATTCACGAGCCAAAGCTTTGGACATAGCGATGATACCGCCTTTACACCCGGCATAGACTGCTTCCCTGTATTCTCCCATCCTGCCAGCATCGGAGCTAATGCTGATAATTTTGCCATATTTTCGCTCAATCATGTGGTCCAAGACCGCTCTGGTACAGTTTATAACCCCCCAGAAATTGATGTTTACTTCTTTCTCCCATTCCGCCCTCGGCTTCTCGATAAACAGCCGGTCCATACCCCAGCCCACATTGTTCACCAGTATGTCTATCTTTCCGAACTGTTCCAGCGTCCTCTTGACCATGGCTGCTACCGAGTCAACATCAGTAACATCAGTTTTGATAACTATAGCC
The DNA here is from genome assembly GCA_037441105.1 of Chloroflexota bacterium. Taxonomy (GTDB): domain Bacteria; phylum Chloroflexota; class Dehalococcoidia; order GIF9; family UBA5629; genus VGNY01. Next base: position 12,517 of record JBBISW010000003.1, read on the forward strand.
TTGCCACCCAGGGCGTTAGCCTCTTTAGCTACCTTTTGCCCTTGCACCTCGTCTATATCAGCAATTACTACATTCGGCCCTTCCTTAGCAAAGGCTAAGACTATACCCCGACCGATATTCGAGCCGCCACCGGTAACAATCACCGTCCTGCCAGCCAGATTCAAATCCATCATTGACCTCCTGAACTTTTAATATGGGCCGTGCACCGACTGTCGACCCTGCCTTCCAGCTTGCCATGGTTAGCCAGCTCCGACCAGGTAGCCTTGCGGCACCCGGAGAATACTACTTACCGCTGCTTCCTTCCGGACCTGACGGGATTCATAGCCCTCCGCCGCGCAAGACCCAGCCCTCAACACCGCTTTACCGCAGCAGTCCCAAAAGACACAGACCTCGAGCCGGAATTCAACCCCGCTATAGCGGATCTCGGGTACAGGGCACCGCTAGCTCCCCGTCTAGCACGACCCACCAAATACTACTATGGAGTACTGAACTTTTCAAGGCTTACCAGCCCTGGCTTAGACGTGCAATAAGTGGCAAAGGCAATCCACTCTCCGTCATCTTTTTCTGCGTGGCTACAATATCATATTCTACCCGATAATGATAGACAGTCTGATTATCAGTATCATAAACCGCATAACTGGCTCGAGGGTCGCCGTCTCGAGGCTGCCCCACACCACCAGGGTTGATAATCAAGCGGTTCTCTCCTAACGCTAAACCATCTTCTTCAGGAAACACCCTGTAGATAGCAACACCCTCGAAAAGCTCAAAAATCAGTGGAACATGAGAATGCCCCACAAGACAGTAAGATGTCTCAAAATAGGCGAAATTATCTTGCGCCGCTTCGCTCCCTAGCAGATACTCCCAAATAGGCTCCCTTGGACTGCCATGAACCAGCGTGAAATCGTCCTGACACAGGCTTAGGGAGAGATTCCGCAAGTAGTCCATGTCTTCCGGGGTTAACTGCTCCGCTGTCCAGTAACAAGCTTGAGCCGCCACGGGATTAAAGTCTGAGGTGCCCATCTTGCCTATCGCTGCCCAATCATGATTGCCGGCAACACAGATATGGTCATACTGACGCAGAAGCTCAATGCATTCGTGAGGGTCAGGCCCATAGCCCACCACATCGCCCAGACACCATATCCTGTCAAAGCCTCCTCTGCCTTCCACATCCCGAAGCACCGCCTCAAAAGCAGCCAGGTTGCTATGAATATCACCGAGGATTGCATAACGCATACCGCCTAACTATACCACCCAAAAGGCATTTTGTTAAGTTTTAGACCAGTGATGTCACACTTCTGATACCAGCATTGTATTATGACAATTTGACAATAAAGCACTAAAGTGATAAGCTAAAGATTAGAGGTGATACTGGTGGCGAAAAAGGCTAGGCTTGGTATTTATCTCGATGATGAGGAGACCAAGAGACAAATCAAAATCGCTTCGGCAAAGCGCGGAGTGAGCATAACTGACTATTGTGCTGAGGCAATAGAAGAACGTCTTATCAGAGACGGGGAAATGAGTACAGTCAATCGCAAGTCCAGGACAACAGAGGGAGGTAAGTTAGCTCTACTAGAGAAAATGGACAGGCTCAGAAACGAGATAGGCCCTATAGGCGTACCCACATCACAGCTTATTGAGGAAGGACGCCGAAGATAAGGCACTCATGCCTCAAAAGACAAAACCACTAGTTGTAGATGCCTCCGTAGTTCTGAAGTGGCAGCTAGATGATGAAGAGCACATCTCTCAAGCCATCGCATTAAGAGATGACTTCTACAAACGAGGAGTTATCAAGGCGATAGCTCCTCACCTGCTAATCTACGAGATAGTCAACGGCATAGCCACAGCTTCCAGGCTAAAGAGGATCACCCGAGATAAGGCTATAGAAGCTGTAAACAATCTTATGGCTCTAGGTATCGAACTAAAGGAGATAGAGCCGCAAAGAGTGCTGGAGTTGGCGCTGAGTTATGGTCTAACTGCCTATGATGCTGCCTACCTCGCTTTGTCTGAGTCACAAGACTGTGAACTATGGACAGGAGACAAATCGTTTTATGAAGCAGCTCAGAATACTCTTTTAGTAGCAGTCAACTGGCTCGGCGACTATGTCAGAGAATCAACATAAAAAACGCAGCCGTAAGGCAAAATGTACTATTTCGCTTATGCCTCTAATCTAAACCGCAAGCAGATGGCGGAGCGCGCTCCGGACAGCAAGCCCAAGTTTATCGCCACACTGCCTAATTTCAAACTCACCTTCACCGCACGGCCAGGACGGCAAGGTGGGGTTGCCAGCATTGCTCCTCATAGAGGTGAAAAGGTGATCGGGGCTGTCTACGAAATCTCAGAGAGGGATTTAAAACGTTTGGATCAGTATGAGGGTTATCCTACAGTTTATGACCGACGCAAGATAACCGTGTGGACGGAGACTAACGAACCGGTAGAAGCCGTCACCTACATAAAGATTGAGCAATCACAAGCGGCAAAACCATCCATGGAGTACCTGGCTCTTATCCAGCAGGGCTACCGGGACTGGCAAATAATCTAGGCTCGTTCTTCCGCTCTGGTATTTTGTTCTATATCCATAAGCACATAACAAAGGTCGGCAAAGGCTAGCAAAAACAAGCCATATAGTACCGAGCCTATGATGCCGACAATGGCAATACCCACCGCTCCGATGCCTACATCCAAGGGTATGAACTGACTCAATTCTTCAGCGCCCTGTGCTGCTATCACGGCCAAAGCAATTGAGAACAGGCTGCCACCTACCATTACCACCCAGCCAATAATCTTATACACAGTGGCAACTGCTCTTAGGGCCGCATATTTCTGGCCTGGTACAGCCTCTCTGGTCGCCGCTGGAGCACCTGGCACAGGTTGTGCTCCCCAGGCCTGCTGTTGCCCCCCCGCCGGCAATCTTGCACCACAACTGGTACAAAACTGCTGGCCGGTACTTCGGGCACCACAGTTCGGGCAGATAACCACTTGCTGCATATATTATCAAGCCCCTTGTCGCCTCACGAACCAAAAGGAAGCTGGTAGTTAAAGGCAAGAACCATCATAATGACAACAATCAAGTAGATTATGCCACCAATTAATAGCCCCAGTAACACCATCCGCCACCACAAGCCCCAGGCCAACCCCCAAGTGGGCTTGACTTCAACCTGCTGCCGAGGGGCAATTGGAGTAACCACCTTAGTAGGCACCTCTTGAGTTGGGGCAGCAGTCACCTGCTGAGCCACAGCAGCCAATCTCGCCCCACATGTGCCGCAAAACTGCTGCCCAGCAACGTTTTGCGAACCACAGTTAGGGCACTTGACCTTTTGCTGCTGTGCCTCGGTCACGAACTTTGTCCCGCATGTCCCACAGAACTGCTGGCCGGCACGATTTTCTGAGCCACAATTAGGGCACCTGACCGTTTGCTCCATACTAACCTCCTTACCTGTTTAATCGCATTATATAACTTGTATTTGTCACACACAATACTTTCAATAAAAATCTGCGTCTGTTTTTAAGAAAAAATTAGCTGCGAGCCTTAAACCTGGCACAAGGCCCCACCCCAATGCGACCTTAAAAGGTCGTAGTTACATAGGTAACATCAATAAGTTACTGTAAGCTATTGTGATAGATTTAGGTTAAAGTATGGAACGTGTGCTATAATCGCAACAATGAAGGTCTCCGAGCTTGGGGAATTCGGCTTAATCAAGCTTCTAGCCGATATCGTCAACAAATCTAAAAATGCCCGGGATGCCTCGTGGCAACAGTTACTTATCGGCATTGGCGATGACGCCGCTGCCTGGAAAGGAGACAGTTCCATCCAACTGGCCACTACAGATAGCCTGGTACAGGATACACATTTCGACCTGAACATCACCAGTTGGGAGGAACTGGGCTGGAAAGCGGTTGCCGTAAACTTAAGCGATATTGCCGCCATGGGTGGCGTCCCCAAATACGCCTTGATCTCGCTAGCTCTGCCCGGCGAGCTTGAAACAGATTGCGTTTCCAGCCTGTATCAGGGTATGGTGCAAATAGCCAACCAGTTCGGAGTGGCAATTGTCGGCGGCAACATCGCTTCCGCCAGTAAAACAGTTATTAACGTCACTGTATTGGGTAGTCTGGAATCAAAATCCCCCCTCACCCGTTCGGCAGCCTTACTGGGCGACCAAATAGCCGTTACTGGATATCTGGGACTATCGGCTGCCGGCCTCAGGATGCTGAAACAAAAGCTCAACTTCGATGCCGAAACCAGCCGAATTCTGCGTCAAGCTCACCTCAAGCCTATGCCTAGAGTAAACGAAGGACAAATCCTGCTACAACAGGGGGTCAAAGCTGCCATAGATATAAGCGACGGCCTGCTCGCCGACCTGACTCACATACGCAAGGCTAGTAAAGTCAGTGCCAAGATAAAAGAAGACCTGGTGCCAATCCATCCAGTGGTTCGAGCTAATTTCAAATTAGATTGCCAGCAGCTAGCCCTAAGTGGCGGAGAGGACTACGAGCTGTTGTTCACCGCAAGTAGTGAAATCGTTGACCGGGTAAAACAAGCCGTCACATGTCCGGTGACCGTAATCGGTGAAATAACTGAAGGGACGCCGGGACAGGTGACCGTAGTTGATGCTGCTGGCAAAAGCGTCCCCTGGCAGCAAGCCGGCTGGGAGCACTTTAAATCTCAGGCATGAACACCAAAATGACAACCCTAAAACTCACTTCCCACAGCCCGGAGCAGACTCAACGTTTGGGGAGCCACCTGGGTAAGCTGGCTCAGGCCGGTGACATCTTCCTGCTCATCGGCAATCTAGGAAGTGGCAAGACCTGCCTGACGCAAGGCATCGCCTGGGGGCTAGGTGTCAAAGAATATGCCTTCAGCCCTTCTTTTGTCATAGTCCGAGAATATCATGGCAGGCTTACCCTGTACCATATAGATTTCTACCGCCTCGACCGAATTGAAGAAATCGTGGATTTAGGGCTCGATGAATACCTTTACGGCAATGGCGTTTGTGCCGTCGAATGGGCAGAGAAAGGAATGGCAGTTCTACCACGAGAAAACCTGACTGTTGAGCTAATCTACATATCGGAGACGGAACGCTCCATCAGCCTGGAGCCCGAAGGTGAGCGCTACTCCCAGCTACTGAAATCTCTTAGCCTGGATTTGAAAAATGGAACTAGCTATAGATAGCTCAACCGATTTCTGCAGCATCGCCTTATCCCACCAGGGTGAGACGATAGCTGAGCTGACCTGGCATGCAGGACAAAGCCATACGGTGGGACTGGTGCCGAACATAGTCCATTTGCTCAATCGGACTAAGGTGAATCCTCAATCCCTTAGTGCCATTTTTGTCGCCAAAGGCCCGGGTAGCTTCAACGGGCTTAGAGTCGGCATAAGTACAGCCAAAGGGTTGGCATTAGCCTTAAATATTCCACTGGTAGGAATAAGCACCCTGGAAGTCGAAGCTTACCCCTTCGCCTTTACTAAACTGCCCCTATGCCCTATTCACAATGCTGGGCGTGGCGAAATCGCCACCGCTCTTTACCAGCAGAATGATGACTGGCGTTGCCTGGTCGAAGAACATATCACCACCGTTGATGCTCTGTGCCAGCAAATTAGAAGGAAAACGCTGTTTTGTGGTGAAATTCCGCCATCCGTAGTCGAGGCGCTGCAGCGAAATCTGGGCAGGCAGGCTATAATACCCCATTCGGAAGCTAGGTTGCGCCATGCCAGCTATCTGGCAGCGCTGGGCTGGCATCGCCTGAACAGAGGCGAGCAGGATAATCCGGCGAGTCTCCAGCCCTTATATTTGCGCCAACCACCAATCACACAGCGTAAAGTAAAATAAACTGAGGAGTTTTGCAATGGAAAGAAGTCTGGTGCTTATCAAACCCGATGCCATGCAACGAGGGCTGGCTGGAACTATCATCTCCCGCCTGGAAAAGCGGGGGCTTAAGATTACAGCCATGAAGATGCTACAAATGGACAAGAGCCTAGCTCAGCGGCATTATGCCATCCATCAAGGAAGAGCCTTCTTTAACGACCTGGTGGAATTTATCACTTCAGGCCCCATAATAGCCGCCGTTTTTGAGGGGGAAAAAGCCATCGAGGCTATCCGACAGACAATGGGCACCACTGACCCGCTTAAAGCCGTCCCGGGCAGCATCAGGGGCGATTTCGGATTGGACATTCAGTGCAACCTCGTCCATGGCTCCGACTCAGTAGAAAGTGCCGAAAAGGAAATCAGCCTCTTCTTCTTATCGGAAGAGATTTTTAATTATCCCAAATAATTGTCAGCCCTCCCAAGACATGTTGTTTTGGAATTTAGTCACTTGGATTTGTTTAGGTGACAATATAACAAAGTGAGTTATCGTGCAACAGGTTATCGCTTCCTGATCATCCGATTTGCAGTTTGAAATAATCTTCAGAAACCTGCGAAAACGTTTATGCTACGATCTGGCGAGATCGAAGCGGTCAAGGTTCATTACCTTGTTCCAGGCCTTTATAAAGTCGTGCAGGAACTTCTCCTGGGAGTCCGCACATGCGTAGACTTCTGCCAGGGCTCGAAGCTGGGAGTTTGAACCGAAGATGAGGTCGACGCGGGTTCCTGTCCACTTGACTTTGCCTGTCGCACGATCACGACCCTCGAACACGTCAGCGTCTTCCGAGACCGCCTTCCACTCCGTGCCCATGTCGAGCAGGTTCACGAAGAAGTCGTTGGTCAGCGCCTCCGGCCGCTTGGTAAAGACGCCGTGCTGGGTCTGGCCGAAGTTGGTATTCAGGACTCGCATGCCGCCAATGAGGACCGTCATTTCAGGTGCGGTCAGGGTCAGCAATTGCGCCTTGTCGACCAGCAACTCCTCGGCTGATACGGCATAGCGGGTCTTCTGATAATTGCGGAAGCCGTCAGCCTTCGGCTCGAGCACGGCGAATGAGGCCACATCGGTTTGCTCCTGTGAGGCGTCCATGCGTCCAGGTGTGAAGGGGACCGTCACCTCGTGACCAGCCTTCTTCGCAGCTTGCTCAACGCCTGCACAACCGGCCAAAACGATCAGGTCAGCAAGCGAGACCTTCTTGCCGTCAGACTGCGTGCTGTTGAACGCACTCTGGATACCATCCAGAGTCCTTAGCACCTTTGCCAGTTGGGCAGGCTGGTTGACTTCCCAGTCCTTCTGCGGTACCAGACGAATGCGGGCGCCGTTGGCACCGCCGCGCTTGTCGGAGCCACGGAAGGTGGATGCCGAAGCCCAGGCGGTTGAAACCAGTTCCGAGATAGACAGGCCAGAAGCCAGGATCTTGCCTTTGAGGGAGGCGATGTCCTTTACATCAATCAGCTTGTGATTGACAGCAGGGATGGGGTCTTGCCAAATGAGCTCTTCAGCAGGAACCTCCGGGCCAAGATAGCGTATGCGGGGGCCCATGTCGCGGTGGGTCAGCTTGAACCACGCCCGGGCAAAGGCTTCCTTGAATTCCTCAGGGTTCTTCAGGTAGCGCCGGGCGATGGGCTCGTAGATGGGGTCGAACTTAAGCGACAGGTCTGCTGTAGTCATCATCGGCCGATGCTTCTTCGACGGGTCGTGTGCGTCAACGATCATATCTTTTTCGTCTACGTCCTTGGCCAGCCATATATAAGCCCCTGCCGGACTTTTGAGAAGTTCCCACTCGTATTTGAACAGGATCCTCAGATAGCCCAAGTCAAATTTGGTCGGATTCGGCTTCCATGCGCCCTCGAGTCCGCTGGTGATCGTATCGCCACCCTTGCCTCTGCCAAAGCTGCTCTTCCAGCCGAGGCCCTGCGCCTCGATGGGGGCCGCTTCGGGCTCAGGCCCCACATGGGACGCAGGGCCTGCGCCGTGAGTTTTGCCAAAGGTGTGGCCTCCGGCGATGAGGGCGACCGTCTCCTCGTCGTTCATGGCCATGCGGGCGAAAGTCTGACGGACATCATGTGCAGAATCTGCAGGGATAGGTTGGCCGTTCGGCCCCTCGGGGTTCACGTAAATCAGGCCCATCTGCACAGCAGCGAGCGGGTTTTCAAGATCCCGGTCACCGGAGTAGCGCTTGTCTCCGAGCCAGGTGTCCTCGCTACCCCAGTAGACGTCCTCGTCCGGCTCCCAGACATCCTCGCGCCCGCCGCCGAAACCGAAGGTCTTGAACCCCATCGATTCCAGGGCGACGTTGCCCGCAAGAATCATGAGGTCGGCCCAGGAGATTTTCCTGCCATATTTCTGCTTGATTGGCCAGAGCAGGCGGCGCGCCTTATCGAGGTTGACGTTATCGGGCCAGCTATTGAGCGGCGCGAAGCGCTGCTGGCCTCTACCTCCGCCGCCACGACCGTCACCCATGCGGTAGGTGCCGGCGCTGTGCCACGCCATGCGGATTAAGAGCGGCCCGTAGTGACCCCAGTCGGCCGGCCACCAGTCCTGCGAATCGGTCATCAGCGCATGGAGGTCCTTTTTTACGGCCGCCAGATCGAGGCTCTTGAACTCCTCGGCGTAGTTGAAGCCCTCGCCCATCGGGTTGGACTTGGAAGAGTGCTGATGCAGTACCCTTAGGTTCAGCTGATTGGGCCACCAGTCTCGGATCGTCGTGCCGCCTCCGGCAGTAGTTAGTTTCTTTTCCATACTTATCCTCCTCTTTATGTAATATATAACTTATTTCATTTGCTCTGTTATTGCTTTATTCAACAGGCTTTCAGCTTTAATCAGCTTATTGTATTTTTCTTCGATTTTACCTAAGTTCTTCGCAATAACTGCTTTTAGAAGGTCACCTTCTATCTCTGCAACCTCAAGCCTTTCGTAATAATCCATGGTTTCTTTAAGATGCGCCAGCACAATCTTTCCGGTTAATATGGGATGATTGTTTGTCACATTTGCATCGGTGTACCTTGTGCCATGCTCAAGTTCTACATCTAAACCCTGTCTGAACTCCTCAACTGGTATTGCCATCTTCTTGACGTTCACCATCTCCAAAATGGTAGCAGCTTCCTTTTTGGTGACAGTAAATGCCTTGAGTGCTGACCAGTCCCTGAAGCCAAGTTCTTTGCATACACGCTTAACCTCAGCCTTCGACACATATTCCGGCAGTTTCATTCAAGTATCCCCCCTTGCTTATTTAATATGATATTGCCTGATTAGCAATTACTATTTTTCGCTTTGTTGGTGGTCTTTTTACTTATGTTGGATTGGCAACCATGGCACAGCCCGCGAAATTCGAGTTGATGATGTGAAATTCTTAACCCCGTTTGTTCGGCTATCTCGCGATCTAATTCTGTATGTATTGGCACATCCAAATCCAGCACTCTGCCACAATTTTCACATCTGAAATGGTAATGACTAGCAATAGCTACTTCGAATCTGCTCTTGGTGCCATCCAGATTAAGCTCTCTAACTTGACCCATCTCCTGCAGAACTTTCAAATTCCTATATACTGTTCCTTTGCTAATGTTGGGTACTTCCTCTCTAACCTCGTCATAGATATCATCTGCAGTAGGATGGCTTCTGGTATTCATAAGGAACTTTAAAATGACTTCTCTCTGTTTTGTGTTTCTCTGCATCTTATCAATATTAGTTCTTAATTCTATTTTACTTCATTTTATTTGTCAAGAATACTATAGAGCTATTTGTGTCTCTTTATTAGAGGCGAAGGATAGTAGCCCAATATGGAATTTAAGTCATTTATAGGGTGCAGCTAAGAGAATTCGCCTATCAGTGAGAGCCGTTGCACGAATGTCAGAATTGTTGCGTAAGCCCAGAAGTGAAGAGAGCTCATTCCGTAGGAGTGAATAATCTGGCTTACTGTATCCTGACTATCGGTGTGGCTTCGTGCCACAAGTCATCTAGCCGATAATATTCCCGCTGCGACGAAGAGAAGATGTGGACAATTACCTCCCCCAAATCCAGCAGAATCCATCCTGAATCGGCAGCCCCTTCAATATGATGAGGAGCAACGCCGTCACGTTTTAACGTTTCACGAATCTCCTGCCAGATAGCTTCAATCTGGCGTGCGCTGTCCCCGCTACAAATCACAAAATAATCAGCAAAGGAGCAAATCTGTCTGGCATCAAGCATAACAATGTCATCAGCCTGTTTGTCTGAGGCAATCTCTACCGCCCGTCGGGCTACTTCTATCGCTTCCAGAATTCGCTCCCCCTGATCACACGTGTTACAAACTACAAATTTATTATATCATATTCCTAAACTTGTTCCGATTATCCCTTGCCGAAGCTTCTATTTTTCTGTTGCAAAATATGCCTCTATCATTTACAATACTGCAACCTTCAAAGACTGAACGACGGAGCTAATGCAACCACGACCAGTCCAAGAGACGAGGATTTTAAATAGGAGAGGACTATGTCCGATACCAAACCTGTAGACCAAGACTACAATCTGTGGGCGCTCTTGGAACAGGTGACAACACTGATACTGAACGCCAGGGACCAGGAGCTGAGCGAGTATGGCACAACAGCTATGCAGGCTGCGGTCCTTTTTATCACCAACCAGGTCGGGGACGAGACAACCCCGGCCCAGATATCACGATGGATATTCCGCAAGCCGAGCTCAGTCACCGGGATCCTAAACAGGATGGTGAAGGCAGGGCTGGTAGAAAGAACCAAGGATTTGCCTAAAAGGAACCAGGTCAGGGTCAGACTGACAGAGAAGGGACAAAAAGCCTACAAGCAGTCATTGAAAAGAGTGCCCATCCACAAGGTAATATCCGCCCTGTCTGAAGAAGAGCGCCGGCAACTGGCTTCATTGCTGGAGAAGTTGCGGGCTAAAGCCCTCAAGGTGACCGGGGTCAAGTATAAACCACCCTTCCCTTAGACCTCTGGTTTCCCCCTCCCTCTATCTCCCTCCCACCAGTGGAGGGAGTTAAGGGGCAGACCTGAAGGTCTGTCTCTATCGGACAGGTCTAAACACTGTCCCCACATTCTCTCTGAGCAAATTCCAATTTCGAATTTCTAAACCCTAGACAAATCAAAACCATAAATACAAATGACCAAAACACAGAGTTGTTTTGAATTTGGGGAATTTGAGCTTTGATATTGTTTAGAATTTAGAGCTTAAGATTTGTGATTTGCGATTATGGGGCGTGGTTAAAGCATCGCAGCTACATCTATTTTTAATCCTACAGTAGTATTTCAACCCATCTCCCAGTATAATTGCTTTAAATAAAGCTAACTGGATTATCATGGAAAAGCTGCTTTTTGGGCCAGCAGGAGTACCTAACAGCGCCAGAATAAGGTCTACCGTATCCGGCATTGAGCGCGTTGCCGAACTAGGCCTGGGCTGCATGGAACTGGAATTCGTCCAGGGGGTCAAGATGAGCCGGGAAACGGCTCTCACAGTAGCCGAAGTAGCCTATAGCAAAAAGATAGCACTTAGCGCTCATGGTCCCTATTTCATAAATCTCAATGCTTCCGAACTCGAAAAGCTGAAAGCCAGCCAGGAAAGAATCTTCCAGACAGCACGGATTGCCTCCCTCTGCGGCGCTACAAGCATCGTTTTCCATGCTGCCTTTTACATGGGTGAGCCATCAAGCCAGGTCTACCAAAAGGTCAAAAAGCAACTTCAGCAGATAACCGGACAGCTCAGAGCTGAAGGCAATCGGGTCTGGGTCAGGCCTGAAGTCACCGGGAAAACCAGCCAGTTCGGCACCCTGGAAGAGGTGCTGGAACTGAGCGCCGAAGTGGAAGGGGTAGCTCCGTGCATAGATTTCGCTCACTGGCATGCCCGCAGCGGGAAGTTCAATTCCTACGATGAGTTTGTCTTTATATTAAAGCAAGTGGAAAACAAGTTAGGCAGGCAAGCCCTGGATAACATACATATACATGTATCAGGCATAGCTTATGGCAAAAGCGGAGAAACCAAGCACCTGAACCTGAGAGAATCCGATTTCAACTACATTGAATTTATCCATGCCCTGCGCGATTATAAGGTGAAGGGGCTGGTCATCGCCGAAAGCCCCAACCTTGAGGAAGATGCCTTGCTTTTACAGCAGACCTACAGAGCCACTGCACGCTAATCGGACAGGCTCTAAATACCTGTCCCTAAATCATGCAAATTCCAATTTCCAAATCCCAAACAAATTCAAAACTACAAGCACAAGTGACCGAAACATCAGGTGTTTGAGATTAAGAGTTTAGGATTTGGGATTTCTTATCGTATAGGCGAGGCTAGGTTGCCACGGCTTTGCCTCGCAATGACATTCCTCGCAGCTACATACCTTCCCATTTTTTATATTTGTTGGCATTTGATATATAATATGCTGTGAAGGAAACATAATATGAAACCGAAGTGGTGGCAAGGTAGCCTATTTTACCTGTTGCTTCTGGTGGCCATACTGGCTTTGGCTTTTAGTTTTCTGCCCACATCTAACAAGCCAAAGGCCGTAGATTTTTACGCCTTTATTGAACAGGCTAAGGAAGGGGAAATAGATACCATTCAGCAGCAAGGAGCCACTATCATCGGCCTGAAAGACGATAAAAAGGTAATCGAGTCATCCTTCGTTGGCAGCACCAAGGAACTTATGGACACCCTCAAAGAAGCAGGAATAACACTCGATGAAGGCGGGATAAAGTTCAATGTCAAGGCTGGTGGCTTCGACTGGGGAGGATTGATGATTAGCTTCATCCCCCTGCTTCTGTTCGGTGTCCTGCTCTTCCTCCTTTTTCGCTCAGCGCGAGGAGCCAATACACAGGCTTTCAACTTCATCAAGAGCCGGGCGCGCTTGGCATCTGGCAACAAACCTACCGTCACTTTTGCCGACGTCGCTGGAGTTGATGAAGCCAAGGCAGAACTCCAGGAGGTAGTCGAGTTTCTTAAATCACCACAGAAGTTCCTGGCTTTGGGAGCCCGTATCCCGCGAGGTGTGCTGTTGGTGGGACCGCCAGGTTGCGGAAAGACCCTGATAGCTAAAGCTGTCGCTGGCGAAGCTAGCGTCCCATTTTACTCTATCAGCGGCAGCGAATTTGTGGAGATGTTCGTTGGTGTCGGCGCTTCCAGGGTCAGAGACCTTTTCGACCAGGCTAAACGCAATTCGCCATGCATTGTCTTCGTTGACGAAATTGATGCTGTGGGCAGGCACCGCGGGGCTGGGCTGGGCGGCGGTCATGATGAACGGGAGCAAACCCTGAACCAGATATTGGTGGAAATGGACGGATTCGATAGCAGCACCAATGTCATCGTTCTATCAGCTACCAATCGCCCTGATATCCTCGACCCAGCTTTGCTGCGGCCTGGACGCTTCGACCGCCACGTTGTCATCGACCAGCCGGATTTAAACGGTCGCAAAGCCATCCTCCAGGTTCACGCTAAGGGCAAACCTTTAGCTAAAGATGCCAATTTAGAGGTGATAGCGAAACAGACTCCCGGCTTCAGCGGTGCTGATTTAGCCAATTTAATCAACGAGGGGGCACTTCTGGCAGCCCGGCGTGACATGAAGGAAATCGGCCTGAAAGAGCTGGAGGATTCCATTGACCGGGTTATCGCTGGCCCGGAAAAGAAAGGGCGGATAATAAGTCAAAAGGAAAAGGAAATCATCGCCTACCACGAAACAGGCCATGCCTTAGTCGCCAAAATGTTGCCCAACGCTGACCCGGTACACAAAATATCCATCGTGGCTCGGGG
>JBBISW010000003.1:26218-29657 GCA_037441105.1 Chloroflexota bacterium
CGCCTACGATACTGCTCAGAAGATTTTGAACGAGAATAAAGAAAGACTGAAGCTGGTCGCCGAATACCTAATGGCCGAGGAGACCATAGAAGAGGCAGAATTTGAGAAATTGCTTAAGGAACCACTGCCCTCATCCCAGCTAGAAGCTACACCAGCCTCCTAACATAGGCACCAACTTTAATTTTGAGGAGTGCTTACCTCCAGCCGCAAGCGATAGTGTGTGGTATCTTTATGTTAGAATGTAAAAGTCAAAGATAAAAGCGCAAAGTGACAAGTCAAAATTCAAAAAGGGGTTAAAGAAACGAGTTTATAGGACGAGAAATAATTTTTGCATTTTTATTTGTCATTCTAACTTTTGATTTTTTATTTTTAATCTAGACGAGGAATAGGGGGGAATCGCTCTCGTTTTCTACTTCCGCCGCTGGACGATATAGGCAGCCAGGTCAAGTAAAGCCTGGCGGTAGCTGTTGTCCGGGAGCACCTCTAAAGCCTGGCTGGCACGGGAACAGAAATCTGAAGCTAGAGCCAGGCACTGGCTGATAGCCGGTGAACTGCGGATATTCTCCACAGCTAGAGCTACGGTCTTAGTATCCCTGTTTTCAACAACACTCTTTATCAAGTTGTCCTGGGGATTAGCCTCGGCAAAGAGTATAGATGGCAAGGTCACAATGCCTTCGCCTAAATCAGAACCCACTGGCTTCCCCAGTTCGACTTCGTCACCAACAAAATCGAGGACATCATCAATAATCTGAAAAGCCATACCAAAGTTATGACCGTAATTCTTGAGTGCCTCAATCACATACTCCGGAGACTGGCTCAAGATGGCTCCTGACTCGGTCGCCGTGGAAAAAAGGCGAGCCGTCTTGGCACTTATCCAGTTGAAGTAATGTTCGCGAGCCTGCTTCAAATCGAAGACAATGCCGGTTTGCTTTAATTCGCCACCAGAAATAGTCATAAGCGCCTGGGAAAAAAGCCTTATTGCCCGCAAGTTCCCGGTACCAGCCGCAAGGCTACCGGCCTTGGCGAAAAGGTAGTCGCCAAGGAGCAAAGCTCTGTTTTCACCCCAGGCGCGGCTCACTGTCGGCTTACTGCGGCGAATTGGTGAGTGATCCACAATATCATCGTGAACCAGTGTAGCAGTGTGGAGAAGCTCGATTGCTGTTGCCAGCGGAACAAGGAGAGCGAGGTCATAGACGTGAAATTTCCCGGCAAGCAAGGTGAGCGACGGGCGGATTCGTTTGCCGCCGTTTTTCAGAGTGTACTTCAAGAGCTCAGAAAGTAGCGGCGAGTCGACATCAGCTACCGCCTCCAGGCTCTGCTCCACCTTTTCCAGGTCATCTTCGATGGGCTTATAAATGTCACTAAGATTCACTGTGGTTCAGGTCCCCAGACGGCTAGTTTCTTCAGCGACAATGCTGTCATCCAGCTTGTGGAACAGCGGCTCCGGAGCTGGCAGTTTTTGCCCCGGCACCGGTGACTGAAATCTCCAACCGCCTGTTTCGATGTTACCGGCAAAGCCGAGATAGCTATGGAGCCTCTCGGAGCTAAAAGGCAGAAATGGGTAAAGAACGGTTTTCAAAGCCGAAAGCACTGACAGGGCCACATAAATAGCTGTCGCTGAAGCCTGCCTATCCTGCTTAATCGCTTTCCATGGAGCTTTATCATCGAGGTATCGGTTAGCCTCTTGAGCTAATGACATAGCCGCTTTAATTCCCTCTTTGAAGTGGCAGCGGTAAAGGAATCTATCAACATCCTCCAATGCTTCCTGAGCCTTGCCCAGAAGTTCCCGGCTCTGGCTGTCAAGCTCTCCGGGATTAGGCACAACTCCATCAAAATTACGGGAGGCGAAAGTCAGAACCCGATGAGCTAAGTTGCCATAAGTAGCCACCAGCTCGTCGTTGTTACGGCGGAGAAATTCACGCCAGGAGAAATCAGTATCCCCGGTTTCTGGCATGTTTACGGACAAGAGATAACGCAGCGGGTCAGGGTCATACCGCTGCAAATAGTCGGGCAGCCATACTGCCCAGTTGCGACTGGTAGAAAGCCGCTTACCTTCGATGGTCAGAAATTCATTAGCCGGAACATCGTAGGGAAGGTTCAGGTTCTCATAGCCCATTAACATCGCTGGCCAGATAAGCGTGTGGAAGGGAATGTTATCTTTACCGATAAAGTAGAAGCTTTTGGCTTTGCCGCTCCAGAAAGGCTGCCAGGCGGTATCACCGCCGTGCGATTTTGCCCATTCTTTGCTCGCCGAAAAATAGCCAATCACAGCCTCAAACCAGACATAGATGCGTTTGCGTTCAAAGCCGGGCTGGGGCACGGTCACTCCCCAATCTATATCGCGCGTTATCGCCCGGTCTTTAAGCCCACCCTCAAGAAAGCCCAGAGTGAAATTCAGCACGTTTTGACGCCAGTGGGTCTGCTCCTTTATCCAGGCTTTCAGTCTATTCTCAAAGGCGCTGAGGCGAAGGAAGAAATGCTCGGAGACCTCAAAGCGCGGGGGCGTAGAGCAAATACGGCAGCGAAGGTCAAGTAAATCGCTGGGATTCATGGTCCGGCCGCATTCATCGCACTGGTCACCGCGTGCTTGCGGAAAGGCGCAGTAAGGACAGGTGCCCTCAACATAGCGGTCGGGGAGAAAGCGCTGGCATTGAGGACAATAAGCTTGGGGCACAGCATCCTTGTAGATATAGCCCCTATCCAACAGCTTAAGGAAAATATCATGAGCAACCTGAGTGTGGTTCAGAGTGCCAGTGGTAGTAAACAAATCGAAAGAAATGCCCAGTTTCTGCCAGCAATCGAGAAACTCCTTGTGGTACTTAGCGACTATTTCCTGCGGCGATTTATTCTCTTGCTCAGCACGCAAGGTAATCGGCGTCCCGTGCTGGTCACTACCTGAGACCATCAATACTTTGTTGCCTTTGCAACGGTGGTATCGGGCGAAAATGTCCGCCGGCAGGTAAGCTCCAGCGATGTGTCCCAAGTGAAGCAAACCATTGGCGTAAGGCCAGGCAACTGCAACCAGAATATGCTCAGCCAATTATGTGCTCCGTAGAAAAAATTTTGGCCCTGAATTCTAGCATGAATCTAGGGGGTTCTAGTAAGTCCACCCTGTCATTGCGAGCGAAGCGTGGCAACCTCATGATTGCTCCACCCTGCACCGGGATTGCCACGTCGCTACCACTCCTCGCAATGACAACCAAACATTCTCTCATGAATCCAACCTCGTCGGGAAAAAGGTTAGCACCTGCTCACCTTTCTCTTTCACATAAGTGGCATAGCCTTTTTTAAAACAGCAGTCAACACAGAAGCGAAATTTCTCCTCTTCCTTTTCCTCAATGAGCAAATATCGCTCCCCATGCTCGATAAGGTGGTTACAGCCATCACATTTGATTTCGCCTACAGCAATACAACCTCTATTCAAATTAGCCTCCTTTAC
>JBBISW010000003.1:29757-43374 GCA_037441105.1 Chloroflexota bacterium
CACATTTGATTTCGCCTACAGCAATACAACCTCTATTCAAATTAGCCTCCTTTACTCAGCTTCAGCCAGGCTTGGTAGAGTTTCTTTTTCGATATACCGCTAGTTTCTGATAACTGAGACACAGCCTGTCTAGCTCTAGCCCCCTGCTGATAAAGCCTGCGCAGTTCTCTCTCAATCTGCTCATTAATTTCCGCTTCCTGCTTCACTTTGCCTTCGATGACCAGGGTAAACTCGCCTCTCGGCTGAGCAAAATGCGCTATCGCCTGGCTCAATCTACCCCTGAACACCTCCTCGTAAACCTTAGTAAGTTCACGACAGACCGCCACCCTCCTATCTCCGAAGATTTCCAGTGCATCCCCTAGCGTTGCTAAAAGCCGATGTGGCGCTTCAAAGGCAACCATAGTCCGGGGTTCATCAGCCACAGACCGGAGGAGACGTCGCCTGGCTCCCGGGCGACGAGGCAAGAAGCCGAGATACAGAAACTGATTAGCTGGCAATCCAGAGACCACCAGAGCTGTAATCACCGCCGAGGCACCAGGAACAGGCACGACGGAGATGCCGCGCTCAATAGCCGCCGCAATAAGTTCATAACCGGGGTCACTCAACCCCGGCATTCCTGCTTCCGAGACCAATGCCACGTCTTTCTCCTTAAGACAATCCAGAAGGTAACCAAGCTTAGCCCGCTTATTATGCTCATGATAACTGGTCAACGGTGTCTTTATGCCATAGGCATTGAGTAGCTGGCGAGTGGTACGCGTATCTTCAGCAGCAATCAAGTCCACCTGTTCCAACAGACGCAATGCTCGCAAAGAGATATCTTCCAAATTGCCGATCGGTGTAGCTACAATGTAGAGAGCAGGCACGCTTTAGTGGATAATTATATCCTACTATGGCGAAAGGGTCTAGCCCATTCACACTGAATCACCCTATTCGCCCTGTCATTCTGAGGGGGATGAAGCAACCGAAGAATCTCACTCATAACAGACTCCATCGAGAACTTCGATGAGATTGTTCGCTGCGCTCAGAATGACAAGGTAACCAAATCAGCTCCTCCTTGACTTTAATTCCTCGCCTTTGCTATAGTCTGCACAATAACTTCTTAAGGCACGAGGAATATGGCTGTCCCAAAATTCAAAGATATGGAACGCGCCTACGGTTTCGAGGAAGTTGCCCTCGTGCCCGGTGATATAACCATCAACCCCGACCAGACAAACATAGAGTTTACCATCGGGAACTTTACTTTTTCTATCCCAATCCTGGCTGCGGCCATGGATGCTGTGGTTGACCCAAATTTTGCCATACTGCTGCATAAACTGGGCGGACTGGCTGTGCTCAATCTGGATGGTGTCCAGACAAGATATGAGAAGCCTGACGAGATTCTGGCTGAAATCACCCAGGCTTCTGCTACTGAGGTCACCTCGCTTCTCCAGAAAATTTACTCCCAAACCATTAAAGAGAAGCTCATCAGCGAGCGCATCCAGACAATAAAACGAGCTGGAGCTACCTGCGCTGTCTCAGTAATCCCGGCCACTACCAAGCGATTAGCCCCAGTCGCCAAAGAAGCCGGTGCCGACATCCTGATGGTCCAATCCACTGTCACCACGGCACGCCATACCTCAAAGAGCTATCGCGGGCTTATCTTTTCCGAGCTGTGCCAAACGGTAGCTCCCATGCCGGTCATAGTGGGCAATTGCGTCACCTACAGCGCTGCCCTGGAACTTATGAAAACCGGTATAGACGGTATCCTGGTCGGCGTTGGGCCCGGAGCTGCCTGCACCACCAGGGAGGTGCTCGGCGTTGGTGTTCCGCAAGTGACAGCCACCATGGACTGCGCCGCTGCCCGTGAAGCTTATTTCAAGGAAACCGGGAAATATGTGGCGGTAATAACCGATGGTGGTATCCGCACCGGCAGCGATTTGTGCAAAGCTTTCGCCTCAGGAGCTGACGCTGTAATGCTGGGGTCAATTATGGCACAAGCCGAAGAAGCCCCAGGGAAAGGCTACCACTGGGGCATGGCGCATCCCCATCCCTCTTTACCCAGAGGCACACGGATTAAGGCTGGCATCCGAGCTCCGCTAGAACGGCTGCTGTTCGGGCCTACCTCAGTTACCGATGGTACTGAGAATTTCGTAGGTGCCTTACGCACCGCAATGGGTGTCTGCGGCGCTCTCACCATAAAGGACATGCACAAAGTCAAGATGGTAATCGCTCCAGCTATAAAGACCGAAGGCAAATACCTCCAGTCAATACAGGGCATGTGCTCGGGCTAGGAATCACCTAAATAAAGACCGAAACGCAGAACCAGACGCCGAAGCCGACCAAAACAGCAGCACAGATACCAAAAACAATCCTTTGAACTTTTTGTGTCCACAAGTGCCTTGTCCTAAATACGCTCATCGAGACAAACTGTTCCCAAACCAAATCACACGACCAGTGCACCACGGCAAAAACAACCAAGCCCCAGATGCCGAACTGAGCGGCAGTGGCTATTAGGGCTATACCTATGGTCGCCCACCATAAGAAGAAATAGGGGTTAGCCCCGGTCATCATAATTCCAGTGACCAAAGAGCTGTACGGCAAGTCAACAGCCTCAGCTTGAGCCTTTCTGACGTTCCACAACACCATTAAGCCCATAACAATCAACATTAAGCCGCCAGCCAGGCCGATAATTCTTTTAACCTCGGGAGAAGTAAAGAAGTGAGCAAAACCGAAATAGATGAGCGCTATCAGAGGCAATTCGATGACGGCGTGCCCCAGAGCGATGAAGATGCCGGCGTTTTGTTCTCGGTAGCCCTTAGCTATGGTTGCAGCGGTAAGAGGCCCGGGCAACATGACGCCAGAAAGAGATATGCCGGCAGCGGAAAGTAAGAACAAACCAAGGCTTGCTGTCATGCTTGTCAAGGCAAGTCCAAACCGAGGACGACCGAAACTTCTATCTGGCGGTCAGGTATTCGCCAGTAGGTTCTGAGGAGTCTATCCTTATCAGACAAGAGGCAGAAACCGCGCTTTTCATAAAATGTTATCGCCCAACGGGCGTCAGCCCATGTTCCTACCAGTAACCGCCTGGTTTCACAAAGCCCCTTGAGATATTTGAGCAACTGGCTGCCAATCCCCTGCTTTTGCCGTGAGGTCACCACATAGGCATGCCTTGTCAAAGTAACATCCTTGACTCGCTGAAAGCCCATAACCCCAACAAGCTGCTCTTCATCCTGCCAGCCAAAGAAAGACATTTGCTGCATTTCCCTGCTGAGCTCATCCATTGGCATATAGGGCTCGTGGTAGCAATCTGGAGGGATAACCCCTTTATAAGCTTTAGCTGCCTCATTGATGACCGTATATACTGCTTGAATATCCTGGGACTGACATTGCCTAATCATAATGTAGTAAGCCGCTAAATCTCCTCTTCCTCTTCCTCCTCCTCTGCCTCAGCCTCTGACTCACCGCCGAGCCGAGGCAATAACACAGCACCCCTAGCTTTTCGTTTAGCAGTCCGGGATAGACCACCGATTGTCTTTTTCAGCTCAGCAAATGCCTCCGCAGGGAAACCTTCAGACAGTATCAACCCGTTAACTCCAGCTTCGTACAGACTTTTCAGTTCGTCACTGGTTACCGATGAACCCGGTGTTATTAGCAGTGGCTTATCCAAAAGCTCGGCAAAGCGTCGGTAAATGAGTAAGCGCTCAATGGTAATCAAGGACTCCTCACCGTTTACCAGCACTCCGTCAACCTGCAGTGGCAACGCATTTATAGCTCTGACCAGGCCTTGGTCCAGTGAAGGGTCTATTTTAAGTATCTTGCCTGGCCCTTCCTTATTCACTGCCTCAAGCGGTGTCCTCAAGCCAAAAACGACAAAATCACTGCCTAACTCGATAGACTTGGCGGTCTCTGCCTTATCGACACTTTCCAGAAATATCCCCAGAGGAATATCCCCAAGAGCTTTGGCCAATTGCCCAAAGCTCTTGGCATTAATATCCCCGTTGTTCACAACCCCAGCGTCTATGCCACCAGCTATGGCCTTGGCTTCGGTAAGATTTGCCTTTGTTAGATTGGCAACGAGCAGTAGTGGAGGAGGTTCTGTCTCAGCAGACTTCCGGAAGCCCATAGATGGCGCCGAACCTGTATAGGCGCGCCGTAACTTTTCTGCAAACTTACTCATTTTGTCTCATCTCACGGCGAATTATGTAAATTTTTCAATCTCACATCCGGGTGCTGGCATATTGTAAGGAAAATCTTATGAAAAGGCAATTTGAACTATATACTGGGTAATGATAATATAACCTGAATTGGATTAGAGTCGAGTCTAAAGAGTGCGCAGCAACAATCTTTCCCAATGTAGTTGCGACCTTTTAAGGTCGCTTTGGGCGAGGCTAAAGCCTCGCTACTACATGTTTAACAAATAATGAAGTTGGAATAAAATGCTAAAAAGTGGGAGACAACACTCACAATCTGCGGCCATGCAGCAACAGATGATAAGCGAAAATCAGGTAAAGATGCGGATTGAAAACATCTACCTTTCCTTTGGCGGTGTTAGAGCGCTTATAGACATTAGCCTCGATGTAAGAGACAAAGAGATTTTAGCCGTCATTGGGCCAAACGGTGCCGGCAAAACGTGCATCCTCAATTGTATAAACGGATTCTATAAACCCCAAGAAGGTGAAATATATTACGAAGGACAAAGAATCACCAAGCTTCGTCCAGATAAGATAGCCCGGTTAGGCATAGCTAGAACCTTCCAGAACATAGAGCTATATGCCGGCTTAAGCACACTAGACAACCTCATGGCTGCCAGACATATCCTTATGAAGCAGAACACACTCAGCACCGCTCTATATTTCGGGCCAGCTCATAAAGAAGAAATCCAACACCGCAAGGCGGTGGAGGACATCATCGACTTCTTGGAAATAGAGCCGATTAGAAAGAAGATTGTCGGGGCTCTCCCCTACGGGATGCGAAAAAGGGTTGAATTAGGCAGGGCACTGGCACTGGAGCCGAAAATCCTGCTCCTCGATGAACCGATGGCAGGGATGAATCTGGAGGAGAAAGAAGATATTGCCAGGTTCATTATCGATATATTTGAGGGGCAGGGCGAAACCTATCCTGAGACACCGGTCTTGAGAGACGGGGTTACTTGTATTGTTCTGGTGGAGCATGATATGGGGGTGGTTATGGACTTAGCTGATAGGATTGCGGTTCTCGATTTCGGACGCAAGATCGCTGAGGGCACGCCTGCGGAGATAAAGACCAACCCACAGGTTATATCAGCTTACCTGGGCAAGGAAGCCTAGTAAGGGCTTGGCCAATCATTACCTGCCACTATAACCAACTTAAAATTCAAAGGGCAAAAGTCAAAATTACAAATCAAAATCTAAAAACTACTTTTAAATTCCTCTTTGAATTCTAACTTGTCATTTTGCATTTTGCCTTTTACATTTTGACTTTGTCTGTTATAGCCACCTTTTGCGTCTCTTGTAGTGTTTTACCAAGCGGTAGCTTTTCTTGGTGCCGACTGCCGATAGCCCCATGTAGAACTCCTTCACATCTTCATTATTCTTGAGGAAATCAGCAGTACCATCAAGGACAACTCGCCCACTTTCCATCACATAGCCGTAATGGGCGATATTGAGAGCAATTCTGACATTCTGTTCCACGAGTAGAATCGATGTTTTCTTCTCAGTGTTAAATCGCTCTATGATATCGTATATCTCTTCGACCAGCATCGGTGCCAGGCCTAGCGAGGGCTCATCGAGCATCATAAGTTTTGGTGCTGACATCATCGCCCTGCCGATAACCAGCATTTGCTGCTCACCACCGGAGAGATAGCCCGCGATGTTATGCCGCAGATTCTTAAGCCGTGGGAAGTAATCGTAAACCACACCCAGGTCCTCTCTGATAGCATGGCGGTCTCTACGGTTGTGAGCGCCCACCAGCAGGTTCTCCTCGGTCGTCAGATGCCCAAAGACCCGTCGCCCCTCCAGAGCCTGAACGATACCAAGCTTGCCTATCTCCACAGCACTCTTTTTATCAATCCTCTGGCTATCCCATTCAATATTGCCATCAATCACCTCACCTTCCTCAACTCGAAGCAGACCGGATATCGCCTTGAGCGTAGTAGTCTTACCGGCTCCGTTAGCTCCAAGCAGAGCGACCACGGAGCAGTCTTCCACACCCATGGAGATGCCATGTAATACCCTGATTACATTTAGATAGGCGACTTCGATGTTATTCAGTCTAAGCATGTCAGACTTGCCCTCTACAGGGTCTCCCCCAACTGGGGGAGACCCTGATTCAATCAATAAATTTTACTTACCAAACCATTCGTACTCTTCATACTTTACTAGCGGTGACTCAATCCATTTGCTCGGTTCCGCTATCTTACCACCTACTATCCGATAAATCCGGTTATACTTGGTAAGCCTGTTGTCCCCCGCAGTATAGCTCACCGGACCTTGAAGGCCACCGACATCATAGTTCTTCAGCTTCTGGATGCCCTGGGCTTCGACAGCTCTCCACGCTCCCACATCACCCTTAGCCAATACATCATAGCCGGCATTCTTCACCGCCACTTCCAGAATCTTGGCAACGATGAGGCTTTGTGCCCATGCGGTAATGTAATCCATGTTGCCGTAGTCATCGGGGTGCAGCTTCTTGCAGTATTCCGTCATCTTGGCCATGCCCGACACATCCTCCCCCCACATCACAGTAGGAAAGGTGCCGTAAACACCCTCGACAACATTGGCTCCAGCCAAGTCAATTAGAGCCTTAGTGAAGCTGGCATGGGCACAGCCGATGGTTATGCCCGGATACATACCAAGGTCTTTGGCATTTTTGATAATAACTGCAGTAGGCGCTGGCGTGCTGGAGATGAACAAGACGTCAGGTTTCTTCGCCTTAATGCGGGTCAGCGATTCTATTTCAGAAGTGGTGGTTGCCGCGTGCTCATCGATGGAAATAACTTCGATGCCCAATTCCTCGCCTTTGGCCCGCAAGCCATCTCGAGCCCCATAACCAGTTGGGTTGTTGAGCAGATGCAGCGCAAATTTGGGCTTACCCGGTCCTTTCCAGATGTTCTTCATATAAAAGCTGGCAAAGGCTATGGCATCATCACCATAGTCAGGCGTCTGTCCATAAATATGCTTTGGCGGGCGGTACAATACTGGGGAAGTGAAGCAGGCTATGCCGGGGAACTCAGCCCGGTTAGCCGATTCCTTGGCCACAGTCATTTCATAAGACGAGGAGGTGGTAAACAGTAAACAGCCCTTGTCCATGAATCTTTCAAGGATGGGAAGCACTTTGGCAGCATCGTAGGCACTATCCAACCACAAAACTTCGATAGGATAGCCTCCGGTACCACCAAGCTCGTCATTAAGGTATTTAATAGCATCGAGATTGGCATGGCCCATGGGGCGTCCTTTCTCAGCAGCTTTGCCGGTGGTGGGAGTCATCATGCCTACCTTTAGTACCTGACCGGGCTGGGCTTTAGGAGCGCAGGCGCTGGCAAGCGGCAGCAAAGCCACTATCAATGCCAGACATAAAATCGTGGTTACTATTAGTAATTTCCTTGTCATCTGTATCCTCCTTCATTTTTTAATAGGCTTTTTGAGTATTGCAAGGTTATTCTAAACACTACATCTCTATACCTCCTCATGTTAATACGAGAATGGCCACAGGCGGTAGGCAGCTTTGAACAGTGTCCATCGGTGTGCCAGTCCCCGCGGCTCGAGTACCAGAAACAGGATAATTACCAGGCCGAAAACCATTGGGCCTATACCGGTGGTAAATCCGGCTGGCAAAGTCGGAAAAGTGCTCTCCAGAAGCGGAGAGATATACATTATCCCCTGCTGCAAAAGCCGAATAAAAATCACCCCGAGGATGGGGCCCAGAGTAGTGCCTAAGCCACCGATAATCACCATACCTATGTACAGTATTGAATCAGAAAGGGTAAAGCTCTCAGCATTCATAAAGCCGACCCAGTGAGCGAACAAGGCGCCGGCTATGCCAGCAAAGAAACAGCCGATAAAGAAGGCGAGAAGTTTGTAGTAAGTGAGGTTGATACCCATTACCTCAGCAGCTAAATCGTTGTCTCTGACGGCAATGAAGGCTCTGCCTACCCTCCCTCTCGTCAGATTCTTGGCGAGCAATATACAGATTACCGTGATTATCATAATCAGATAGAACTGGCTGGCTTTACTTTTGAATGCCACACCTCCAATTGAGGCGTACGGTACGCTAATACCAACAAAGCCACCGGTTACTGGCGCCCAGTGGTTAATAATCCAGATGATGATAAATTGAGCTGCAATAGTTGTAATCGCCAGATAAAATCCCTTGACCCTTACCGATGGAAGACCGAAGATAAGCCCTATAAGCCCAGCGCTGAAGCCAGAACAGATTAGCCCTGCCAGGAACGGAAAACCAAGTTTTCCGGTCAGAATGGCCGTGGTATAAGCACCAACAGCCATGAAGCCGGCATGGCCAATAGATAACTGTCCACAGTATCCTATAAGGATATTTAATCCGGTGACAGCAATTATGGTAATGCCAATTATATTGGCTACCCCCAGCCAGTAATTGCTCAAATACAGCGGGGCGGTAAAGAGGATGGCCAACAGAGCAATAAACAACACCCAATGAGTCTTGGTTCGCAAGACTGCCATGTCTCTGGCATAGTCGTAGTTGCGGGTACCGCAAGGTAAATCCATTCCTGCTAAATCCTCTCTATCCTGGTTTCACCAAATAAGCCATACGGCTTTATGACCATGACGATTATTATGATAATGAACGGAATGATATCCTTTATGCCAGGCCCAATAAATTGAGTGAGGTAACCGCCACCAAGGTTCTCACACAACCCTATTATCGGTCCCGCCACAATACAGCCGACGAAGGAGTCCAGACCACCAAGTATCACCACTGAGAATGATTTCAGCCCTGTCTCAACCAAGCCATGGGTAATGCCGCCGATGCTGGAGATTAGCACGCCGCCAATGGCAGCTACCACACAGGCAAACATCCACGATGTGGAGAAAACGCTAGTTACCGGTATAGCACAGGCTTGAACTGCCAACTGGTCATCAGCAGTCGCCCTCATAGCAATGCCCATCTTGTGGTATTTGAAGAACAAGGATAAGAGACCAAATAGAAGCAGGGATATGCCTGCAGCCCAGATGTATTCTTGAGAAACCACCGCCGGCCCAATATGAATGGGCTCCTGGGGGAAGAATCGCGGCAGTGCGCCCACGCTAACAGGCCAGATAAATGTCACCAGGCCCTCAAGGAAGTAGCCCACACCCAATGTTACCGTGATTAGAGACAGAATAGGCTGGGCGATTAGAGGCCGCAATGTAAACCGCTCAATCATCCATCCAAGGAATAGGGCAAAAAGAATAGTTAGAGGAAAGCCAATCCAGTATGGGAGCTTAGCCTGAACCAGCATCCCGTAGGTGAACCAGGAGGAAATCAGCACCAACTGCCCCAGGGCTAAGTTAGCCACACTGCTGGACTTCCAGATCAAGGCAAAACCAAGGGCGATCAAAGCATAAATCATTCCCACGGCTATACCGGTGATTGTATATTGAAGCAGTTCAGCCATTTTCTATACCTTCCTAGACACTCCTGACCTTGATAGCGGTGGACACCATCCCTTTCCTACCGTCTCTGTATGTTACCGGCGCCTCTACAATCACGCTGTCTTTATCGCCATACATGGCCTCAATCAAATCTTTATACCGCTGTTCCATGAAGTCCCTCCTCAGCTTCCTGGTCCTGGTAAGTTCAGCCTCATCAGGGTCGAACTCCTTGTGCAGCAAGACAAACTTCTTCACTCTGGCTGCCTCCGGCAGATAGCTATTTACCCGCATCAAGTCCTGTTGCACTAAATCAGCGACCTCTTCCTTCTGAGATAGGTCAACAAAGGTAGTATAAGGAATGCCTTTGCGCTCAGCCCACTTGCCGACCATGGCAAAATCCATGTTCACTATAGCGCTGACAAACTCCCTATCCTTACCTCCAATGACCATAGCGTCCTTGATATAAGGGCTGAACCGGAGTCTGCCCTCGATATACTGCGGAGCATACTTGGTGCCAGAAACCAATTCCCCCATATGCTCCAGCCGGTCCAAGAATATTAGATGTCCATTTTCATTGATGTGTACGGCGTCCCCCGTATGGCACCATCCGTCCACCACAACAACCGCTGTTTTCTCCGGGTCTTTGTAGTACTCGCTAAAAATACACTCACTTCTAACCAGCAGTTCTCCTTCTTCAGTCAACCTGACCTCAGTTCCAGAAGCCGGTCGTCCCACGCTCTGGAAGTCAATCTCACCTTTGCCGTGGGAGGAGATAAAACCAGCTTCCGTGCTGGCATAGCTCTGCCTCAGTTCAATGCCTACAGCGTGAATCAGCCGAAAGGTATCCAGACTAAGTACAGAACTTCCAGTAACGGCAAACCTGGCCTTACCCAACCCCAGCTTATCCTTTAGTGGTCGGAACAAGAATGCATACGCTACCCCATGAAGTGCCCGCCAGAGCAAATTGGGCGTTTTGCCTTCAAAGCTCATGTCCGCCACCTTATAGCCCACAGGCATAAACAAGTGATAAAAGAAGCGTTTCAAGGGATTGGCATCGGTTATTTTCACCTGAATCTCGCTGACCAGACCTTCCCACTGACGCGGACCATATATCACGAAGTCAGGACCAACTTCCCTGGTATCCGCAGCTATAGTCTCTGGCTCCTCAGAGAAATTAAGCCTTGCCCCCGTGAGCAAATGTGGAATAGTAGCGAAGAAACTATCACCCACCCAGGCCGGTGGAAAGTTGGAGACCAAATCATCGTCCTCGGTCAGTGGATAACGACTAACAAACCCCTGAGCGGTGTTTATCAGGGCTTTATGGGTAAGCATTGCTCCTTTAGGTAAACCAGTGGTTCCCGAGGTGTAGTAAATAAAGGCACCGCCATCCCCCTTACCTTTCTCCACGTTCTGCTCAAACAAATTGGGGTGTGTCTTCTCATATTCCTTGCCCTGTTCTATGACATCAGCAAAGCTTATAAGTATTGGGTCATCGTAGTTCTTCAGGCCTTTGGGGTCCCAGTAAATCACCTTCTTGAGTGAAGGCAACTCGTCCTTAATCTCGAGGAATTTGTCAGTTTGTTCCTGGTCGTTAACTATGGCGAATTTGGCGCCAGAGTGAGTGGCGATATATTTCACTTCAGATGGGATAGAGTCAACAAAGATACCGGTAGCGATGCCGCCGGCTGCCTGGACAGCGAACTCAGCCCAGAACCATTCGGGCTCATTATCGCCTATAATGCAGACTACGTCTCCCGGTTTGAAGCCAAGGCTTATTAATCCCAGCGAGAGGTATTTGACCTTTTCGTAGTAATCTTTCCAGCTATATCTCCGCCAGATACCACGATTCTTCATACACATAGCCGTTCTGGTAGGCCATCTTTCGCAGTTGCTCTTTATCAGCTTAGGAATCGTATCTCTAGCTCTCATATCCAACCGACCTTAATAATCTCTAAATTTCTCATTTCAAACCTAACAAAAAAGCCTCCCGCCTGGGAGGCTTTTTGCTTTCGATGTACTTTTCCCTGTTCGCCTAATTAGGTCAATGCCCTCCCAGGCCCGCACGGAGGCGTGCTAAAGAAAAAGAAGAAAAAGAAGCGATTTCCGCTAGCCTGGTTATGCATTTCGACCTTCACTGGCAGTGATAATAACACAACTCCTAAACCTTGTCAACTGGCCATGACTCAACGATTATTTATCCCGATCAGGTTTGAGCATCGCATCAAACCGGGGCCTCAGCATATCTTTCTGTAATCTTGCGGAAGTGGAATCCATAGATGGCAAGTGTTATTGCCATGGGAAGGGACTGCGGGCGCCTTGCCAATGTCCAGGCAAGAAGCCTCCAGTAATACTGTCTCCCTTTTTCTTTGATGCCTAAAACCCAAATAGACCTAATAAATGCCTCAAGGTGTGCAAGCTGAGGACGTAATGGTCTCCCCCGCAGTGGTTTGTATTCCTGCAGGAAGGTTTTAATCCTTTCATAGTACTGCTTTGGTGTGTAAATGGTTTTAATGAGTTTCCTGTAACCATTTATGAGCGTTCCGTAGCCCATCTTGGGAATGAAGTTAATCGAGCAATCTGTATTATCGCCAGAAAAGGCTCTGGTCAAACGGTTCTCCTTTTTCAATCGTCGGAATAGTCTTGTACCCGGAGGTGCATTCAGCAAACCAACCATCGCCGTAACAATGCCGCTCCTTTGAATAAAATTGATTTGGGATTCAAAAATGCTTGGAGGGTCGTTGTCAAAGCCAACAATAAATCCACCGTAGACTTGCAAGCCATAGTTCTGAAGCTTCTTCACTGAATCTACTAAATCACGGTTCTTGTTTTGAAGTTTGCCGCACTCAGATAGACTTTCTTGGTTCGTTGTTTCAATACCAATGAACACCGAATCGAAGCCGGCCTCCACCATCAACCGCACCAGTTCTTCATCATCCGAGAGATTAACAGATGCTTCAGTGATTAACGAAAACGGACGCCCTTTCTTCTTCATCCAATCGGCTATAGCTGGCAGAATTTCCGTCCTTAATTTCCTCTTGTTCCCGATGAAGTTATCGTCCACAATAAAGACGCTGCTTCGCCAACCTCGATTGTATAACGCATCCAGCTCCCTCAATAGCTGGTCTTTATCTTTTGTTCTCGGCACCCGCCCATTGAGGAGGGCAATATCACAAAATTCGCAATTAAAAGGGCAACCACGGGAGTACTGGGTGCTCATCGAGGAATATTTTCTCATATCAACAAGCTCCCAGGATGGTACAGGTGTCGTCGTTATGTCTGGCCACGTATCAGAGGTATAAATGTGCTTGGCTTGGCCGTTCTTCAAATCTTCCAAAAAGAGTGGGAGTGTAATCTCAGCCTCATTGAGGACAAAATGGTCTACGCCATCGAATTCTTCATGCTCGGTAGTAAAAAGCGGGCCACCAGCAACGACCTTAGCATCCAATCTCTGGCACTTTCTAAGAACACATTTAACTGAATCTTTTTGCACCGCCATGGCACTGATAAAAACATAGTCAGCCCATCTAATATCTCTATCACTCAGGTCTGTTACATTCATATCGACGAGCTTTGTCTCCCACTCCTTGGGGAGCATCGCTGCAACCGTCAGCAAGCCCAGGGGCGGATAAGCCGCTTTCTTAGAGATGAACTTCAACGCATGCTTGAAACTCCAGAATGTCTCTGGATACTGTGGATAGACGAGAAGTATCTTCATATCATGGTCCTGAACACAATTGTTGGAACTTACATAGAATACAATTTAAGCGACAAAAGGTCAAATCAGTGCTGTGCGGCTGAGATTGTCTACAAACGATTGAATGTCATTCTGAGCGAAGCGAATAATCTCGCAGATTCTTCGTCGCCCCAATTTGTTGGGACTCCTCAGAATGATATTATATAGACAATCTCTGCGGCTCTATGGTGAGAGGTTCTATGATTGTGACATGCTCTAAGTATTCAAGAGAAATAACAGCCAGTGTACTAGACCTGATTCTGAACCAGGGGAATGGTTGTGCCTGTAGCCTTGGCTATGAGTTTACCATCCTGATTG
>JBBISW010000004.1:0-1585 GCA_037441105.1 Chloroflexota bacterium
TTTTAGCTTAACACTATCGTCAAACCAACATCGTTTGGCATCAACCCCACTTTGGTGTAGAATTTGTTGGTTTTATGCCCTGCTTGAGACATAAGATTTTAACCAGACACAAGTAACCAATGGATAAACTCAAGGCATTCGAGCCTATATTTCACCCGAACTCAATGGCTGTGGTGGGAGCCTCGGCTGAGGAGGGCAAACCTGGAAACCAATTCTTGAGAGCACTGATAGAGTTCGGGTTCAAGGGTAAACTCTACCCAGTTAATCCCGATAGTAATGAAATATTGGGCTTTAAGGTGTATCCCACTGTTAGAGACATCCCTGAGACTGTTGATTTCGTTTATATCAGTACACCGGCAAGCTCCGTCCCCAAGGTCATAGAAGACTGCATAGCTAAAGGAGTGCCAGCACTAGCGATATTTACCGCCGGCTTTAGTGAGGCAGGTGAAGACGGACGCAAGCTTGAGCAAGAAATAGCGATGCTAGCCAAAGGCAAACTCCGCATTATAGGCCCCAATTGCTTCGGTGTGTATTGCCCCCGAGGTGGACTCACTCTTCTGCCCGGCGCCAAATATCCCAAGGAAAGCGGGAATGTTGCCCTTATTTCACAAAGCGGTGGAATAGCCACTCACTTCATCTGGGCAGCCAGCGGATATGGACTAAGGTTCAGCAAGGTCATAAGCTATGGAAATGCTTGCGATTTAAATGAAAGCGACTTCTTGGAATATCTGACTGCTGACCCTGAGACCAGAATCGTCGCCGCTTATTTAGAGGGGGTTAAAGACGGGAGGCGTTTTTTTAAACTTGCCAAGAGCCTCTCAAGGGAAAAACCGCTAATCGTATGGAAAGGTGGGCTTACAGAGATCGGTAAAAGGGCAGTTAATAGCCATACTGGCTCTCTTGGTGGGGAGAAAACTGCATGGGAAGCATTTTCCAGGCAAACCGGGACGGTATTAGTAGACAGCTTTGAAGAATTCCTTGATACCACAACCCTTTTCCCTCACTTCTCAGAAGGCATCGGACGTAGGGTCGCAGTAGTTGGTGGTGGAGGTGCAGTAGGAGTCGCTGCCAGCGATGCCTGCGAGCAAGTTGGACTTCAGATTCCTATCGCTCCCACTGAAATTCAAGAGCGCCTTAAGACTCTCTTTCCATCAGTCGGAACAAGCTTCAGAAATCCCTTTGATGTCGGAGCCCCAACACTACCACCTTCGCTATTTGAAAAAACCCTGGAAATCCTACTTTCCTGGGGTGGAATAGACACCCTAATCACTGACCGTATCTACTTCTACGGAACCCCGCAACTCACAGGAATGCCTGGAACAGACTCAGAAAGGCGTGCACAGGTACTCCTGGATATAAAGAGAAGGTTCAAAAAGCCACTCTTGGCCGTTCTGGGAGAACTAGCAACTGACCCAAACAAGATAGACATGGAGATAGACAGGAGAAGAATCCAAGACCAATTCCTCCAATCTGGTATTGCTGTCATGCCTTCTCTTCAAAGAGCAGCAATTGCCCTTGCTAATGTATGTTCCTATCACGAAAAAGTCCCCACCGGCTAAATTGCTTTATCCCTCAATATAGACTA
>JBBISW010000004.1:1685-21277 GCA_037441105.1 Chloroflexota bacterium
CCTTTGCTGGTCAGAGGCGAGCCAGGGACAGGAAAAACACTGCTGGCTCACAGCATCGCCAAAGGTATTGATAAGAAGCTGATCGTCTGGAACATAAAATCAACTACCAAAGCCCAGGAAGGACTGTATGTCTATGATACCGTGCAAAGGCTCAACGACAGCCGCTTTGGAGATAAAGACATCTCTGATATCAGGCAATACATAAAACTGGGCAAACTAGGACAGGCTTTTTCTTCTAAAGAACAGGTAGTGCTTCTCATCGATGAGGTGGATAAGGCCGACCTGGAATTTCCTAACGACCTGCTCAACGAGCTCGACGAGATGAGCTTTTATATCCCGGAGACCAACGAGACGATTATGGCTAACCATCGCCCTATAGTAATCATAACCAGCAACGCTGAAAAAGAGCTCCCGGATGCCTTTCTACGGCGCTGCATATTCCACTATATCGAATTTCCAGACCCCCAACTCATGGAGGAAATTGTCAAAGTCCACTTCCCTGACATCCGAGATAACCTCCTTCGTCAAGCTTTGGCAACATTCTACTCACTGCGGAGAATTGATGATTTCCGCAAGAAGCCATCAACAAGCGAGCTGATAGATTGGATTCGTGTCCTTATGGCAAGCGGCACACCAGACGAGGAAATACCTACTGAAATTCCTTTCGCTGGTACCTTGTTGAAGAAAGAAACAGACTATTCCTATTTCATGAACACCTACATGAAAAAACGGCAAACCACAAAGACAGTGGACGGTTATGATACATCACGCTGACAAACAGTAACTCAAGTAAAAAGATGTTTACTAACTTCTTTTATACCCTGAAGGAAAAAAAGGTACCTGTCTCAATTACAGAATGGATGACCCTTATGGAAGCCTTATCCAGGGGTTATATCTCCAGCCTGAACGACTTCTATTACCTTGCCCGGGCCATTCTGGTAAAGAGTGAAGCTTACTATGACCAGTATGATGTTGCCTTTCAGGAATATTTTAAGGGCATACAAGCGCCGGTAGAGATTACAGAGCAAATCTTGAATTGGCTTAAAGACCCCTTCAACAGGCTGCTCTTAACCGACGAGGAAAGAGCACTGCTCGACATCATGGACCTTGACGAGCTGCTGAAAGAGCTAGAGAAAAGGCTTCGGGAACAGACAGAGCAGCATGATAGAGGCGCCTACTGGATAGGCAGAGGAGGCACCTCGCCATTCGGACATTCAGGACAACATCCTGCTGGCTTCAGGCTTGGTGGCGGTGGAGGCGGTAGAAGCGCCATACAGATTGCCGAACAAAGGCAATTTCGCAACTACCGTCATGACCTTACTCTCGATATCCGCCAGATTGAAGTTGCCTTGAAAGGACTAAGACAACTGAATCGCACCGGCCCTGAAGATGAACTGGATTTAGACAAGACAATCGACTACACCGCTAAAAATGCCGGCGATATTGAGCTAATCTGGAGACGAAGCCGAAAGAACAAGGTAAAATTGCTTCTCCTCATGGATGTGGGGGGGTCCATGGACCCCTTCGCTCACCTCTGCAGTCTGCTCTTCTCAGCAGCGCACCGCAGCACTCATTTCAAGGACTTCCAATACTACTATTTCCACAACTGCGTGTATGACTACGTTTATAAGGACATCGAACGACGTGATGCAGTAAGCACCAACCACCTGCTACGTATCATGGAACCGGACTACAAGGTGATACTGGTAGGAGATGCCTGGATGGCGCCATCAGAGCTGAACAGTGTTTACGGCGCTATCTACTACTACGAACGAAACTACAAGCCGGGGATAGCCCGGCTCAAGCAAATCGCCGACCATTTCACTCACTATGTCTGGCTAAACCCCGAATCACCAAACTATTGGAGCGAACCCACCGTACTGATGATACGGAAAATCTTCCCCATGTATGAGCTAACCATCGAAGGCCTTCAGAAAGCAGTCAAAAAACTCATCGTCAAGCGCTGACAGCCCTAAGAAGAGTGCGGTTATTAACCAAACCGTCATTGCGAGCGAAGCGAAGCAATCTCATTCTAACCTCCACACTCCGCAACATAGACAATGGAGCGGGTTAAGGTTATAATCATCCCGTGTCTCCGCAGCCCAAAGTTCTAATCACCCAGAACCAAATCAGCCATGCTGTAGCCAAGCTGGCTGGTGAAATCAGGCGAGATTATCAAGGCAAACAACCTCTGCTTATCGGCATCCTCAAAGGCTCATTTGTTTTTATGGCCGACCTGATGCGCCAGCTTGAACTGCCAGTAGAGGTGGACTTCGTCAAGCTCTCCAGCTATGGTGCCGGCACAGAAACTTCAGGCAAGGTGAAAGTGGTGCAGGGGCTGAAGACACCAATAAAGGGCAGGGATGTGCTCGTGGTCGAGGATATAGTTGATACGGGACTAACCGTCTCTTTTGTGATGGATTACCTGCGAAAGAAGAAGCCGGCGTCTTTAAGGCTTTGTGCCCTTACCGATAAGCCTTCCAGACATCAAATTCCGGTGACCATTGATTACCTCGGTTTCATCGTGCCCGATAAGTTTGTCGTAGGCTACGGTATCGACTGGAATGAACAGTTTCGCTACCTGCGGGATATATGTTTTATAGATTAAAACTACCGCCTCTGTAGTGCGAGGCTTTAGCCTCGCCAGGGCGACCCTAAAGGGTCGCAGCTACATGTAGTATTTGCCTGGGAGAAATAAAATGAGCTTAGCTAAACTGATCTCGGTTGCCCGTGGGGATGCCCTGGCAGACTTGCTGCTTAAGAACGCCAAGATAATAAACACTTTCGTCGGCATTATTGAAGAAGGCAATGTAGCTATTTATGGTGACAGAATTGCTGGCATCGGCAATTATCAGAAGGCCAAAAAAACGATTGATTTAAATGGCAATTACTTGGCTCCAGGGTTGATAGACGGTCACACCCACATAGAAAGCTCCATGCTTCATCCCGCCCATTATGCGCAAGCTGTAGTCCCCAGAGGCACTTCAGCTCTAGTTACCGACCTTCATGAGATAACCAATGTTGCCGGCCTCGAAGGGATAAAGTTCGTCATGGACTGGGCACAGAAGTTACCTCTGGATATGTTCTTTATGGCTCCTTCCTGCGTGCCAGCCACTCATATGGAAACCAGCGGCGCCGAAATCACTGCCCAGGACATCAAAAAGGTGCTCAAACGGCAGAATGTAATCGGGCTTGGCGAGATGATGAACTTCCCAGGTGTTATCTATGGCGATAAACAAGTTCTAGGTAAGATAGCCGCCGCCAAAGGCAGAGTTGTTGACGGGCATGCCCCGGGTGTCACCAATAAACGGCTTAACGCCTACCTAGCTGCTGGCATCGGCTCAGACCACGAATCAACTACCACAGAGGAAGGGAGAGAAAAGCTGAGACGGGGGATGCATCTGATGATACGGGAAGGCTCTTCAGAGAAAAACCTGGGTGCTCTTTTACCCCTGGTTAATGACAAGACATACAAGAGATGCTTCTTTGTCGTCGATGACCGTAGTTGCTCCGATTTGCTCCGCGAAGGTGACATTGATGCTGTGGTCAGGAAGGCAATACAAAGCGGGCTTGAGCCGGTGCGGGCAATACAATTGGCAACCATCAATACCGCTGAGTATTTCAGGTTATACGACAGGGGAGGCATCGCCCCTGGCTATATAGCCAACCTTATAACCATCAACGACCTCACGCGACTGGAAATAGATATGGTCTTTTACAAAGGTCGCCTGGTAGCTAGAGACAGTGGCTATCTTCTGCCTCCGGAAACTCCATCCAAGGAGCTCACCGATACCGTCCGCATCAAGCCTTTCAGCATCGAGGCACTGAAACTAACCGCACGTGGGGAAAGTTTCCCAGTTATTGAAATCATACCCGGCCAGATAATCACCAAGAAAAGAATTGAGAGAGTCAAGACCAAAGATGGTGTGGTTTTACCAGACCTGGAGGAAGATATCTTAAAACTGGTGGTCGTGGAAAGACATAAGGCCAGTGGCAACATCGGCCTGGGGTTGGTTAAAGGCTTTGGTCTGAAACGAGGCGCACTAGCTTCGTCAATAGCCCATGACTCACATAACGTAGTCGTGGTTGGCACCAATGACCATGATATCTTCACGGCAATCAAGGAGATTGAAAAGCTACAGGGTGGACTTGTGGTCTGCAGCGATGGCAAAGTCTTGGCATCCCTACCTTTACCTATTGCCGGCTTGCTCTCACCAGAGCCCCTAGAAGCAGTGGTTAACAAATTTGAGAAGGTAGAAAAGCTGGCAGCCGGACTGGGAAATGTCCCCCCGGCGCCTTTTGCCATCCTCTCTTTCCTCGCCTTACCAGTAATACCCGAATTGAAACTAACTGACATGGGGCTGGTGGACGTGATAGAATTCAAGTTAATTTAATTAAAGGAGGTCTGGATAATGAAGAAGACGAGACTTTGCGACCTGCTGGGCATCGAATATCCCATAATTCAAGGAGGCATGGTATGGATTGCTAATGCCGAGTTAGCCGCAGCGGTCTCCAATGCTGGTGGATTAGGTTTAATCAGCCCCACCGCTGGGATGAGCCGCAATGGCGACCAGGTAGAAAACCTGAAACAACAATTAAAAATAGCCAAAAGCTTGACTTCTAAACCTTTCGGAGTTAATCTACCTATATTAAATAATCCTCAAATTGAAGAGCTGGTTGCCACAGCCATTGATGCCAAAGTAAAGGTAGTGGTGACTGCTGCTGGCAATCCAGCCTTGTACACCAGCCGCTTCAAGGAAGCCGGGATAAAAGTCATCCACGTGGTAGCTGCAGTGAGGCATGCTCAAAGCGCCGAAAAACGAGGTGTAGACGCGGTTATCGCTGAAGGCTATGAAGCTGGTGGACATAATGGACTGGATGAACTGACCACGTTCACCCTGATTCCCCAGGTGGTGGATGCAGTGACCATTCCAGTGGTCGCTGCTGGTGGGATTGCCGATGCCAGGGGTGTAGTAGCTGCTCTGGCGCTGGGCGCTGATGGTATCCAGATGGGCACCCGCTTTGTAGCTACCCATGAGTGCAATGCTCACCAAAACTTCAAAGAAGCAATAGTGAAGGCCAGCGACACTGACACCGTGATTACCGGCAGGAAACTCGGACCAACCAGAATACTGAAGAACGAGGTAGCCGCCAAAATAATGGATATGGAAGCTGCTGGAGCTTCAGTTGAAGAGTTACTGGCCTTTATCGGCAGCAGCCGCTCCCGGGCCGGGCAGTTCGAAGGTGATATGGCCAATGGTCAAGCCTATTGCGGTGCCATAGCCGGCATGATAAAGGAAATCAAGAGCGTCGGTGAGGTCATTCAAAGCATCGTTGACAACTATGAGACAGTTTTGGCCAGCCTAAGATAATCAAGATTTCTGCAAGCTTAGGGGAACATGGTGAATTTAAAAGAGGTCAACGAAGCGCTCAACTTTTGTGTCAGGCCCCAGACCTTCCCTCTCGCCATCAGAATGTGCCAATCCAGTGGCGAGTTCCCGGAAAAAGTCCGAATCCCCAAGCGTGACTTAGGTATCCAGGTTACGGTATGTCAAGGTATCGCCATGGCACGGCGCTACGGATGGACCATAGCTATTGGCAAAGAAGACCAATCCTGCCCTCACGGTGCTTTCGTCCTGGGCTTTGTGCCGGGCAAGGGCTATCTGGACGGAAGCTATGCAGAGTCTATCGGATTAGGCACCAAAGAGCAATTTGCCAAAACTGCTCACAGCCTAAGCAGGCTGGAATACGGCAAATATAGTCACATGCTTGCCGCACCCCTCCACACTGCCACCTTTGAACCTCATCTGATACTTATCTTCGGTAATCCTGCTCAGGTAGCCAGGTTGGTGCAGGGTGCTGTGGCGCTCACAGGCGGCGTCCTCACTTCCACTACTAGTGGCGGTATAGCCTGCTCAGGATTTATCGCCCGGCCTATGCTTACACAAGAATGTCAGTTCATTTTGTCTGGAGCCGGAGACCGGTACTTCGCCCTGACTCAAGACCATGAGCTTGCCTTCGCTATTCCCACGAGCAAGATAGAGTCAACCATTCAAGGGTTGGAGATAGGCCACAAGTCCGGTATGCACAGATACCCCACACCATCATTTCTCAGATTTGAGGGACAACTCCCGCCGGCCTACTACAAATTCCTTGAACTCCTCAGGGAAGAGGAACAATAGAAATACCGGTCTGAGAAGACACAATCAATGTAGAGCTTATTGCGACGGCTTCAAGGGGGCAAAGCTAGGCTCAGCTATAGTCACTTCTTTAGATTAGCAATAAAGCTATCAACATCAACAGCGGCCATAGTCATAGTTTGAAGGGTGCCTCTGGCACCCAACTCTATAGCTACCTTGCTGATGACTTGATTATTCGGAGCGTCCAGGATGTTTACAAAATCATAGGGGCCAAGCAATGCATATTGAGCCAGCACCTTAGCCCCCATAGCCTCAACTTCCTTGTTGACCTCCTTTATCCTTTGCGGCTTGTCTTTAATTGTCTTTCTGCCTTCATCGGTCAGGGTTGTCAGCATCACATAAATAGCCATCGTTGCCACCTCCTCATAAATATTTTGAACTGGGCTTTACCCCCTGAAGCCTATAAATCAATTCTAGCAGATTCTGAGCGTAATTCAAGCCCCCTGAGTAATAATTTTGGGGTTTCACATCAGCGACAACGATAAAAAAGCCACTCTTCGGCGAGATTCTTCGCTACGCTCAGAATGACAGAGAATGGCCTCAGAATAACGAGGAGGGGGCCATAAGAGCTACGGAGAAAGACTCAGAAACGAGAAATAAGGGGCTCCGAGTGACAGCAACAAAGATTCGCTTAGACTAAAATCTAGGAGGCCTGCTCGACTTCTTGAGCTAAAGGCGGCTTACTTAGCCTGCTTTGCATTGGCCCGGCTGCTTCGGGCTAAGACCCTGATAGCTTCCATCAGGTCCTGACGTCTACAGTCCTTGGTCAAATACCAGCTAGCACCGGCATCAAGTGCTGAACCAACATAATCACCATAAACTGTCAGAAACAAGATCTTAACATCGGGCATGCTTCTCTTGATACGTCGGGTTGCCTCTGTGCCATCTATCCCCGGCATATGGGCATCCATTAAAATAACATCTGGGTTCAAATTCTCCGCCTTTGCCACCGCATCCAGACCATCCACAGCTTCCCCAATCACATTTATATCGTCCTGGGGACCGAGGATGCTCTTAAGCCCCTCCCTCACTACTTCATTATCATCAACTATCATCACTCTTATCTTTTCCACTTTTGCCTCTCTAGATATAAAGATATCAGGCTTGTATTTCCCTCATAACCTAACTAATCTAGTTGCCGGTTATCTGGCTTTAAGTTTACCTGCTCAGTTTGGCTATATAATCAGGAGAGTGGTCAGTTTTATAGTAGGAAAAAGGATGACCCTCAGGTCAGTCTTTTCTCCGATATCGGGTAATACTTTAGTATGACTAGAGACGTATTATGCCTCTCTTAAGAGCTTGAGTCACCGCCTCGGTTCGGTCATTCACCCCTAGCTTCTGAAAAATACTACTTATATGCGTCTTAACTGTACTCTGAGAAATGGAGAGATGAGCACTGATCTCTTTATTAGCTGCACCTTTGGCCACAAGCTGCAATATTTCCAGCTCTCGCTCAGAGAGTTCCTCGCCAGATGGAGCTCGGCGAGATAGCTCGGTAAAGCGGTCAAGCAACTTTGATGCTACCACCGGTTGAATGAGTGACTCACCACGATAAACAGCCCTTATCGCCTTGAACAGCTCCTCTCTCGGAGCATCTTTAAGGAGATAGGCGCGAGCACCAGCCTCGATGCCACTGAAAATATAGTCGTCATCACTAAAGGTAGTGAGGATTATGAATTTGACATCTGGTCTCACTGCCTTTATTTGACGCATAGCCTCAACCCCATCCATCTCAGGCATCCGGAGATCCATAAGCACCACATCCGGGTTCAACTCCTTAGCTTTATTCACCGCAT
Source organism: Chloroflexota bacterium (assembly GCA_037441105.1). Classification (GTDB taxonomy): domain Bacteria; phylum Chloroflexota; class Dehalococcoidia; order GIF9; family UBA5629; genus VGNY01. The sequence goes on from JBBISW010000004.1 coordinate 9,682, forward strand.
CCACACCGTCCTTAGCCTCTCCAACGACCTTAAAGTCAGGCTCTCTGCTCAGCATGGCAAGCAGTCCCTCTCTGACTACCGGATGGTCATCAGCAATTAGAATCTTGATAGCTTCCACCAAACACCTCCTATTTGGTAGGAGGCTGTTTAATTTCTATTTTTGGCTTCAATTTCGACCAATTTTGAGAGCCCTTTACCTCCAACTTTTAGCCCATTTCACGGAACTTCTAGCTTCAACATTACTCAAAAAGCCCCCGAAAACCCCTTCCATTTTTAAACAGCCTCGGTAGTGATCACTACCCTGACCAGGGTCCCTTTCCCTCTTTTACTCTGCACCTCAAATGTCCCACCTAAACCGCGAGCCCGCTCCCGCATACTTATCAGCCCGAAAGTATCATGTTCCTTTTTATCACTACTTGAAGCCCGCTGCCTAAAGCCAACACCGTTGTCGCTAACATTCAGCTCTACTGCCGACTCATTGAAAGTTAGACTTACATCAACCTCAGTAGCCTTGGCATGCTTCCCTATATTGGTAAGAGATTCCTGGCAAATGCGTAGCAGTCCTGCTTCTACCTCGGGAAGCAAATCACGTCTATCCCCAAAAACAGTGAATAGAGCTTTTATACTGGTATTCTGCGTGAATTTATCTACTTCCTGTTTCAGTGCCTCATATAGAGGAAGCTGCTCTAAAGCTTGAGGGCGAAGATTCCACACTGAGCGCCGGGCTTCAGCCAGACTCTTCCGTGCCAAACTTCGAGCTTGGTTCAAATGTCGCTCTACTGCCGGGGCATCACTGCCCAATGCTTGTTCTGCTGCCTCAAGCTGTAAAATAATGCCGCTGAACCCCTGGGCCAGTGTGTCGTGAATTTCCCTCGCCATGCGGTTACGTTCTTCCATAACTGCCATCTGACGCGTTTCCTCGTAAAGACGGGCATTCTCAATAGCCACAGCCAGCTGGTCAGCTAATGTCTGGACAGTGAACAAGTCAGCCTCACCAAAAGCATCAGCTTCAGTGCTCTCGATATCCAAAACCCCGAGGACATTGTTTCCGATCCTGACCGGAACAGCAAGCTCGGACTTGGTGTCTCTTAATGCCTCAACAGCACGATACCTAGGGTCCGCATTCACGTCATTGGCCAAAATCGGCTCACCTGTCTGAGCTACCCAGCCAACTATACTCTCCGCATCCACCTCCAGAGGCACCCCTACCGGTATGACCCCTTTCTGTCCGCTCAAACACAGCGCTTTAAGCATAAGATTGCCAGAGCTGGGGTCTAACAGAAAAATATTGACATTATAGTAGTGAAAGGTTTCACGGAGGAGGTTGCCTACATACGGCAGTAGTTCATCGAGGTTCACAATCGAGCTAATCTTACGACCGACCTCGTTTATGGCACGTAACTGCTCCGCTCGCTGTCGTTCACGCTTGGTCCGCTCCTCAACCTTTCGTTCCAGGTCAGTATAAGATTCTTTCAAGGCCTTAGCCATTTCATTGAATTGTTCAGCCAAATGCTGGATTTCATCACCGGTTTCAGCCCTTATGCTATAATCGAGTTCACCCTTCGCTATGACTTCAGCGCCTTTGGTCAGCGCCAGGATTGGTCTAGTAATCGCCCTTGACAGCAAAAATATCACCGCAGCAGCAACAAGAATCATGCCACCGAAAATGGCGATGAAAATCAACTGCGCTTTCCTCAATTGCTCGTCTATATATTGACTTGTAGCCTGAACCGTGGCAGCTATTTCACTCTTTAGCTCTGTCGCAGGCGCTGAGTATTCATCAATATAGGTAGATGCGGCTACCACAATCTCTGTCCGTTCTACAGGTACACAATGCATATATTTTGTCCTCACCTTCCCCTTATCATCCTCCCATTCGTAATAGCCCGAGGCTTCCCCCAAAAAGCTCCTTTCCACAATAGACAAAAAGTAAACAGGTTCACCACCTATTTTGCGCAAGTTGACACCCACCATCTTGGGGTCGTGATGGAAATAGACCATGCCTGTCTTATCATAAACCATTGTATATCCAGTTAGCCCCACACGCTGGACAGCTATTTCCTCCAGCTCCTCGTTTCCCTGCAGTTCGGAAACACTTAAGCCCGGATGATACCGCACAAAAAGCTCTATCTCGTTGGCAGCATTTAGTGCCCGCCGCTGTACTAGTCTCCTGCCCAGGTCTTCCAAAGCAGCAATGCTCTGACGCACCACCTCCTGTCCCATGTTAATGCTATTCTCTTTGACAAGATAGCTGACCTCATAAATAGTGCGAAATGCCAGCGAGCTGATAATTCCCAGCGAGATAAAGGATAAAGCCAAAAAGGCGATAAGGATTTTAGCTCTTATACCAAATCTCACTTTCATCCTACCTTCCAACCTCCACACTTTCACCTATCTTTTGCTCAGCCTCCAATACCAACCTTTCGCCATATTCGAGCAGAACTTTCTGACGCTCTTCTGGTATTTTTTTCATCTCTAAGTATTTCCTCAGCGCTTCAACTGGCGTCAACTTCTGACTCGTCCACTGACCCAGTCTAAGGCGCGATTCTTGCCTGACCTCCTTAGCAATAGTAACATAATGAGCCGCTTTAAGAGCCTTGTTTATTTCCACATCCCGAAGCAAAGTCTCCAGAGCACCAGGTAGAGAAAGCTGAACTCTAACTATAGCGTTTTCAATTTTGGTCTGATGTTGTGCAATAGCCTTCGAAACAGTAGCTGTAGGATCCAGGTCTCCGCTGTTAATATCAACTTTAACGGTCACAAAGCGCCGGGCATTAACTTTCTGGAATTCATAGGTTACATGCCTCTCTTTACCTTTTGATTCGATATCAACCACATAGAAACCTTTGTCCTGACCCTCATCACCAAAGTCAAAACGCTCTAGGCTACCGGCATAGAGCACAGGTGGCTTTCCCGATACAGGTTGGCACCTGTGAACATGCCCTAGCGCTACGTAATCGAATACAGGCTGAGCAATGATGCTCGGCAATAAAACCGGGTCTCTGCCGACTACCATACTCCTTTCTGACCCCGGTTTAGCCGTTGACACAGACACATGAGCGGCCAGCAGTGTGGGCAAGTTCGAATCTAGGTCAGGGATAATATCCAGCAGTCTGCGAGTCATCATTTCCTGGAGCTGATCATTCAACTGGTCTATGCTGAGGTTTTTGGCTTCTTCCCTGCTTAACAACGCACTTCGCCTCAGCCAGGGCAAAGCCACCACCTGAACATCACCATGTTTAGTCATAATGCGGTAGATATCCGGGCGGTTACCAACATAAATATGGCTAACAGCCAGCGTATCAAAAATCTCCACCGCAGTTGCTCGACCTATGGCACTGGGTAAGTCATGATTACCCACCAAAAGGAAAACCGGGATTTTCGCCTCAGATAGCCGCCTGAGGCGCTTGGCAAACTCCCGCTGGTGGGTTTGAGAAGGGTCACGGCTCTTATAAGCATCACCGCAGAACAGAACCAGGTCTACCTCATTGGTAATAGCATATTCCACTACCTCGTCTAAAGCCTTGAGAACATCAAGCAGCCTTGTCGAAAGCCCGGTAGCAGGGTCTACATTACCGTACGTCTCCATACCCAGATGAAGGTCAGCAAAATGAATAATCTTCATTGCTCTTAAGTACCAGATGTTCTAGTTGCCCATAAAGTCTGAGTGTCAAAAGGCTCACCGCTCAGTTTAGCTTGCAAAGTCTTCACTAGCTCTTTTATCGGCAGTCTAATCTGTGCCATGCTATCACGTTCCCGAATAGTAACCTGATTGTCCTCCACCGACTGGAAATCAATAGTAACACAGAAGGGAGTACCAATTTCATCCTGGCGACGGTAACGCCTACCTATGCTCTGAGCATCATCATACTGCGTCATAAAATGACGGCGAAGTTCAGTATATACCTCTCTGGCCAGTGGCACCAGCTTTTCGTTTCTGCTCAAAGGCAAGATAGCTACTTTAATTGGAGCTAATTCGCGGTGTAGGTGCAAAACCACCCTGGTTTCCCCTTCAGCCAACTCCTCAGCATAGGCATCTACAAGGAAAGCCAAAGCAGAGCGGTCAACACCTGCCGAAGGTTCAACAACATAGGGCGTATAGCGCTCACCTGTTTCCTCATCAAAGTAGCCCAGGTTTTTCCTGCTATACTTAGCATGCTGTACCAGGTCAAAGTCACCCCGGTTGGCAATACCTTCTAGTTCTGCCCAACCCATAGGAAAAAGATACTCAACATCGTAGCAGTCCTTGGCATAATGAGCCAGTTCTTCCTTACCATGCTGGCGGAGACGCAGGTTCTCCTGCCTGATGCCCAGATTTAAATACCAATTAAAGCGTTCCTTTACCCAATAATTGAACCACTCCTCGTCAGTCCCCGGCCTGACGAAATACTCAATCTCCATCTGCTCAAATTCTCTAGTTCTGAAGATGAAGTTACCGGTGGTGATTTCATTACGAAACGACTTGCCTACTTGGGCAATACCAAAAGGCAGTTTTTTCCTGGAACTAGCCAGCACATTGTCGAAATTAACAAAAATGCCCTGCGCTGTCTCCGGCCGCAGATAAACAACGGCAGCATCATCCTCCACAGGTCCCATAAAAGTCTTGAACATCAAATTGAACAGCTTCGGCTCAGTAAGTTCACCACTGCAATCAGGGCAGCTATTTCCATTCAAATCAGTAGCTCGCCATCTCAGATGACAGGCTTTGCACTCCACCAACGGGTCAGAAAAGCCTTCCACATGGCCGCTGGCTACCCAGGTCTGGGGATGCATCATTATGCTGGTATCTATGCCGACCATGTCATCCCGCTCCTGAACTACCGCTCGCCACCAGGCGTCTTTAATGTTCCGCTTCAGTTCCACCCCCAACGGCCCATAGTCCCAGCAGCTACCCAAGCCACCGTAGATTTCGCTGCTGGGAAAGATAAAACCCCGTCGCTTGCACAACGAGACGATTTTTTCCATATCTACCTTGTTCTTTTCCTCAGGCAATTTAACCTCCTCAGGAACTTATCCAAGCTTACCAACTTTACCTACAGGTGTCAAAAACCATAAACGTGATGTTTCTATATCATTATGCTAGAATCAAACATAGTAAAAGTGAAGGTTTGACCAATGAAGCTAGCCAATAAATCTACAATATCATTTGTTCTCTGTTTTGTATTTGTACTACTCTTTACTGGCTGTACCTCCAAGCCAATTACTTCACTACCACCCCCACCATCAGAACCACCCACATCAGACACTGCACCACCAGATACAACAATCACCAGTGCTCCAGGTGAAACCATCAGCTATAACAAGGTCACCTTCGAATGGACCAGCAGTGATGACAAAACTCCAACTGCCAATTTGACTTATTCCTACTATTTAGAAAGCTATGATACCGACTATTCTCCCTTTACCGCTGACACCACTAAAACTTACGCTGACTTACCTGATGGCTCTTATACATTTTATGTCAAATCACGGGATGAAGCTGGCAACAGCGATACAACCCCGGCAACCATCAAGTTCACTATAGCTACCACTCTACCACAAGAAAAGCCTGAAGTTGTAACCCCAGTGGTCAGCACCTTGCTTATAGTGCCAAACAGCGATGTCAGCCGTATCGCGGTTGCTTACGATAACACCATTTACGCTTTAGATTCTCCCAATGCCAGGCTCTACAAATCAGAGCACGGCGGCATCGGCTGGACTGACATATCAAGAGGCCTTGCCGCAGCCGGTCCCTGGACTGAACTGGCTATAGCCCCAGATGACCCTAAAGTTGTCGCCGTAGTCACCAATGCCGGGACTGAAGTCCATCTATCAAACGATGGTGGTGCTAGCTTCACCGCTACTGGACTAGCCAGTAAACTGGGTGGTGGTGAACGAGTCAGATGCCTTGCCATCTCACCAGATTATGGCCGTCGGGACATGGCTGTAGGTACATCCACGGGCAATGGCAACGGCAGGGTGTGGGTGAACATAGTCAAGGGCTTCCCCAGCGGCTGGCAAGATATGAGCACCAGTGCCACCGGCTGGTCAAAGGCCGATGTCTTCGCCATCGAGCATTCACCCGGCTTTGCTGCCGACGGAATGCTGCTGGCCATCGCCGCCACTGCTCCACCAACTGATGACACATACCTCTACATCGGCATAAGAGACCTTGGTGGGAATACCACGATCTGGAACAGCTTCCCGGGCTATCCAGTGGAGATCTGCCAATCGGGTCAGGATACACCGGGAACACCGCTGACTTACGCTGATTTAACCTTGCCAGTAGATTTCCCCATTCTTGGACAACGGCATGTCTATGCCTGCTGGAGCGATAATCCGCCGGGAGTAGCCAGCGCCGGCAATCCCAACGATGATGTCTACCGCCTTGACGATACCGTCTGTTACCGGCTGCTGGTTCGGACTGATGTCATCTGCAGTCTCGCCCATTATGGTATGTATAGTCGGGGCAAGCTACTGGCTGGAGCAGCAACGGCGAAAACGACCGGCCTCTTCCGTGGCCCACAGGTTTACTGCACCTTTGACCCTCAATCAACATGCCCTGTCTGGCAAAATAGCCAGAAACCGCCTACTGGCCCGGGACAAGCAAGAGTCGCCTGGTCTCCTGACGGCAGAGCAGCCTACTGTGGCACCAGCTCCACTGGTGGCAGCAGCCATGACCAGAGCGCCTTCTCCGTAAGCACCAACAACGGCTTCACCTGGAACCAGATAGGCTTGATTGACCTTTAATTTGACACACAAATCCGCATTGTCCCATAATTCTAATCTACCATGATTAAGGCGGTTTTCTTCGATTTCTACAACACCCTGGCTACTCACCATCCACCTCGGGAGGAGGCATGGGCTAATGCCTGCCGTGAGTTCGACATCAAGGTGGAAGCAAAGGCACTATTTCAATCTCTACCGGCAGCCGATAAGTACTGGCGTGATGAGAACTCCATTTTACCGATAGACAAAAAGACCCCGGAGGAGAAAATCGACTTCTACACCAAATACGCAACCAGGATATTATACGGAGCTGGAGCAGAAGTGAGCCACGAGATAGCACTTCAAATACTGGCAAAACTCCGACAGCACAACTGGATATACAAGGTTTACGATGATACCTTGCCCACCTTAGAGAAACTCAAAAACCATGGCTTAATCCTGGGGATGATATCCAACGTAGTTCAGGATATGGAGTCAGTATATACCGAGCTAGGACTACAACCATATCTTGCTTTCAAGGTAACTTCTTCTGAGGTAGGTTGTGATAAGCCACGGCCAGAGATATTCCAAGCAGCGCTTAAGAAGGCTCGCATCAAGTCTGAAGAGGCACTATATGTCGGCGACCAATACGACCTAGATATAGTCGGCGCTCAAGGCGTCGGTATGAAGGCGATACTCATCGACCGCAACGACTACTTCCCCAATATAACCGACTGCCCCCGGATCCAAAGCCTCACGGACATCATGGGATATATCTGATATCACCAAAATGAGGCATGAGTCAAAGCAATCCGAGAGATTGCCACGTCCTTCTAAGGAAGGACTCGCGATGACAGTGAGAGGTATAGCGCAAACTTTTAGGGTCGCCAAAAATTCTAATTTCGAAATCCCAAACTCCAAACAAATCCAAAATCACAAAATATTAATGCCCAAAACATGGTCTGAAACGTCATTCTGAGCGCAGCGAAGAATCTAGACCCTTCGCTTACGCTCAGGGTGACAAGTGTTTTTTGGATTTGCGGAATTCGAATTTTGGCGTTGTCTAGGATTTGGAGCTTATGATTTAGGATTCCCCACTTTGTGGGCGAGGCTAAAGCCTCACCGCTACACATCTTCTAGTAATCAGGGAGCAGACTCCTACCAAAGCATGGCCACATAGCTATTCAGTGACACCTTGAGGGAATCAGCCACCGGCTGGCATTTCGCTCTGAGACAGTAGAAAACCCTGCCTTCCGCCGGCAGCTCGGATAGAGACTCGTAGTATCCCATGCCTTTGGCAAATATAAGGTCTGCAGTTTCAAACTCGTGCTTAAACTCCGCCGAAGCTACAGAAAAATCTATCCCCGGAGTAGCTGTCCCGGTGGTCATTATCTCGCCAAGCTCAGCTTGAAGCCCAGCACACCTGATATCTTCCAGTGTAAGGTCATCCTGGACCGGCGCGACTTTAACCACATAGATAACACGAGCGAACTGCCTCATCCACTTCAGAAGTGGCAAATCGAAGAACACCTCGCCGGCATTGTCCGCTAGATACAGGACATTGCTGGCATGCTCAAGCTTATCTTCAAACCGTTCTGAATCATCAATAACGAAACCTACCTGCCTTTTCATGTCCTCCTTTATGACATCAAGCGATCTAAAAAAATCTACGGTGTTTCCCAGAGCAGCAAACTTGAGGCAGCTGCTAAAACTATTCTCCTGTTCAGGCGATATCTGGCTGGACAGCTCCCTGGCAAATGCGAGCTCCTTGTCTTTCATCTCCCGATAAGGGTCGGGGTTTCCAGTTATCCTTTTAATGGTGTCATGGATTTTGGTGGCGATAACGATGGATATCTTATCACGAGAAAAGCCCTCCCTTAGCAGTCTCAGACTTTCCTCTGTGGCTCCAGCTTTAGTCTGCTCATCATTCGTCGCCAACTCAGCAGCCTGATAAGCCAGCCTTTGCAGACACTCATAGCAATCTTTCGACGCCTTCATTCTTAATCCTCTCTACCGTGTAGCTGCCGCTTCACAGGGGCAAAGATAGAAACCCATTTTTTATTGTTAGTTCCCCAAAAAATCGAGGATAGCTTTGCTGACCTCCTTCGGCTTTTCCAGCTCGGTGAAATGCCCGGCATCCTTGACGATTTGAAGTTTGACATCTGGGAAGACCTCTTCAATACCCTCGAAGTACCACAATGGCTGAGCCGGGTCTCTTTCTCCCTGAAGTACCAGCACCGGGAAGGTCATCTTTCTAAAACGCTCCAACCTGACGTCCTCGCTTTCCAGCGTAAAGTCACGAAAGTACCGGGGCACAGCTTCGGCAACCCCGGGGCGACTGAACTCGAAGATAATGCCCTCCATGTCCTCATCGCTGATTCTTTGAACCGTTCGAGATTCATAAACCTTGGTGATAAAAGCCCTCGCTTCAGACATTATGCTCCTTGCCAGCTCCTGGTTTTTGAACAGCTCAAACTGAGGGTGATTGGCTGGGTCAACTTTCAGCACCGGTGCTTCCATCCGGACATATTTTACGACTCTGTCCGGAATCGTGCTGGCGATATGGTCGCCGATTAGAGAGCCCCAATCATGGGTAACCAATGAGAACTTCTCCAGCCCGATAGCGTTAAAGAGAGCGATGAGCTCGTTCGCCACGCCCTGGGCTGTATAGTCGCCATCGCGCTTATCGGACTGCCCATACCCCTTAAGGTCAACAGCTATCACATGATATTTCTGGCTCACCTCCTCAATCTGGTAATGCCAGGAAAACCAGCTTTCCGGCAAGCCGTGAAGAAACACCACAGGCTCACCTGTGCCGGCCTCAACGTAGTGCCATTTAACTCCACCAGCCTCCACAAATTTGTGCTCGACTTTTACTTTTTCAGATGGTTGCTCGGGAGAAGGCACTTGTGCCGTTTTAGCACAACCTGACAATAGCAGAGTCAGAACCAAAAGAATCAAAGAAATCCATTTCATGCCTGTGTTCTCCTTGTAGCAAAAATATGGCCAGAGCTTGGGCTAAATGCACCACATTGTAACAGAAGGGGCAATTCGGTTACTAACTGTAGACACCGACAGTCTCTAGCAATTCCTAATTGTCATTGCGAGTCCTTCGCCTCCTGTCATTCTGAGCCCTTCGCTTGTCATTCTGAGAGAGCGAAGCGACCGAAGAATCTCATATGGCTCAGGATAAACTCCGCGTGGCAATCTAATATCACCGTTCGTCGTATTCGCAAAGTAACTGTTCATTGTTTTATCCCGCTTATTGTTGTTCAAGCGCAGGCTTTGCATAGTGCCTTGAATAGTCAATCCCTGTTGGTTAGACAATGTGTTCATTCCATCCACTCCACAAACGGTTTAGTTTGATTCACACGGAAATCTTTCTCTATTTCTCGTGATACCCCATTAACCATAAACGCCAACTCCAATGTATATAAACCTACACTCAAAACCTGGTCATATTTACCAAGTTCGTTTATCACAAATACTTTACCCTCCGCCATAGTTCTTATCCCTGCTACGTCTATATTCGCTGTCAATGGAGATGCCAACAAAGTTATATGACTCGACCTTGCATTGCCTAATGTCAATTTACGGATATCCTTATAGGTAGTATCACCATAATACACATCAAACGGGCCAAGTTCATTATCGCTTTTGCTTCTTATTGATATCCAAATACTTCGAATATCTAGCGAGTTTCTATTGACACCCATAGCAGCTAGAAACTTGTTAGTTATAGGGACGTTTTGTAGCTTTATCCAAAGTCTATATCCATTCATGTTGTCGTAATCAATTTTTAACTTTGGTTTTCCCCATATCATTTGGAAGACAGTTGGTAGTGCCATTACTGCCACCACCAATGCAATAATGGCAACAATAAGTGCCCAGTCCATGTCCCTATTTTACCACATAAGAGTTTCGCAACTTGCTCAACCTTAATCTCTAGAGGGGGATTGTGCTAGAATAAAAACGAGAAAACAGGTTGAGAGACTATGCCGGCAAATTTACCACCGCAGTACTTTGACGCTGAGAAGCGCTACCGGGCAGCCAGGACTCCGGAGGAGAAAATCGAGGCTCTGGAAGCTATGCTGGCCATCATGCCCAAGCACAAGGGCACAGATAGGCTTCACGGCGACCTGAGAAGAAAAATCGCCAAACTTACCGAAGAAGCCGAGAGAAAAGCTGCCACCAGCAGAGCCAGCTTTTACATTAGAAAAGAGGGCGCCGGCCAGGTAGCTCTTGTAGGGCTGCCTAATGTGGGCAAGTCACAACTGCTAGCCGCCGTTACCGATGCCTCTCCTGAAATAGCCGCCTATCCCTTTACCACCAAAGCCCCCAATATAGGCATGATGAAATTTGAGAACATTCAGATTCAATTAGTGGACACTCCACCAGTAACAGGCCGTGATTCTCGTGTCTGGCTGAACAATATCGCCAGAAACGCCGACCTCATAGCCATCATTGTGGATTTGAGCAATAGCCCGACACAACAAGTGGAAGCCACACTTCAGGAGCTGGAAAATATAGGCATAGTGCCTGTCTCTAATAACATTACAGAAGCCACCATCGGCAAACGGCAAAGAAAAATGCTAATCATAGGCAACAAGAATGACCTGGACACCTCAGGTGCCGGTTGGAGCCAATTAAGCTCGCGCTACAATGCCAGTTTCCCCGTGATTTCTGTATCCGCCACAGAAGGCAACAATCTGGAAGTGCTCCAGAAGTGGATTTTCCAGGCACTGGATATTATACGAGTCTACACCAAAACTCCCGGGGCGAAACCTGACTTGACTGACCCGATAATCCTGAAAAGGGGTAGCACAGCAAAAGAGGCTGCTGAATCCATTCATAAAGATTTCAAAGCCAAACTGAAGTATGCTGTGGTCTGGGGCTCAGGAAAATTCGA
>JBBISW010000004.1:21377-29877 GCA_037441105.1 Chloroflexota bacterium
AAGATTTCAAAGCCAAACTGAAGTATGCTGTGGTCTGGGGCTCAGGAAAATTCGATGGGCAGAGAGTCGGTCAGGAACATGTCCTTCAAGACAATGACATAATCGAGCTCCATATTTAGATTATTTGTTGCTCCGCCTTCGAGTCCAGTTCCTAACTTTGCTCCAGACATAATGAGGTTGCTTTCTGCCGACCAATGTAGTGCGACCTTTTAAGGTCGCCTTAGTGAAGTTTTGGGCGAGGCTAAAGCCTCGCACTACTTTTGCCTTTTCGAATCCACAACTCATACAGTGTGCCCGCCAAACCCTCTATATACGCCCGATTCTCGAGCTTGGAACGCCACTTGTCGGGAACGGAGTCAACACCCAAATAGGCACCCGAAATAGCACCGGTCATCGCTGCGATAGTATCAGTATCTCCGCCGAGGCTAACCGCAAACAGTATTGCCTCCTCAAAAGAACGAGGATGAGAAAGAAACGAATATATGGCTGTGGGCACCGAATCAAAAGCTTCGATACCGTTGCCGAGCTCATCAACCACCTTATTCCTGTCCATTGCACCCAAGAGCCTCCCCACCTTTTCCAGCTTCTGTTTGTAGACCTCGTGCTGAACGAACCGGTCCAGTTTGGCCAGGAATTCCTGAGGGTCAAAAGTTGCCGCTGACTCCAAATTCACAGCTAAAGCAACTGCACATGCCTGTAAAGCTGCTCCTGCCTTGCCCAGTTCATGGCTATGGGTGATCTGGCTCGATTTGTAAGCCACCTCTTTCAGCGCAGCTAAATCATCATGATAAAAGACGCCTACAGGGGCTATTCTCATCGCTGAGCCATTACCAAAGGAGCCACCGGGATAAATTTTTCCAGCGGCCTTATCCCAGGCTTCACCTGCCTTTATCATCCGAAATATGCGAGGTGGACCCGGCCCATAGCCACGCCACGGCTCACGCTCATAATTCCGCATAAAGGTCAAGGCCATATGTTCACCATCGAAACCTTCTCTTGCCACCAGTGATTCCGCCATGCCTATCATCATGTGAGTATCATCGGTATAGATTAGAACTTCCCGCTTATCAGCCACGGCTTCAATAGTTTCAGGCTCAGCCCTATGCCATCCCTCAAAGCCAGCTCCAGCAGCATCCCCCACACCGGTGCCAATCAAAGCACCCAGAAATTTTGACCTCAGAACTTTCTTGTCCATTTCGCCATGCGACGATAGAATTCAAGACTTCACTTGACAGCTTATTATATACTTAACTAGTGGCCAATAACTAAAATCATGGACACCAAAGTAGCCGAAAGAATAAACAAGCTCAGGAATGACAGAATACACGGTGCTGGCTGGCTGTCAAGGCAAGGTATCAGCACCTTAAAACTGGCCATAACCGAAAGCCAGGCCCGAACTGTTGCCGACTTCGTCGAGGAAATGAAGATAGTAGCTGCAGAACTGACACAGGCCAGACCTAGTATGACCCCTATAGCTAATTACACTAATCAGCTCCTGCACCAGATTATTCTAAGATCTCAAAATGAAAAGGAATTAGATTCCCTGAGAAGCTTCGCTAAGGCTAAGGGAAACGAACTCCTCAATTCTTCCGCAAGAGCTCTCTTAAAAGCCGTGGAATACGGCTGTGGCATAATCAACGACCTGGATACAATCATAACTTGCAGCTATAGCTCCACGGTCTGCAAGGTCTTCGAACTGGCAAAACAAAAGGAGACAGAATTCCATGTTATGGTTGCCGAGTCCAGGTTCAACGGGCAATCTTACGGGGAAATCACTGCTGAACAACTCATAAAACACCATATCCCAGTAGAAATAATACCTGACGAAAAAATACATTTGCGTATATCCAGAGCTAATAAAGCTCTGGTCGGCGCCGACAGCATAACAGGTGATGGCTATCTTATTAACGGGGCACCGACATTTGCTCTGGCTCAAGCTGCCAAAAAGAGGAAAATTCCTTTCTATACTGTCTGCGAAACTGCCAAATTCGACATTCAGGGTTACATGGCCAAAGTACCAGAACTGGAGCCGGGTTTTGACAGAACACCACTCGACCTGGTTACCGGGATAATAACCGAAAAAGGCACCATGAAGCCGAGCATGGCCATCTCATACATTGAAGAAATGATGCAACTCCACCTTGAGGCGAAGCAACAAAAATGAAAAGGGTAATATTCACAGACCTGGATGGCACCCTCCTGGACAGGTTCAACTATTCCTATGACCAAGCGCTAGAAGCTATCAGTTTGCTTAAAAGGAAAGATGTTCCCATAATTTTCTGCTCAACCAAGACCAGAGCTGAACAGGAACTCTACCAAAAAGAGCTGAACATAAAGGACCCATTCATAGTAGAAAACGGTGGCGCTATCTTTATACCGAGAGACTACTTCACATTTTCTTTCGATTACCATAAAGCTACCGAGGACTATTTTGTGATCGAACTGGGCATCTCACATGACAAGATAAGGGAGATACTGAAGAAGGTTGAGCGAGAGGTTGGTTGCCACATAAAAGGTTTTGGAGATATGAGCGTAGAAGAGATAGCCAGGGATAGCGGCCTGAGTTTGAGACTTGCTGCACTGGCAAAACAGAGGGAATACGATGAGACTTTCAAAATCGAGGATACGCCAGAAAAGATAAAGTTAGCACTAGCCGAGATTATAGAAGCTGGGCTAAGCTACACCCACGGGGGAATATACTACGATGCCACGGGTGGTAATGATAAAGGCAAAGCCACTGAAATCTTGATTGAACTATTCAAAAGAAAACTCGGACAAATAGAAACCATCGGTATTGGCGATAATCAGAACGATATACCCATGCTCAAAGCTGTGAATATACCGGCTCTAGTGCAAAAGCCTGACCACAGCTGGGAAGAAATAGACTTACCCAACTTGTACAAGGCCAAAGGAGTGGGACCTCAAGGGTGGAGTAGGGCAATACATGAGTTAATCGGGAATTGAAACGGAAGAAAATTGCTTAAGGTCATTGACACCCATGCCCATCTGGATGAGATGGAAAGCCTTGAATCAGCACTGAGCAAAGCCAAATATACTGGTGTTGCGGCTATAGTTGCTGTTGGCTCAAATCACCAGTCAAACCAAAAAACAATAGAAATCTGCCTGAAATATCCCTCTTTCGTCTATCCCGCCCTTGGTTTACACCCCTGGGAATTAGGTAATGTAGAGCCTAACCAGATCGTCCGCACCATCAAATTCATTGAGGAAAGAGCTGCAGACATTGTAGCTGTAGGCGAGATAGGGCTGGACTACGATAAGCGAGTAGTCAAAGTGGCCCCGAAAGAGCTGCAAAAGGAGGTCTTAAAACGCCTGCTAGCTTTAGCCAGAGAGCACAAAAAGCCGGCTATAATCCACAGTCGCTATGCCTGGAAAGACTGCTTCGAGCTTGTGAAAGCGGCTGGCATTGAGAAAGCCGTTTTTCACTGGTTCACCGGATTCTCCAGTGTGCTCAAAGATATACTCGACGCCAGGTACTTCATTTCAGCCACTCCAGCCGCCGAATATCATGAAGAGCACAGACGAGCTATCAAGGAAACACCCATGGAAAGACTGCTGCTAGAAACAGACTGCCCGGTACCATACGGGAGGGAGGTCAAGTATCGCTCTGAGCCCGCCGACATCTTGAGAAGCCTGAAAGCTGTCGCTGCCCTGAAAGAAACCAGCGAGGTTGCTATCGCTGAGCAGACCACACATAATGCCGCAACTTTCTTTGGTCTGGATGCATAGTTCAAATGAACTTTGCCCGTGCAAGTGAAATGGAGTAAAATATCAGCAGAATTGTCGAGGAGAAAGCCAAAGGCTCAGTGAAAGCAGTTATCCTGGTTGGCGGCGAGGGCACCAGGCTACGACCACTTACCTACTCCGTAGTAAAAGCCATGGTGCCAGTGTTGAATAGACCCTTCATCGAGTATGTCATCCGTTACCTCAGCAACCACAACATAAGAGAAATCATCTTAGCCCTCGGCTATAAACCTGACTGCATTACAGATTATTTTGGCGATGCCAGTCAACTCGGCACCAAACTGGTTTACAGTGTTGAATCAGAGCCGTTAGGCACTGCCGGAGCTGTGAAGAATGCTGAGGAACACATAGAGGGCACCTTTTTTGTCTTGAACGGCGACATCTTCACTGACCTTAACCTGACCGACATGTTACAGTTCCACAGAAATAAAGGGGCTAAGGTAACCATTGCCTTAACACCTGTAGAAGACCCGACTCGATTCGGCGTTGTGGAAACTGATAACCAGCAGCGGGTAAAGCGCTTCGTGGAAAAACCAAGCCGAAATCAAGTCACCAGCAATATGATAAATGCCGGAGTTTACATTATAGAAAGCCAAGTCCTCAAACGTATTCCCCAAGGCAAACGTTTCATGTTTGAACGCGATGTCTTTCCTGTGCTCCTGGCTGACGGAGAACCTGTTTTTGGCTACGCAACCGATGTCTACTGGATAGATACAGGAACTCCAGAGCAGTATTTGGAATTGACCCACGATTTAATGTTCGGTAGAAGCATCCAGGTTGCTTTTAAACCTGAGGACATCCGAATAGATAAACAAAGCTCTGTTCATCCTCAAGCTAAACTAACCGGGCCAATACTGGTAGACAGAGATTGCATCATCGGCAAGGGAGTCCAGCTTAAAGGGCCGGTGGTTTTCGGCGCCGGTTGCCATATACAAGATGGTGCTATAATAGGAAACTCGATTTTATGGCAAAATGTTAGGGTAGGCGAAAAAGCCAGTTTAAAAGATTGTATTGTGGCTAATGATAGTCACATTGATAATAATGCCTGTATGGAGTGCGCTGCCATCAACAAAGCACATGCCAAGAGACAATCGTAATGGGTTAAACAAATTCAGGAGGTTAGAACTTGTCGGAAAATATGACAACCGTAGACCACAACAGCTTTCAGAAGGCTGTCTTAGAATCACAAAAGCCGGTGCTGGTTGACTTCTGGGCACACTGGTGTGGACCGTGTCGGGCTGTTGCTCCAATTGTTGAGGAGCTGGCTAAAGAATACAAGGGGAAGGTAGAATTCGCCAAGCTGAACGTGGACGAATCTCCATTCGTAGCTTCCCAATACGGAATCATGAGCATCCCAACTCTCATGGTATTTAAAGGCGGGAAGCCTATGCATCACGCGGTTGGTTTCCAGCCGAAGGAACAGTTAAAGAAAATGCTAGACAGCGCGCTGGCAAAATAGGACAGCAAATGACAGAGGTTCCTTATATAGTTGCTTTTACCGGCGGGCTGCTTTCCTTTTTCTCTCCGTGCGTTTTGCCCCTGGTACCAGCCTATCTAGCCAATCTGGCTGGCGTTACTGCCATTGACCCCAAGACCAGGACAAGCTACATGCCTGCCTTGTTTCACAGCCTCAGCTTTGTGCTCGGCTTTTCTATCATTTTTATTGCCCTAGGTGCCTCAGTAGGTTTGATAGGCACAACCATAACCGCCCATTCGCTTCTACTCCGCCAGATAGCCGGTGGCTTGATAATCGCTTTCGGTGCCTTCCTCATAGCCGCCTTCAAACTGCCCTGGTTGAATTACGAAAAACGACTCAACCCGGCAGTCAGCAGCAGTCCAAGCTACCTCCGGTCTATCGGCATTGGCGCTGCCTTTGCCCTGGGCTGGACGCCATGCATCGGTCCAATACTAGGTGCCATTTTAGCCTTAGCCTGGAGTTCACAGACAGTGGGGCACGGCGCCTTACTGTTAAGCGTCTATTCTCTGGGGCTGGGTATTCCTTTTGTTCTAATCGGCTTGGTCTGGGGAGCAATCATGCCGCTGTGGAAAAGTATAAACCGCTACCTGGTGGTGATTTCCATAGCCAGCGGCGTACTGCTTATAGTTGTCGGTATACTTATACTCACCGGCAATCTAGCATGGCTCGGTCAATTCGTCCCGTCGTAAAACCTCACGACAAAGGAGTATTCGTCATCATGAAACCAAGACTTTTATTAATAGCAGCAATCGTAGTGTCTCTAGCTCTAACAACGGTCAGCTGCGGTGGGACAACTGCGGTCCCACAGGTGGGGGATAAGGCTCCTAACTTCACCCTGGAAACTATTGACGGTAAAAGCCTGAGCCTGAGCGATTTTAGAGGCAAAACAGTGCTAATTGTGTTCACCAGCGTGAATTGTAAAGCATGCGAAGAGCAAATGCCTTATCTAATCGAAGCATATCAGCAGACAAATGAGAAGTTAGCAGTCTTGAACATCTACCACATGACCTACGATGCCAGAATCGTCCGAGATTACGTGGCAAGGAAACAGTTTACTACTTTCCCTGCTCTCCCTGACCCAAAGAACAAAGTTGCCACTGCCTATGGTGCTACAGGCTTTCCTCCAACAAACTTTCTCATAGACACAGAAGGAATTATCAGATATAAAAAACCCGGGCCCTTCCAGAGCCAGGAGGAAATAAAGAAGATTCTTGAGTCTCTGTAGTTGCTCCGTATATGTGTCAGTGATACTAAGTTTGCGTCATTCGCGCCACGATGTATAATAGAGACAGGTGTATATGAAAAGAATAGGAGCACGGTGCCAGGAATAATCAGGTGCCCCAGCTGTGGTCGCGATATCGGAATCACTGAGGATACGCGTTTTCGTATAACCTGCACAAATTGCGGCACCGGTATGTGCCCCAACTGCCGCGTGGTTCTTCCACCAAGAGTAAAGTACTGTCCACAATGTGGTTTTGGGGTTGGTCCAGCATTACCCGGCAGGGCAGAACAACCACCACCAACGCCATCATTCCCATCGCCAGGTACTGTACCAAGACCATCTCCACGGCCGACAGGAGGCGAAGAACAGCCTCCAAGATGGCAGACAGCAGGAGGTTATATCACCGGGCGCCAGGATACATACCCCCAGCAGGCTGCTCCCATCCCATCTGTACCACATCCCCCAGACTATAGCACCCCCAGTACTCCAGTTCCCTCGGTATCTGCATATCCTCAAGATTACGGCCCACCTGGTAGTCCGATACCATCTCCCTATAGTGGAATACAGCCACCGCTCGCTGCTGGACCGAGAATGCCAAGTGGCCCGATACCAGCAGGACGATTTCCCATGGCTGTGGTCGTTCTCATCCTCATTATCATTGGCCTTGGCCTTCTCGGCTTTGCCGCCTGGAAACTAGACTGGCTTAAGAGTCCACTCAATGCTGTTCAGGGATTTGTCAGCGGGATTGAGCTGCCCCAGTGGCTGCCGATTGGTACCAAAGATACCACACCTCCTGTGATCTCCAACGTTGAAGTTTCAGACATAACTGAGACGAGCGCTGTTGTTACCTGGGAAACCGACGAGCCGACCACCAGCCAGGTGATGGTATGCGACCCTGAAGGTGGCTGTACCTGGACAGAACTCGATGAAACTCTGGTTACCGCCCATTCTGTCAGTCTAAGTGGCCTCAAGCCTAATATAGTTTACAAATTCACGGCAACATCAACAGATGCCAGGGAAAACCAGGTTATATATGAAGGGGAATTCACAACTCTATCTGGAACTGTTGCTACCCAGCCACAAATGTCGGGAGTCAAGGTTTCTAACATCACTGACTCAACCGCTGTCATAAACTGGCAGACCGACAAACCAGCTTCAAGCCAGGTGGAATACGGGACAACGGATGCTTATGGCTCTACCACGCCATTGGATCAGAAGCTGACCACCAGCCACAGCATCACCATAACCGGGCTGAATCCCACCACAACTTATCATTTCAGAGTGAGAGCAAAGGACGCCAGCGGAAGCGAAGCAACATCCCAAGACCAGACATTTACCACCCGAGGCACTGTGGCAGTAGCCGCTGAAACAGGCCCGGAGGTAGGCAAGCGTGCTCCCGATTTCACACTGCCAGACATTAACGGAAAGACAGTAAATCTAAGCGACTTCCGAGGCAAAATCGTAATGCTTAAGTTTTGGGTAGACAGCCAATCGGCTCGAAACGAAATGCCTGTCATACAGGCATTCTATGAAAAATGGTCGGGCGAAGAACTCATACTACTCGCCGTTAACTGGAAACAGACTCCTGAGGATGTGCAGAAATTTGTTAAAGAAAAAGGGCTGACTTTCCCTGTGTTACTTGACCAAACAGGAGAGGTGGCTGCCAAATACAGGGTCAGTCCCAGCACGAATCCCACGACTTTCTTTATCAACAGCGCTGGGGTTATCAAAGAAAGACGAGACGCACCCCTCCGAAACGAGACACAAATAGAAAACATACTCAACTCTATGTAGCCGAACTCCATCGCTACCTTCGGCCAAGAAAGGAATCAGGTTAACCATGAATAGACGCATATTGTGTGTGATTGCAATCACAGGACTAGCTGTTATGCTGAGCAGCTTGTTTATGGCTTGCGCCAAGGAAAAAGTTCCCTACGCTCCCGATTTCACGCTGCCGACGCTCGATGGTAGCAGCGTAACCTTAAGTGACCTTCGTGGCAAGCCAGTAATGCTCACCTTCTGGACAATCCATTGTCCCG
>JBBISW010000004.1:29977-34994 GCA_037441105.1 Chloroflexota bacterium
AGTGACCTTCGTGGCAAGCCAGTAATGCTCACCTTCTGGACAATCCATTGTCCCGCTTGCGATTTTCAAATGCCCTACATCCAAGCGTTCTATAATGAGTGGGCAAACGAAAAGGTAACATTAATAACCATCAACGCTGGAGATAGCGCCGCAGCTGTACATAACTACGTCACCAGCAGCGGGCTAACCTTTCCTGTTCTGCTTGACTTGAAAAAAAGGGTCTCCCAAACCTACGGCATCCCTGGTGTGCCGGTGACTTTCATCATCGACGCTGAAGGTATTGTGAAAGCATACAAGATCGGAGCTTTCCAGAGCCGAACACAGATAGAAAAGACACTCGCAGAGGTGTTTCCATCGCTAACACTTACGCCTAAACCTAAAGTCGCTCCTGAAATAGGCAGCATGGCACCAGATTTCACCCTGCAAACCATCTACGGTCAAATCGTTACTCTAAGCAACCTCCGAGACAGAACCGTGTTGCTAAATTTTTGGACAAGCACATGTCGTGCCTGCATAGATGAATTACCGCATTTTCAGACAATCTCCAATAAGCGCCCAGACGATGAACTGGCGATTCTTGCCGTCAATTGTGGGGAAAACAACATTACTGTGCTGAGCACTGTTGACAGCCTGAGACTGTCCTTCCCTGTACTGCTTGACACCGATGGCGATGTTTGCGCAACCTACGGGCGCGGTTGTCCCACCATCTTCATTATAGATGGCAACGGCATAATCAAGACAATAAAAGATGATGTCTTCCAGAGCCCTGAAGAAATAGAGAATCTGCTCGATGCTCTAAAATGAAAGTCTGGTAAGTTGCTTTTGCCATCTCCTTACACAGACTAATATCAAATTCTCAAGCCCGCTACAGAACCTGTTCAGAGGCGTAGGTCTGCTGCTCTTTGTCATATTCGGCGGTTCTCTTGGCTACAGGATTATCGAAGGCTGTGCCCTTCTTGGATTCCGAAGACGCGCATCAACTAAGCAAAAACGCTTCCAATGCATTTCCAGGTGGACAAGCCGGTTCGAGTCCTCTTGCTCAGTCCTCACTACCACTGACTTCAACTATCTCTTCGTCGCGTCTCAATCTGCCTATTGTCTGTTGAGTTTTAGCCTTACTCCAGCCGATGTGAGCTAGAGTGCGACGTAGAAATTCAAAACTGGCCTCGTATTCCGGACTTATCAAATCCGAAACTCCCAGACTTTCAAGCAGTTCTGATTCTCTCCTTCTGTGGACACGGGCAACAATTTCAAGCTTCGGGTTAATCCTCAAAGCATTTTTTACCGTAGCCACTACTGCTAAAGGGTCAGGATAGGTAACAACCAAAACCTTGGCTTTATCCAACCCGGCCAGAGAAAGGACATGGACATTGCTAGCATCTCCGTATATACAGGGTTCACCTTTACGGTGCAATTCGGCAATAACTTCGGGGTCCATTTCAATCACCACATAAGGTAATTCAAGTTCACGTAGACTTTGAGCAACATTTCGCCCTACCCGACCGTAACCGCAGACCACTATCTCACTTAAGAACTGGCGTAATTCCTCTTCTCCGGGGGGAAGAGAGCCTTTAGCCACCAATTTCCCCCCAGCCGGAACTCTAGCCAATCTGGGATACAGTACCGAAGTTAAACCTAGAAACGCAGGGGTTAACAACATAGTGATAACGGTACTAGCTATGATTAACGAGTAGAAATGACTGCTTATTATCCCTGAATCCATTCCTGCCTGAGCCAGAATAAAACTGAACTCCCCGATTTGAAAAAGACCGACACCGACGAACAAAGCTGTCCGACCACCATAGCCAAAAAACCTGGGGATGCTAAAGCAAACCGCAAACTTAATAACGATAATAACCACCACAGCTAAAATTACCCCGGGCCAATTCTGCACCACAAACCGGGGACTGAGCAGCATACCCAGTGACACAAAGAAAAGGGTAGCGAACACATCCCGCAATGGAGTAACCTCGGCCAGAGCTTGATGAGCAAATCTCGACTCCCTAAGCACCAAGCCAACGATGAAGGCACCAAAGGCCATAGATAATCCAAAAATATAGGTGCTAAAAGCGGCTCCGAAACAGAGAATAAGAACCGTTAGCAGAAAAAGTTCACGAGACCTGACTCCTGCTACTGTGCCTAATAACCATGGAAGCACCCAAATCCCCAAAACCATCGCTACGCCTAAGAAAAGAACCGCTTTGCCAACAGCGATAGCAAAGACAGGCAACAAGCTCTCTAGCGATGCACCAAATACAGGCACTCCAACCATCATCAACACAACGCTTAAATCTTGAACAATGAGGATGGCTATCATAATCCGCCCATGCACCGAATCCAGTTCACCCCGCTCCATTAACAGTTTGAGGCCAATCATGGTGCTGCTCAACGATATAATAAGTCCAAAAAAAGCAGCATCAGCTAAAGGCCAGTGGAAAAGTATTTTGCCTGCTGCCGTACCTAGAACAAAGGTGGCCAGAATCTGAGCTATACCACCCCAAATCCCTACCTTACCTACCTGCCATAGCTGGCTGTAGGATATCTCTAACCCTACGGTAAACATCAGCAAAGCCACGCCTATGGTAGCTAAAGTCTCTATCAGCTCTAAATCACCAACAACACCAAGACCATAAGGGCCAACGGCAACACCCACCACTAAATAGCCTAGAATCACCGGCTGCCTCAGCCGATGAGCTATCATGCCACCAACCAAGGCTGCGGCTAAAACGATAGCCACATTGACAATCGGGGCAAATCCTGTCATAATCCCCTCCGACCCTTAAATTCAAGTCCAATTCTACCACACAAAAGACCCGAACCAGAAAAAGCATCAAAAAGGAGGAAACAGGATGTTTAAGACACGCATGACCGAGCTATTTGGAATAAAACACCCCATCATGCTGGCGGGCATGAACTGGATTACCGAGCCTGAGCTGGTAGCCGCCGTCTGTAATGCTGGTGGATTGGGTATCTTTGCCACGGCCGCTACCATCCCCGAGGACACGCGAAAAAACATTAGGAAGATTAGAGAACTTACAGATAAGCCATTTGGTGTAAACCAAATCCTGACAGGCCCCGGAGCTAAGGAGAACATAGATGTGGCTATAGAGGAGAAAGTTCCTATCATAAACTACTCTTTGGGAAAGCCCTGGTTCATCGAGCAGGTCCACGGATATGGCGGGAAGGTTTTAGGGACGACAGCAATTGCCAGACATGCGGTCCGAGCGGCAGAATTGGGTTGTGATGCCGTCGTAATCACCGGCCAAGAAGCGGCAGCCCATGGAGCCAATGCTAGCTCGATGGTGTTAATACCTATTGTTTCCAGTCAGATAAAAGTGCCCCTTATAGCAGCTGGCGGTTTTTACAACGGCAGGGGGCTTGCAGCAGCTTTGGCATTAGGAGCTGACGGTATATCAATGGGCTCCAGGTTTATGCTTACCAAAGAGAGCAAAGTTCACGATAATTTCAAGCGGCTCTGTCTGCAAGCTACTGAACAGGACACACTATATAGCGACCATTTTGATGGTATGCCTGGCAGAGCGCTGAAAACCAAAGTAACCGAAGCAATGATGAAAAGCGGGTTCCCTCTAATGGAAGCACTTAAGGGGGCTAGCGAAGTAAAGCAACTGCTTGGACTTTCATTCTGGCAATTCATCGGTCTCAGCTTCCAGATGATGAGAGCAGAAGAAGGGTCACCCCTTTGGGTACAAGCCCGCCAGGCCGCTGGCGCAAGGAGACATTTAAAGGCAATACTTGAAGGAGACGAAAAAGAGGGAATTTTGTTCGCCGGAGAATGTTGTGGCGGTATCAACGATTTGCCTAGTGTCAAAGAAGTAATTGACCGAGTAATAGCCGAGGCTGAAGAGACGCTGGAAGCAACAAGAAAAAAGCTGGTGAAATCATAGAAAGGCTACGTCCTTATAATAGCATATTAATTGACATGTCAATAGTATGTGGCTAAAATTAAAGCATCTTGATTTCTGGCGAGGAGGGGCAATATGTCAAATGATATACCCGAGTTCTATTCTGATGGTATTGAAGTGAACTTGACAATGCCTTGGACTGTAGCTCTAACTTTTTCTCTTAAGGACACTACAAAGGAAAGGAAACCCAAACCCCAAGTGATTGTACGCATGAGTCCAGAGCAGGCAAAAGTATCAACTATGCTTCTTAAACGCTTGCTTAAAAACTATGAAAATGAGTCGGGATGCAATATAAATCTTCCCAAAGATCTTTACGGCCAATTAGGGCTACCACCTGAAGATTGGTAACATAGTACGGAGGCGATACAAAATGATACAGGATACAAATATTATAACTAATCCTAGTATTCCCCGACAAAGTATAGTGACATTCTGGAAAGCAAAGAGAAGCCAAGAAATGACTGCAGGCAATTATGTTTTTTATAATATAAAAACCCTAGAGGATATCATTATAGAAGGATACAAGGCTATGGCTGATTTAAATTGTCAGCTAGCTGAAGAATTCTTGTCGGTGGAAGTTAAAGATTGGCCCGAGTAGAGGGACAATTGATTAAACGGGGAGAGATTTACTATATAGACCTCGGTATACCAGCAGGAAGTGAACAAGGCGGCTTAAGACCTGTTCTCATTATACAAAATGATTTAGGAAACAGGTCGTCACTAACAACCATAGTGGCAGCGATAACTTCAAAACAAAAGAAATCCTATGCGTTCCATGTAGAAATAACCGCAAGTGAAAGCGGTCTCAGGAATGACAGTGTGGTTCTCCTTGAGCAAATAAGAACCGTCAACCAAAGTAGATTGCGAAACAAAGTTGGTTGTTTATCAAGTACAAAGATGCATGACGTTAATAAAGCATTGAAGGTCAGCCTTGAGATTACCTAATGAACAGGGAATTAAAATATAAAAGTGTGCAGACTTAGAAGAATTTGGACTGCACCCCTATGATTGGACAGAAAGGGTTAGGAGAAGTGGGCAGGGTTGGTCATTAGCCTCCTGATTAAGTAGCATCCTTTCAAAGTCATTCGGCGAGC
>JBBISW010000005.1:0-34021 GCA_037441105.1 Chloroflexota bacterium
CTCCTCGTAAGGAGGTGAGGAAAAACATAGTCAAGGAATTACGCGTCAATCGAGAGATTCGAACGAGGGAGGTTCGGCTTATAGGGGAAACTGGAGAGCAAATGGGAGTATTCCCACTGGAAAGGGCATTGCAGATTGCAAATGAGCGTGGTCTCGATTTAGTAGAGGTAGCGCCTACATCAGCTCCTCCTGTGTGTCGGCTTCTTGACTATGGAAGATATAGATATGAGCAGACCAAAAAAGAACGTAAGGCGCGAAAGAGTCAAAAAGGTGCTGTGCTCAAGGAGATTCGAATCAGGCCTAGGGTTAAGGAACATGACCTAGAAACCAAAATCAAAGTGGCCAGGAAATTGTTAGAAGAAGGTGATAAGGTAAAGGTTTTCATATTTTTCCGAGGCCGTGAGGCAACTCATCCAGAAATAGGATTGAAGTTATTGCAGAAAGTGGCAGATAGTTTGAAAGACATTGCTGCGTTGGACGGGACACCGTCATCGGCAGAGCGCTATATGAGCTTGGTGTTTTCGCCGATTTCGAGCAAGCATACTAAGAAAACAGCCGTCGAGGAGCAAGTTTAGATGCCGAAGCTTAAGACTCATAAGGGGGCCAAGAGCCGTTTCCACATAACTGGCACCGGCAAGATTATGCGTGTAAAAGGTGGTAAGAGCCATCTAAGGCGTAAGAAGCCATCCAGAACCAAGCGCCTTTACGATGATACGATTCAAGTTCAACCTTCAGATAAGGCTAGGCTAAAGAGACTTTTGCCCTATGGCTTGAAATAAATCAGGAGGAGATGATTGCCACGAGTTAAAGGCGGTGTAGTTACCCATCGACGACATAAAAAGGTACTGAAGTTAACCAAGGGGCACAGGGCTACCAGACATGCCTTGTATCGGCGAGCTCATGAGTCTATGCTTCATGCCTTATATTATGCTTATTGCCATCGCCGGGAGCGTAAGGGCGACATGAGACGGCTGTGGATCATTCGGATAAATGCTGCTGCCCGGGCTGGTGGACTTTCTTATAGTCAATTTATTGATGGCCTAAAGAAGGCTAATGTGGAAATCGACCGCAAAGCACTGGCAGAAATGGCAGTGAATGACCCCTCCAGCTTTTCTAATCTATTGGCTTTAGCTTCAGCCAAACTTAAGAGCTAATCCTCCCCTTGCATAGCAAAAATGATACTAAATCAAGTTGAAGAGCTTGCCTCTAAAGCCTTTGGTGAACTAGACAAAGTCAATGATGCCCAGGAACTTGAGGCTTGGCGAGTTCATTATTTAGGCAGAAAGAGTACCTTCATACAAACCTTGCGTTCATTGTCAGCATTGCCACTTGATGAAAGGCGTGTAGTAGGAGCTCGGGCCAATGAACTTAAAAAAGCCCTTGAAACCAGCTTGGCTGAGAAGAAGAGGAGCTTAGAGCAAGGCTTAGCCCTTTCTTTACAGCGCGAAAGCTTGGATATCACTCTACCCGGTCAGCGAGTTCTTCTAGGCCGCCTCCATCCGACAACTCAAATACTTGATGAGATTTGTGATATTTTCAGTAATATGGGTTTTCAGGTTGTTGAAGGGCCTGAGGTGGAATGGGAGTATTATAATTTTGAAGCGCTTAATATGCCGGCGGATCACCCGGCTCGAGATATGTTCGCAACGCTGTGGGTGGATTTCAATACTGAGGCTGGTGATAGGTCTATGCTTTTGCGTACCCACACCTCTCCAGTCCAGATAAGGGTCATGGAGAAATCACGTCCGCCGATAAGAGTGATAGCCCCAGGGCGAGTATTTAGATATGAAGCCACAGATGCTACGCACGAATGGATGTTTTATCAAGTTGAAGGGCTTGCAGTAGATACGAATATCACTCTGGCTGACTTAAAAGGTACTCTTTTTGAGTTCGCTCGCCGCCTTTTTGGCAAGGATAGGAAATGCCGCTTTCGTTGCGACTATTTTCCCTTTGTTGAGCCTGGTGTTGAGGTGGCTATTGATTGCCTGGTGTGTCGGGGAGCTGGTTGCCGACTGTGTGGCAACAGTGGTTGGATTGAAATCTTGGGTGCAGGGATGGTGCATCCTGAGGTTCTTCGGCGTGTTGATATTGACCCTGAAGTTTATTCTGGTTTTGCCTTTGGCATGGGTGTGGAGCGTATCCCAATTCTTCGCTATGGTATAGATGATATTCGCCTCTTTTATAGTAATGACCTCAGGTTTTTAAGACAGTTCTAAATCAGGCTGTTGCCGTGGTTTTGGGAGCTTAAGGATGAAAGTTTCACTTTGCTGGTTGAGAGACTACGTTGGCATCTCTGTACCCCTTGGGGAGTTGTTTGAAAGGTTGACTATGGCTGGGCTGGAAGTTGGGGGGACGGAGGTAATCGGCGGAAGCTGGCAGAATATAGTAGTTGGCAGAATAATTGATGTTAATGCTCATCCGAATGCTGACCGTTTGTGGCTGGTTACTGTTGATTTGGGTAAACAGCAGTCCACTGTGGTTTGTGGTGCGCCTAATCTTACGGTTGGAGATAAGATAGCCTTTGCTAATGTGGGAGCTCATCTTATAGATGGTCACAGTGGTGAGCTTGTGCAATTAAAGCCGGCTAAAATTCGTGGATTTGTTTCCGAAGGCATGGTTTGCTCCGAGAAGGAATTAGGTATTTCCGATAGCCACGAAGGGATTATGGTTCTATCTCAAGAAGCACCTGTTGGTACGCCCTTGGCTGAATATCTTGGAGATACGATTCTTGACCTGAAAATAACGCCAAACCGTCCTGATTGTCTATCGGTGATTGGTATTGCCAGGGAGATAGCGGCTCTTACTGGGAACAAGGTGCATATCCCTGAGGTTTATTACCAGGAATTAGAAAAGGCAATAGATTCATTTGCTTCGGTGGAAATTGTCGAGCCCGAGCTGTGTCCTCGGTATTGTGCCAGTTTGCTTACTGGGATTAAGGTGGTGCCATCGCCTCAATGGTTGCAGCAGCGTTTATTAGCTTGTGGCATGCGACCTATCAATAATATCGTCGATATTACTAACTATGTGATGCTGGAGTATGGGCAACCACTTCATGCCTTCGATTATACCCAAATCCGTGGAAAGCAGATTATAGTGCGTCGAGCAAAAGATGGCGAGACTATAACTACTTTGGATGGAGTTGAGCGGACTCTCAACCCAAATATACTAGCGATTGCCGACAAGGAGCGAGTTGTTGCCATTGCCGGCATTATGGGAGGTGCGGATACGGAAGTTACGGCTGATACTACCACTGTTCTGATAGAATCGGCGAATTTCAACCAGGCGGTTATTCATCGGGGGGGCATTGCTCTCAGGCTAAGCAGTGAAGCTTCGCTGCGTTTTGAGAAGGGGCTTAGCCGAGAGTTGCCGTTAGTAGCGTTGAAGCGGGCTACTCAATTGATGGCAGAATTGGCGGGTGGCAAGGTAGCTAAGGGGATTATCGATGCCTACCCGGGGAAGATACAGGGAGAACCTATATTGTTGTCTGCTGCAGATGTTAGGCGACTACTTGGTGTAGAGATGAGAGTTAGCGAAATAGTAAAGACTTTGGAGTCTTTGGGTTTCAGCTGTGAAAAAGCCGGGTCACCCTCACAAGTTTGGGTTGAGATTCCATGGTGGCGCACTGATGTCAATTTTGTTGCTGATCTGGCTGAAGAGGTAGCCCGTGTTATTGGCTATGACAAGATACCGACTACTATGCTAAGCGCGTCTTTGCCAATACATGAGCCAACACCAATGTTGTCTCTGAGGGGACGGCTACGTAGTACCCTTGTCAATTGTGGTTTTCAGGAGGTGCTTACTTATTCCTTGACTAGTCTGGAGATGATGAGCAGGCTTTCGCCCGAGCTTTGTCTGAAAGGCCCAACTCCAGTTAAAGTGGCTAACCCTATGTCCAGGGAGCAAGAATATCTTCGTACCACTCTGCGGTCTGGGCTTCTCTCAGTTTTGGCTCGCAATGAGAGGTATCAGGAGGATAGCATCAGGCTTTTTGAGATTGGGAGAGTGTTCTTCCCTCGGGAGAGAGATTTGCCTCAGGAGAAGGAGATTCTTTGTGCCGTGCTCAGTGGATTACAGCGTAGGTTGTTCTGGCGAGGTAAAGAAGAGCCCGTCGATTTCTTTGTTGCTAAAGGGGTAGGGGAAACCGTTTTGTCCCGATTAGGTTTGATGGCGAGCTTTGAGCCAACTGAAGATGAAAGCTTGTGCCCGGGGAGAAGTGCCAAAATAATCCTTGGTAGCGAGGTGGTAGGTGTTATCGGTGAACTTCACCCTAAGGTATTGGAAGCCCTTGAGCTTTCCGGGACTGCGTATCTTATTGAAATCGACTTGGATAAACTGTCATCTTTTGCAGTAAGTGCTAAGAAGTATGAGCCGGTTCCCCGATATCCGAGCACGGCGAGAGATATCGCGCTATTGGTGGACGAGCGGATAATCTACCAACAGATTTATGCTATTATTCAGGATTTCCCCTTGGTGAACTCTGTAGCTCTTTTTGACCTTTATGTCGGGCAACAGGTACCGGCAGGCAAGAAATCTCTTGCTTTCCGAATTGTCTACCAATCCGCCACACATACCTTGACTGATGAAGAAGTTGACAGTGTCCAGCAGCAAATTCTTGATAAGTTGCAGCGCGATTTAAGGGCTACCTTGAGGAGCTGATTTATCTGCGACCAGAATTGTTCGAAGGCTTTCCCCTTTAAGCAAAACTTTTGCTTAAATTTGCGTTATAATAGGGTGTGATTATTTACAGGAAGGGGGGAGACAAGCGTGAAAGTTAAAGTTTCTGCTCCGGCTCTATGCTTAGCTTTGCTTTTAGCTCTTTGTTTCGCAGCTCCTGTCCAGGCTGCTGGAATGACTCCAACGGCTGGTGTTGTTGGGACGACGGTGACCATATCTGGATTGACAACCGAGCCTTATTCTATTAAGTGGGATGGAGTTGTAATCAAGCAGGGCACACTGCTGGGTGGGGTAGTGTTACATTTACTGTACCTGATGCCTGCGGAGGTAATCATACTGTCACAGTGGAAAATCCGATTGGTAATTCGGTCTTTATTGGCTCCTTTTCTGTTCTCCCGTCGATAGGCATTAACCCAAACTCAGGTGTTATTGGCGATTCTGTCACTGTTGAGGGTAAGGGCTTCGCTGCTACTGAAAGCAGCATTAAGGTCACTTATGATGGTACCGATGTAAAGACCGGGGTCAGTGCTGACAGCAAAGGCTCATGGAGTACGACCTTTGCTGTGCCCAGCTCCGCCAAGGGTAGTCACACGGTTGATGCCTCAAGAAGTACCAATAAGGCGGGCGATGTTCCCGATGTGACCTTAACAGTCAGTCCAAAAGTCACTCTTAGCCCGGTGTCTGGGGATGTTGGTACTTCAGTTACTGTCAGTGGTACTGGCTTTGGCAAGGACGAGGGCGGCATTCGAATTACCTATGATGGCACCGATGCAAGGACTGGGGTCAGTGCTGACAGCAAAGGGTCGTGGAATGCCACCTTTGTTGTTCCTAACTCTATTAAAGGCGTTCATACAATAGACGCTTCAGGTGCTTCGACCAAGGCCGATGAAATTCCTGACGTCACCTTTATTGTCTCCTCTGCTGTGAGAATTAAGCCGAATTCGGGGTATATAGGTGATAGTATTACCATCGATGGCTGCGGTTTTGGCGGCAGTGAAAGCGGCATAACGGTTACGTTTGATGGTGGTGTTGTCAAGAGCGATATCGCAGCTAATAGGGAAGGTTGCTGGACCACCTCTTTGGCTATACCTGCCAGTACCGGAGGTAGCCATTTCATAGATGCTTATAGTTCTTCGACTACTGCTGTTGATGTTGCTGATGCTAAATTGGCTGTTTTATCGAAAATGGTCATAGAACCTGCTGAGGGCCATGTAGGTTGTGATATCGTGGTCAACGGCACTGGTTTTGGCGCAGACAAAGAATTAACTATTAAATATGACAATGTTGCTGTGGTTACTAAATTGGTCACTGATGCTAAAGGCAACTTTCAAGCGAGCCTTAAGGCACCTAAAAGTCTAGGTGGCAAGCATAATTTGACTGCTGCTGATGCCGGTGGTGCCTCAGCCTCGGGTGTTTTTACTATGGAAACAACTCCACCATCATTACCACAGGTTGTGTCGCCAAAGGATGGAAGTAGGGTAGGCCTTTTCGATCGTGTTGCCCCTACCTTTGAATGGGCCGGTGTTTCTGACCCGAGTGGTGTTTACTATAGTTTACAGGTATCTTCTTCTCAATCTGACTTTGCGACTACGGTGTTGAGTAAGGAAGACCTGGTTGAGTCTAAGTATACTTTGACTGATGCTGAGGCGTTACTTCGAGGAAAATATTACTGGCGAATTAAAGCTGTAGATGGTGCCGGTAATGATAGCGGCTGGACCACACCAATACTTGTTAAGGTTGGACTTATGCCACTATGGGCGTTCATACTTGTCGTCGTTATTGCCGTCGCTTTTATAACTCGATTGGTTTTCTTTTTGCGGAGTGTCAGAAGGGGGCACTAGAGAGAGCTTCATCGAGCAAGTTCACATTTCCTTAAAGTTGGTGAGCAAGTGCCGGCCGGTAAGAAATCCCTTGCTTTCAGGGTTGTCTATCAGTCATCTACACATACCCTGACTGATGAGGAAGTCGACAGTGTCCAGCAGCAAATTCTTGAGAGGTTAGCGCGAGAGCTGGGAGCGGCGTTAAGGAATTAGAAATTTAGGTTATAATTGGGGCCATGATAACTCAAAAAACCAAGAATCTCTATCTATATCTGGCTCTAGTCTGTTTTGCTGGTATTCTGGCTATATTTGCGGTTGATGGTTATTTGGGTGTTTATGACATAGTCTATGTAACAGCTCAAGAGCATGAGCAGAAGATAGAACCTGATTATTGGCAGCAACCTTGGGTAAAGGAACAAGGTTATGGAATGGGAACCTCGTGGGGAGAGTCGGTTTATTTTAAGTACAAGATTGAGAACCGAACCTTTTCGATTTATGAAGCTGAGGTTGAAGCCTCGATCTGGAAAAGCGGTGAAAAGATGAAACAGCTGTTGGATGAAAACATCTCGGTAGCTCCATTTAAGGACGTAGTAGTGGATTGGAAGTTGCGGCCTGAGGACCTGGGGGAAGCAGATCTGGGGCCCGGAGGATATAGAGAGTACACTGTGCGGATCAGACTCGGTGGAATAGAGCGGAAGATAATCATGAGCTATCATCGTGAGGTACCCATGTATCCTGAGAAAGGAGTGCCGCAGCCTGTTCCAACACCAAGCAGATGACGAGGTATTAAGCGTATGAGAATTTATATCCTGTATGGTTTTGGTATTTTATTGTGCATTTCAGGGGTTGGTTATTTAGCGGCGGAGTACATTAAATACCTATCTGAGCCGGGTAAATTAGCTAGTTTGGCTCTAACCACAGCTATGTTCGCTCTATTTGGGAAATATTTCGATGAGAGAGGTTGGTGATTGATGGGAGCAGTGGCAGTAATTGCCTCTTTGGCTTTTATCGGCTGGTTGATTTGGCGAGCGGTTGGAAGAAAGCCGATTAAAGCTCATTTGGTAAGTTACATTCTTTCCTGTATCGCAGGAGCTTTTACCTTTACCTTCTTTCTGAGCATGGACTTGCCAGAGGTGGTAAAGATACTGGCCTCTATTGTCCTGGGTGGTGTGCTGATATTTATGGCTGCCTGGTTTCAAAGACGTGTCAAACCAAGCTAGACTTGACTTTGTCAAGTTTGCTAACTTTGTCTAACTCGACCGCCGGCGGAGGATAAGCATAAGCAGGCTGATGTCTAGTATCACACCGATAACAACAATTACCCAGCCCCAAAGTAGAGCTTGTTGTGATGTATTGTGTGGTTGAGTTGGTGCATCTTCGGTGCGGAAGACAAAAGTAGCACTCCAGTCGCTCTGTGTTGGCTCCAATGCCATCACTCGCCAGAAATAGTTGGTGCTGTAATCCAGTGTACTCTCATGCTTGTAACTAGTACTGGGGCTCTCTGTCTCGACCACAATTTCAGTCATTGCCGAATCTTTAGCCAGGACGAATTTGTATCTTGTGGTGTCTGTGAAAGCTGACCAAGTGAATGATGCCAATTTAACCGGGCAGCCGAGGCATCCGTTATTAGGCGATAGCAACTGAAGCCCGTAGTACGGAGTGCGCACAGGTAAACCAGCTTTGACAATAAACATTTCTCGCCAGGATGATGGACTCCAGATGCTATCGCCTGTAGCCACATCCTGAACTGCTATCCTCCAGTAATAGGTATGACCCGCTTCGAGGGCAGGGACGGTCCATGAATTACCATTGGCATCGATAACTTTCCCGCCGCCAGGAGGTATGACTAGAGCAGGAGCAT
Source organism: Chloroflexota bacterium (assembly GCA_037441105.1). Taxonomy (GTDB): domain Bacteria; phylum Chloroflexota; class Dehalococcoidia; order GIF9; family UBA5629; genus VGNY01. The sequence continues at coordinate 8,356 of JBBISW010000005.1, forward strand.
CCAGGTCATGGGGAACATAGAAGGGGACAGACCAGCCCGTACAAATTGTCTCCTGCGGCTGGACTAAGTTTGAAGTTCTGCAATAGCCACCAATATAAGCGACCTTCAAGGCAAAATCCTCATCCTTGGCTATTTCAATTCGATAACCTCGGGACAAGGACACCGGTTTCCATTTGAGGTTTATCTCGCTAGCTCTTCCTGATACAGGGTCGCAATCCACTGCGGTCCGACTTACAGGCTCAACTGGTGTGGGACCGGTCCATAATAAGGTGTCTGTGTAGCACCAGACTCCGCCTTGTGGTGGATTGTATAAACGCTGGTCAATAACCCATACAGTAACCGGCTCGCCAAGGTCCAAGCCACCGCAAATTCTTAACCTTGTAGTTGGCTCTGTGCCCAAACTGATAGTGGGATCAATGCCAGCATAAGCTGACGACCATCGTATATACGCCGTATCCTTCCAGAAGGGGATATGATCACTGAAATAAAAGCTGCCGTTCCTCGATATGGTTAGGCCAGTAACAGCGGTTGGCCAGCTTGGTCCACCCCACTGTGTTGACCACTTGCCAAATTCAGGTAGAGGCCAAGCCCAAGCGCCGCCACCGTAATAAACTGACCACTCATACATTCCACCCGAATTGATGGCGAAGATGTTACCACCTTTTTTATAACCGGAATGCGCAACTACCAAAGTGTTGCCGCGAGTGGGAAGTTGTGCGGTTATGGGAGTGAAACTGACACCTCCATCTGTGGAGTAAGCTACATCGTAGGCTCCGGTGCCCATGCTGCCAACGATGATGTGTCCCTTGTCATTGTCCGGCGTTAACCCGGTGTAGGCAGTGGCGATGCTGTACCCAGTACCAAGCTCGGTAGACACACTGCTGCCCGATACCCAACCCACCCCACTGAAGGCAAACTTTTGCACCCAGCTATCGGGGCTAAGGACATACAATGTCTTGCTGTCCTCCGCTGCCATATCTTGAACGGCGTATGTAGGATGAATATTAGTCCAGTAATCACCAAAATCCGGCGACCACATTATCTTTTTGGTGCCCACCGCTGCCCAGAAGACGATTTGTCCATCAATTTTATCTCCAGCCAGCCCGAGGATAGCATTATCAGTCTGGTTTTGGGCACAGTTGTGGCTTGTAGTAGGTTGACATAATACACGTTCCCAGAATGTGCCTAGGGGCAGCGCTGGAAACGGTGATACCACATCAGTATTGCTGCTTGATCGCCAGACACTGTCGAAACCGGAGCAGTTGGGATTATCGTTGATTGAAGCCAGATAAATGGTCGAGCAGTCAGGAACCGGGGCAATATCAGTGAACTTACTGATTTTGGTATCTATCAAAGCAAGCTGATTCCACGTCTCACCATTATTTCGACTGAATGAGAATGCTGATTCATCAAGGTCTTTACCTGTGAGATAAGGGTTTGGCCAATTAGCACCGGCGATAAGGACTGCGCTGCTGGCTGTGCCAGCATAGGCAATAGTGCCGTCTGGTGACCAGGCAACCTGGGCGTTGCCATAGCCGGAGGCGGGAACTCGGGCAGCCCCAGTAGGTGGCTTCATAGCTGGGTACCAGCAGGGAATAGGGCAGGTGGTAGGGGCATCGGTGAACCAGGTCATCACTGTAGCCGAACATGGGTTGCCGAGAACCTCACCAGCCAGTAGCTTTCCTGAGGCATAGGTGCCATAGTAGGCGATGCTGGAAATCCTCTTGGTTGCAGTTGCCGACATTAACTTATAGCCTACGGTGTCATCGAAACGGTAGATGCCAGCGTTGCCTGTAGTTCCGGCATCATCGATGCTAATATAGCAGCGGCGCAGGCTTGGAGCTTGTCCGGAAAAGTCGGAAGGCATCTTTAGGTCGGCAGTTATAACTTGATGTACCTTAGGCGAGGTGTTAGCTCCGGCGGTGGTAATTTCCACTGGAACCCATGTGCCCCAGTTGGTGGTGTTGGCGACCTTATCATGAATACCGATGTTAATGTAGGTGCCGGAGTTGTTAGCTGAGATGACTACTAGAGTAGAGTCGCTGGCGTAAGTGGGCGAGAACTTCATTGCCAGTATATCGCCGCTGAAGCCCTGGGCTGCCCAGGTGCCTTGCCCCGATGCCTTGAATATGTAGACATTGCCGGTGCCGAGACCGGTTCGTATGCCGACGGCGATATCATAGCCGCGGTAGTTTGGAGAGATGTCAATCGCGCTTATATGGGCGCCAGCAGGACAATTGGTGTTCTCCCATTTGGTGCCGCCGTCGGTTGATATCCAGACATTTCGCGGCAAATCAGTTGCGCTGTCATTGGTGACTACGGCTAAAAAGTTGACATTGTCGGGGGCTATAGCTACGTTCCATAGGCGGAAGTTGCCTTGCTCTGCGGGAGTCATTTCTCGGTAGAGGTTAATAGAGATTTTATCGTTCCAGGATATGCCACTATCGACTGATTTATACAGCGTTTTACTGCCGATAATGCCCGGGTTGGCGATATCCACGGCGTAGAAAGTTTTGCTGTCTGAGCCGATAGCAATGCGGTTCACCTCACATGGGCTGACGATGTCATTCTTGCCAGGGACTGCCCCCGGCGTATCGATACGAGTCCACTTGAGGACTGCCGGGCTGGCAGAGACTGGCTCGTTTGTGATTGCTGACAGCATGGTGGCTATCATTGCTAGGCTGATCGTAAGTGCTAAGATGGCGCGATGTGTAGCTTTCATGGTATCCTCCTTTAAACTTGATCTTGATATTAAAAATCCCCCACTCCTGAGAGCAGGGGACTTATGGTACGGCTTGGCTCATTCACTCCCTTCTCCGCGGAGGCTGATAAAGGTTGTGGGGCAGGCGTTCTGACTTTTACAGCAGGCGGGGCTGTGCCGGAATTTCACCGGCTTGCTCTCCAATTAAGCTCTTGGTCACCCAAGAACGCCCCGGTCAATTATTGTTCTGAGTTAGATTGAGAAGTCAAAACCTCCTTTTATCTTCTGAGGCTGTTTAATTTCTATTTTTGGCTTCAATTTCGACCAATTTTGAGAGCCCTTTACCTCCAACTTTTAGCCCATTTCACGGAACTTCTAGCTTCAACATTACTCAAAAAGCCCCCGAAAACCCCTTCCATTTTTAAACAGCCTCTCTTCTAAATGGAGAAGTTACCCCTGTCGGCTACCTTCACTTGGCTGTGCCGAAAATCTCGGGGTGAATGAATTTTGCTACCTCCTCTAAGCCGTCTACTATTCTTGGTCCGGGACGCTCAATCAGATTGGCATCACTTATTCTATAAACCTGGTTGTTGACGATAGCATCTATTCCCGCTAGTCTTGTTTCTTTCATTATAGAGTTGTATATCAAGTTTCCTGATGTACCCATACCGCTGACGATGATTACTTGGGGGTTCCTGGCGACAACAGCCTCCAGCGATACAACTCGGGATTTCTCGAAGTCATCAGCAAAGATGTTAACTCCACCGGCTTTCCAGATTAAGTCAGCGATAAAAGTTTTACGGCCCATTGTCCATATCGGGTCATGCCAGCAGACATAGAGGACTCGAGGCCTCTTTTCCGCAGGTAAATCTTTGGTTTTTGCAGTTACTGCTTCAATTCTGTTGGTCAAGTTATTAATTAGCTGGGAGGCGGCTCGGCTTTTTCCATTAATTTGACCTATCAAAGCTATGTCTTTAAGCACCGTATCAATAGACTCCGCTGACATTACAATGACAGTTAGCCCAAGCTTTTCCAGAGCTGGTAGCACCATTTTCTCGTGTATTGATTCGGCAATCACCAGGTCTGGTTCCAGAGAAATCACTTTTTCCCTGTCAGGTGTGAGGTAACCAGCCACTCGTGGTTTAGCCTTAGCTGCCTCCGGATAGTCACAATAGTCCGTGGTGCCTACTAATCTATCTTCGAGCCCCACGGCAAAGAGAATCTCGGTGTTGCTCGGTGCTAGAGAGACAATCCGCTGTGGTAACCGCTCAATTGTTACTGTCCTGCCCAGATCATCAACAATGGTTAATGGAAAGCTGGGTAATTCCTCTGGCTCTGGTTTAACTTTCTCCGGTGGTTTTCCCTCAGTTATTGGTGGGGGTGACGGTGGGGTTTCTTGAGTTGGGGGTGGAGTGGCACAAGCAACTGAGAAAACTAATCCTACTATCGCCAGTAAAGTCAGAAAACCTAGAATATACTGTTTCATCGCGACCTCCTTTGTGCAAATAAAAATCCCCGTGCTCCTGAGAGCAGGGGGATATTAATTAAATAACAAGTCCCACCCCCTTACTCCGCGGAGGCAGTTAATAGCTATAGGGCAGGTGTTCTGACTTTCACAGCAGGCGGGACTGTGCCGGAATTCCGCCGGCTTGCTCTCCAATTAAGTCCCTAGTTACCCAAGGACACCCCAGCTACACTATTCAATTTAATGACAGTATATCAATAGTCTGTGAAAAAGTCAAACGGCTTCACTGTGACTTTCCAGCAGTTCTTTTGTTATCGAAGTTATTTCTTTAAGTGGTACAAGTTGTACCTGGCTCTCCTTGCGCCATTTTATCTCTATGCTTTGATTCTCTAAAGCGCGGGGGCTTATAGTCAGGCGCAAGGGTATCCCCAGAAGGTCGGCATCATTGAATTTGATTCCCGGGGACTCATCCCGGTCGTCGAAAAGCACTTCTAAGTTTGCACTGGTTAAGTCCTGGTACAGTTTCTCTGCGGTTTCAGCGACATCAGAGTTCTCCAAGCGAAGCGGACAGAGGTAGATATGGTAGGGTGCAATGGTCATTGGCCAGATAATGCCTTTGTCATCGTGGTTCTGCTCTACTGCGGCTGCAAGTAGTCTTCCCAGTCCAATGCCATAGCAACCCATAATGATTGGTTGTGAGGCACCATTTCGGTCGAGGAAGTAAGCCATCAACCTTTCACTGAGAAAAGTGCCAAGTTTAAAGACGTGACCTACCTCGATACCATGACTGGAGAGGAGTTTGCCGTTGCATTTCGGACAGCTATCTCCAAGGCGAGCTACAGCGATGTCGGCAATAAGGTCAACATTGAAATCACGGGAGTAGTTTACATTCTTAAGGTGAGTGTCTGGCTTATTGGCACCGGCGATGAAATTGGAGCCTAGGGTTATTGAATCGTCGGCTACAATCTTTATTCCTTTTAAGCCAACTGGGGAAGCTGAGCCAGCTACTAATCCTGCTGCTTTCACTTCAGGTTCTGTAGCCAGACGCAGTTCTGAGCATTTCAGCAGGTTTTTGAGCTTTGTCTCGTTGACCTCCATGTCTCCTCTAATTACTACAAAGACAAGCTCGTCATCGGCTGAATAAAAGACTGCTTTTAGGGTGTGGCTTGTTGGCACACCAACGAAGTCAGCTACCTCTTCGATGGTTTTGATGTTTGGGGTTGATATTTCCTCTACGGTTAAAGGTGTTTTCTTCTCCAGCTCGTGTTTAACACTCCAAGCTTTTTCTACATTGGCGGCATAATCGCAGTTCGAACAGCAAATAATTTCATCTTCACCGGTTTCAGCGATAAGCATAAACTCGTGAGACTCTTTGCCACCTATGGCGCCACTATCAGCTTCTACCATCACTGCCGATAAGCCACAGCGAGAGTAAATATTCTTGTAGGCTTGAAGCATCTTTTGGTAGCTGGTATCTAACCCCGCCTCATCAACATCGAAGCTGTAGAGGTCTTTCATGATGAATTCTCGGACACGCAGTAAACCGCCTCGAGGCCGAGGTTCATCACGGAACTTGTTTTGTATCTGATAGAGGAGGAGGGGCAAGTCACGATAGCTCTGCACATAGCGGCGGACAAGCTCTGTGATAACTTCTTCGTGGGTAGGTCCCAAGACCAACCTGTGCTCTCTTCGGTCGGTGACAGTGAACAACGTCTTGCCAAAAGAAGGATATCTTCCTGATTCTTCCCATAGTTCGAAGGGTTGGAGTGTAGGTAGCATCAACTCCTGTCCGCCGGCCTTATCCATTTCCTCTCGGATTATTTGCTCGATTTTCCTGAGCACACGCCAACCTAAAGGCAAGTAGGAATAGACACCAGCGGCTACTTGCTGAATCATTCCAGCCCTGAGTAACAACTGGTGACTTAAAGTGTCAGCTTCTGATGGTATTTCTTTTAGTGTCTTACCGAAAAGATTAGAAAAACGCATATTATCCTTTGAGCCAGCTTTTTATCCTGCCTTTGTAGACAGTGTCCTTGCTTCCAGCTATTCTATACTAAATGGTGGATATTTGTCAGTTATAAGCAGAAAATAGCCGCTTACTCTAGTGTACCAGCGAACATAGCCAGCAACGAAATCGAAGGCCCACTTAGGATATCTGCCAGTGAACAAGATAGCCCACCAGGCAATGAAAGTGACAACGCTGGCAGCTATACCAAGGGCCCATAAGGCGATCCCATGAGGTATAACCATAAGGCCTCTAAAGAAGGTTGTCAACCGTGAGAGTTTCTCTTGATAGTCCACAGTGATAGTTATCGGATAGTTCACTTCACCCTCCTTCTGTTACCCTTTTGCGAATCCGTCTTAGTTCGGTCCACCCTGTTATAATCCAAGAGATTAAAAATATGAATGCGAAATAATGAATACTATCCTGTGCTCGGGCATAATACGTATCATGGCATTTATACCACCTATCGCCAAGATTAACCCAGAAAACAAAAAAACAAGTCTAGCATAATATTCGACCCATCCTTTAACATTCTTTCTCATGTCCCATCTTCTCCTTTCAGCTTAATACATTAGTCTTCTTCAAAGGCTTTTTACTTCAGCCATCAGTGCTTCCAGGAAGTCTTTTTCAGCGACAGTGTTTACCACTTTACCTTTCTTAAAGATAGCGCCTTTGCCTTTGCCACAGGCGATGCCGACATCGGCATCTCTTGCCTCACCGGGACCATTGACAATACAGCCCATGACAGCAACCTTGATAGGCTTGGTTACTTCTCTCAGGCTTTTGTCTACGGACTCAGCCAAACCGATGATATCTACCTCAGCCCGGCCGCATGAAGGACAGGTTATCAGAGTGGGACCATGCTGGCGAAGGTCAAGGCTCTTCAAAATCTCGTAGGCGGCGTTTACTTCTTCGCAGGGATGGGCGCTGAGTGAAACGCGAATAGTGTCGCCAATACCTTCGTGTAGAAGTATACCGATACCTACTGCGCTGCGAGCAATGCCGGCTTTGGGAAGACCAGCCTCGGTTATGCCTAGATGTAAAGGGTAGGGTATTCTGGAGGCTATTGCTCTGTAAGCCTCGATAGTGGTGGACACATCGAAGGCTTTGAGGGAAACTTTAATCAAATCAAAGTCCAGGCTTTCCAGTAAGCGGATTTGCTCCAGCGCTGTATCAACCATGTGCTCAGATATAGATGAGTATGGTTTTGAGGCCGGTGGTAGGCTTCCAGCATTTATACCGATGCGAATGGATACCTGTCTTTCTTTAGCTGCATGCACTACCTTGGTAATTTGTTTTGGATCGCGGATATTACCTGGGTTCAAGCGGAGCCCATCAGTGCCGGCTTTCAATGCTGCTAGAGCGAGTCGGTAGTCGAAGTGAATGTCGGCAATGATGGGAATAGAGGTATTCTGCTTAATAGCTGAAATAGCCCGAGCGGCTTCCGTATCGGGCACGGCTACTCGGACGATATCACAACCACAGTCAGTAAGTTCCTTGATTTGTGCTGTAGTAGCAGGTATGTTTCTGGTGTCAGTTTTGGTCATAGACTGCACCACGATAGGTGCGTTACCACCTATAGTTACTGTCCCAACTCTTATTGACTTAGATGGCCTACGGGCTATCAAGGTAGCAGGTTCTCTCCCTGAATAATACGCGTGATATCATGGTAACTTACCACAACAATTAACAGTATTAACATTATGAAACCGATAAGATGAACAAGCCCTTCTCGTTTAGGTGATATTCTCTTTCCTCGTCTAATCCATTCTAAGACTACAAAGATGAGTCTGCCTCCGTCTAGGCCTGGGAAGGGAAACAGGTTAATTATGGCCAAATTTATGCTGATTAAGGCAGCCAGTTTAAGAAATGGGCTAAGGCCAGCTTTAGCTACCTCACCGGTCAGGCCGGCAATGCCTATCGGGCCGGCTAACTGGGGTGCTGTTCCTCTAACGAACCAGCCTACTACTTCATTTCGGAATAAGACAAGGATTTCCCAGCAATTAGTTATGCTTGAAGGTATTGCTTTCCAGATAGGATAGGACTCGCGGACTAGGGTGCTGTCTACTCCGATGATAGTGATACCAATGGCTCCTTGCCCTTCTGGTGGTTTCCATCTTGGTGTCACGCTTACTTCTCGCTGTCCGAGTTCACCTTTCTGAAGCAAAATTTTTATTTCCTGGCCGAGGTTAAGCTGAACAAGATAACCCACATCAGCGCGGTTTTTAATTGCGCGGTCATTTATTGCCAGGATTGTGTCTCCTGATTCAATGCCAGCTATTTGAGCTGGCGAGCCCAAGGCTACTTTCTGAATCTGTACTTTTTCCAACGTTACATTGTGCGGAATCATAAAGCTGATTGAAAGCAATAATATTGGAAGCAGGATGTTCATCAGTGAGCCGGCACTAAGAACTAGCAACCGGATGGGGATGCTTTTGCTGGCTAAGCTGCCTGGTAAAGTTGGGTCTTCTTCTCCCAGCATCTTGGTAAAGCCGCCGAGGGGAATGGCGTTTAGTGAGTATGTTGTCTCGCCTCGCTTAAAACTGAAAAGTCTCGGTGGGAAGCCGATGCCAAATTCCTCTACCTTTACGTGCGCAAGCTTAGCTGTAATGAAATGCCCGAACTCGTGGGCAAATATGAGTACTACTAGCATGCCCAGGAAGCTGATGGTGGTCAGGGCTATTGTTTCTAACATAAATTACCTCTCTTGGCTAACCTAAGTGCAGTTTCTCTTGCCCAGGAATCTGCAGCCAAAATATCATCGAGGGTAGGGTTAGCTATACCCTGGTGTAAGCTGATAGTCTCGTCTATTATTGCAGGAATATCAGAGAAGCAGATATGGCCAGCGAGAAACAGTTCTGTGGCTATTTCGTCAGCAGCGCAGAGCACGGCGGGGTAGGTTCCTCCTTTTCTTCCAGCATCCAATGCTAGTTCAAGGCAGGGAAACTTGGCATAGTCTATTGGTTCAAAAGTTAAGGATTTTATTTTAGTCAGGTCAATGCGTGGCAACCTGGAGTTAGACAATCGCTTGGGGTAAGATAGGGCGTACTGGATAGGTAGACGCATATCGGGGAAGCTCAGTTGTGCCTTTAGTGAACCATCCACGAATTCTACCAAGGAATGGATGATACTCTGGGGATGAATTACAATTCCGATTTTCTCAAAAGGGATAGTGAAAAGCCAATGGGCTTCGATTGCTTCCAGCCCTTTGTTCATGAGAGTTGCTGAATTAACAGTGACCTTCTTTCCCATTTTCCACGTGGGATGTTGTAGAGCTTCGTCAATGGTGACTCTGACCAATTGAGATGGGGAGTAATGATAGAATGGGCCACCGGAAGCGGTGAGGATAAGCCGAGCCACCCCAGCCCTCTCTCCACGAAGGCATTGCCATATAGCGCTATGTTCACTATCAATTGGCAGGATTTTGGCATGATGTTGTTTGGCTTCTGTAATAATGATTTGACCTGCCATGACCAGTATCTCTTTATTAGCCAGGGCTATCCTTTTGCCAGCTCTTATGGCTGCTAAGGTCGGAGACAATCCTGTCTTGCCTGTGGTGGCTATGACGACGAGGTCGATTTCAGAATGGCTGGCTATCTCCTCCATAGAGGAGAATTGCGTTTTACTAGGCAGGGTTAGCTTGAGAGATGAGTATGCTAGCCAGGGCTGAAATTCACTGATTTGTTCGGCTAGCAAGTCAGTGTTTTTCCCACCAGCCAATCCCACAACCCTGAATCTGCCTGGAAAGCTCCTGACTATGTCCAGGGTTTGTTGCCCTATTGAGCCTGTCGAGCCTAGAATGGCAAGGTTTTTCATAGCGTTGACCATAATGTAGAAAACACCACGCAATAGTATACTACAACCCCGGTAAATATGAGGCTGTCGAGACGGTCAAGCATACCGCCATGTCCCGGTATTAGTTTGCTTGCGTCTTTGGCACCTGTGTTGCGTTTAAGCAATGACTCCACTAAATCGCCGAGCTGGGCGAATATGCTGATGACACCGCCTAAAAGGGCTGTCTGCCAGTAATTGAAAGGTAGAGTAAGGATTATCCTAAGGATTAGGGAAGCTATAATACTAGCTAGCAGCCCACCTACAGCTCCTTCCCAGGTTTTGCCAGGGCTTATAGAAGGCGCTAACGGTCGTTTACCCCAGGTTCTGCCGATAAAAAAGGCGCTGGTATCACTAGCGAACGTGGTGAACATTGCCCAGAATACCAACTCCTTGCCAAGTTCCAGGTTTCTGAGACTGACCCAGTGGCTGAGCATCCAGCCGATGTAGAGTATTCCAGCCAGTGTCCATGCCCAGTTACTGAAAGCCTGTTCCTTTTGTGGCCTGAATAGTATCCAGATTAGTGAGATAACTATGGCAGAGGTAATGAGAAAAGGTGTCGTGGCAGGATATGGGCAATGGGGACTGAGGATAAGTAGTAGTACGCAGACCATGCCAAAATAAGTGATTGGTTGTATTTTTAAAAAACTAACCATTCGGTAGAACTCGAAGCTGCCAAATCCGGCCATAACAACTACAAGGAGCGTAAACCACGGTTCACCGAACCAGATTATGGCAATAAGAAGTGGTATGCCGATGATAGCAGTGATAATTCTTTGTCTGATCATTGTTTATTCATCAGGCTTTAGCTGCCTAAGGTGGTGGTAACTGTAGATGTTGGCCACTGGTAGAAGGTTTCGGAACTGGCGAACTCAATGTTGTCGCCTTTTCATTGGTGCAGATTGACTTCGTTAGAGATGGCATGCTGCAGATTTAGGAGTTCTTAGACCTCTATGATCTCTTTTTCTTTGTCTTGCCCTATGCTATTAACCCGATATATGAAGTTATCGATGAGTTTTTGAAGTTGGTCGGAGACTCGCGTATATTGATCCTGAGATATTTCTTTATTTTTCTCCGCTTGCCTTAGCCTTTCGATACCGTCCCGTCTAAAATTGCGTAGTTCGATTCTTGCCTCTTCTAATCTTTTATGCACTACTTTAATCAACTCTTTGCGTCGCTCTTCGGTCAGAGATGGGATGGGGATGCGTATAAAGGTGCCATCGCTTGTTGGATTGAGGCCAAGGTCAGATGTAAGGATAGCTTTCTCGATGGTGCGGATGGAGCTGCGGTCCCACGGTTGGATAAGTATCATTTTGGCTTCGGGGATTGAGATAGAGGCAATCTGGTTCAGTGGCATGAGAACGCCGTGATAATCAACTCTTATGTGCTCAACTAGAGCTGGTGATGCCCGTCCTGTGCGTATAGCTGCTAAATCTCGGGTCAAGGCATCGACTGCTTTCTGCATCTTGCCGTTAGTGTCAGTTAGTATTTGTTCGATCATCCTATTCCTCGCTTGCAACAAATGTGCCAACATGCTCTCCAGAGATGGCACGCTCTATGCTTTGTTTTCCTCGGAGGTCAAAAATTATTATGGGGAGTTTGTTGTCCTGGCAGAGAGAGAAAGCAGTACTGTCCATTACTTGGAGGTGCAAGTTCAAGGCGTCTCTATGTGTTAAACGATCGAATTTTTTCGCCTTTGGGTTCTTGAGAGGATCGGCATCGTATACCCCGTCTACTCTATTTTTGGCTACTAGAAGGACTTCAGCTCCGATTTCAATGGCTCGTAGGGCAGCGGCAGTATCGGTGGTCATGTAGGGATTCCCTGTGCCTCCGGCAAAAATGACTACTCTTTTTTTCTCAAGGTGTCGGATAGCTCGCCGGCGTATATAAGGCTCGGCAACAGCTTGCATAGTAATGGCTGACTGAGTTCTAGTGGTAACTCCTTCGCTTTCTAGTGAGTCCTGAAGTGCCAGAGCATTAATTACTGTGGCTAACATGCCTGCATAGTCGGCTGTAGCCCGGTCCATTCCTTTAGCTTCGCTACCGGTGCCCCGCCAGAAGTTACCCCCGCCAACGACTATGGCTACCTCAACACCCTGCTCGCTTACTTTCTTTATTTGTCGGGCTACACGTGTTAGAACCGCACGGTCGACACCAAACCTCTTCCTTCCCATGAGTGCTTCACCACTCAATTTGAGAAGGACGCGCGTGTATTTGGGCTTTTTTGCTGTCACCTCTAGTAACCCAGCTCGAATCTGACGAACCTGCGCACTTTGATATTCTCGCCGACCTTGGCTATCGTTTCAGTGATGATGTCTTGAATTGTCTTATTTGGGTCTTTGATAAAGGGCTGGAACAGAAGACAAGTTTCTTTGGGGTCTGAGTCTGTTTCTTGCGGCATATCATCTGGAGAAATGAATTGTGGGGACATGGCGGCTATTTGTAGAGCCAGGTTATGGGCTAACCTCTTAAACTCTTCGGTACGAGCGACGAAATCGGATTCACAGTTGACTTCAACAAGTGTCGCAATCTGCCCTCCAGGGTGGACATAGGCTTCGATTATTCCTTGGTTTGCGGTGCGGTCGGCTTTCTTGCGAGCTAGGGCTAGACCACGCTCGTTAAGGATCTCAGCTGCCTTTTCCATGTTCCCTTCTGCTTCGAGCAGGGCCTTTTTGCAGTCTATAACACCGGCACCGGTCTTTTCCCTGAGCTCCTTTATCGCCGTGGTTGAAACTTGCAATTTCGTCTCCTTCTACGGTAAAGAGGTATATCACTATCTACTATTCGTTTTCGTCAGGTGTAAAAATGTGGGATTCCAATAGTTCGGTAGGGTCTTTTGCTGCTGGGGATGGTTCAGCGGTTCCTATTTCACCGGTCTCCTTAATCATTTTGCCTTCGAGAACAGCATCGGCTATTTTGTTGCATATGAGCTTTATCGCCTTTATGGCATCATCGTTTGCTGGAATAAGGTAATCGATACCAGTGGGATCGCAATTGGTATCTACAATGGCTACTATGGGTATACCGACCTTTTTGGCTTCCGCCAGAGCTATTTTCTCCTTAGTTGGGTCGGTAATAAACAGAGCCCCGGGAAGGGTAGTCATCTCCTTAAAGCCGCCCAGCAATTTGTTAAGACGCGCTATTTCCTTTTCAACCTTCAGCTTCTCTTTTTTAGATAAATAATCTAACTCACCTTTGTCTCTTCTATCCTCGAGGCGGACCAAGTAATCTATCCTGGCTTGGATGGTAGCGAAATTAGTTAGCATTCCGCCTAGCCATCTCTGATTGACATAATACATGCCACATCGTTTAGCTTCCTCTTCTATTATTTCTTGGGCTTGCTTCTTGGTGCCGACGAAGAGAAGGCTTTGCCCGTTACTGACTAAATCTCTGACGTAAGCGCAGGCTCTATCTAGCATGGCTACAGTTTGTTCTAAGTCAATGATGTGGATGCCGTTGCGTTGGGTGAAAATGTAGCTTTTCATGCGTGGATGCCAGTGACCGGTTAGGTGTCCAAAATGGGCACCGGTTTCCAGAAGCTGTTTAACTGAAATAGACTCAGGCAAATTCTAACCTCCGATTCTAAATGCGATTACTTGACCAAATTTGCTCAACAGTATAGCACAAGGTGCTTGGAGAGGCAATTATTCGGAATTTACACAATAAACTTGACGTTACCAAGAAATAATTCAGCTAGTGGAGAAGCAGCTTTAGAGATTTACCAACGGGCAACGCGATTAGTGTGAGCTCTTAAGTTGAAACCGCCAAGACTTTTAAGGTTACAGTCTCAATTCTTGAGCTAGTACCTCTCGATGGAAATCAGCATCGCCAAGTGCGAGTTCAGCGGCTTTTGCCCGCTTCGAATACAGGGGCATGTCGTGGTCTTCCATCAGACTCACACCGCCTATACTTTGATGCCCCAATTTGGTAACTCGCTTGTAAGCATCGCTTACCCAGGCCTTTGCCATGGCAGCTTCTATAGCATAAGGGAGTTTCTCGCTAATTTTCCAGGCAGCTTTATAGCTAATGAACCTCGACGTGTCAATGTCAGTTAGCATATTGGCACAGTGATGTTGGATAGCCTGGAAGGCGCCTACAGGTACTCCAAACTGTTTACGGTCTTTGACATAATCCACAGTCATTTCTAGGGCTTGCTGGGCACCGCCGACCATCTCAATACATTTAGCTACCGCAGCTTTCCGTAATACCTCACGCAGTTGGATATTTCCCTGTCCTTCTTTTCCAAGGATGTTTTTCTTCGGTACTTTCACTTTGTTGAAAACCACGTCAAATTGCTTGTCACCATCAATGGTTTTGAGTAATGTGTAACGGATACCTGGGCTTTTGGTATCTACAAGGAATAAGGTAACTCCGTTTGTGGTTTTGGCGACACAGATAATGTAGTCAGCAACATGAGCGTAAGGGACAAAGAACTTTGTGCCACTGATGACATAATCATTTCCATCGAAGACTGCCTTTGCAGTTACCTTATCAACATTGTAGCCTCCACCAGGCTCGGTCAAAGCTAGGGTAACAATCAATTTTCCTTGAGTGATCTGAGGCAGAAATTCTTGCTTCTGGGTCTCATTGCTCATTTCGAGGATGGGCATGCCTGCTAAAACCACGGTGCTAAAGAAAGGACCAGGCAGGCAAGCACGCCCCATTTCCTCCAGGAGAACAGCAAGGTCGAGGAAGCTACCTCCAGTGCCGCCATATTTCTCAGGGAATGCCAGTCCCATCCAACCCAAGTCTGCCATTTTATCCCATAGTTCCAAAGGATATCCTCTTTCGTCGCTCACCATCTGTTTTACCAGGCTTTTGGGACATTCTGTGGTGAGAAAATCGCGAGCCATTTTTTTCAGCATCTCTTGTTGTTCGCTAAGACCGAAATTCATAGTAATTTTTTCTCCTTTTTGAAGTGCAACTTGCCAGGATTTTAAAACTCAAATCAACCTGAGGGTAATCCCAGTCCTCTGAGGGCGATGATATTTCTCATGATTTCAGAGGTACCAGCGTAAACAGTTTCAATGAACCCCCAGCGATAGTGGAGTTCTGCTTCACCATGAAGCGGTGCCCATTTGGAACCCGTTTGCAGTTGTCCACTTGGTCCAATTATTTGGGTAGCGATGTCAGCCAGACGATGGGCTGTCTCTGTGGCAAACATCTTTTGCATAGACGATTGATAATTGGGTACCTCACCCTTATCGAGGATGTAGGCAAGCTGATAGTAGAGCAGGCTGGATAACTCCAGCTCGATCGCCATTTCGGCCAACTTCTGTCGTATAACTGGGTCTTGGCTTAGTGATTTACCATCACGTTTTGTCTCTTTGGTATACTCGATGATCTCATCGAAAATGCGCCTGAAACTACCAACAGGGAACATCCTTTCGAAGTCCAGGGCAGTCATTATGTAATAGAATCCGCGGTTTTTCTCTCCTACCAGGTTCTTCTTGGGGACTTTCACGTTATCGTAGAAGACCTCATTTGTTTTCCAGCCGGCTATTGTTGTCATATTACGGATGGTAATACCTGGGCTCTTCAGGTCTACAACCATAAGTGAGATACCCCGGTGGCGCTTTGGAGTGGTAGGGTCAGTTCTCGCTCCCAACCAGTGGTAATCAGCGAAGTGAGCATGGGTATTGAACATCTTCTGCCCGTTTAATAAGAAGTAATCTCCTTTATCTTCAGCTTCTACTTCTCCCCTGGCTGCAGCTCGTGCCTCTGCCATGTCCTCAGCCCGTAGCTCCAGTGCTGCCAAATCAGATCCTGCCTGAGGTTCGGTATAGCCCAGAGCCATCTCGATCTCGCCTCGGGCAATGCGGGGTAGATATTCCTTTTTCAGTTCATCGCTACCCAATCTCAAGATGGTAGGGCCTGCCATGGTTGCACCAACCAGTGATACCGGCGCTCCGGCATAAGTCATCTCATCACGGATGATAAATCCTACCATCTCTGAGCTATTTATACCGCCGTATTCTTTTGGCCAGGTAGGGCAAAGCCAGCCTCTGGCTCCCATCTTTTGAATGATTCTGCGACCGTGCACTGGGCCAGCACCTCCACTGTATTCCACTACCTCAGCGATGAGCTCCGGTGTAACTTCTTTTTTGAGAAAATCACGAACCTCTTGTCTGATTTTCTCCTCTTCTGGGGTAAATCCAAAATCCATATTGTGCCTCCTTATTGCTTAACTTGGATCGGAGTTTAACACAGCGTAGCTAGTAGATGGCAATCTGCCGTAGTGTAACAAATATCAACCTTAACTTCAATATCTACGGGGAACACAAAGCGAGAAGGAGGAAGTGAGTAAACCTGCTTATTGAGTATAACTTGCGGAGAAAAAACTCAGCCCCCCCGGAAAGGAGGGGATGAGAATGGTGCTCATTGCTGCACTAGTTTAGACAAGCCCAATCTTTTGAGCTACTAACTCCCTGTGGAAGTCGGTGCCACCGAAAGCGATGTCTGCGGCCTTTGACCTGCGGTAGTAGAGGGGTATATCGTGGTCATAGCTGGTGGCGATTCCACCATGTAACCTTACTGCCCACTTGCTCACATTTTTATAGACCTCGTTGACATAAGCCTTTGCCATTGAGGCTTCTTTGGTACAGGGGAGCCTTTCTGATTCCATCCAGGCTACCTCGTAGACCAGATAGCGGCTTGTCTCCATTGCTGTCCACATATCGGCCATTATGTGCTGAAGTGCCTGGAAGGCTCCAATTGGCCTGTCGTATTGAACTCGCTCTTTGGAATAGGCTACAGTCATCTCGACACAGGTTTGTATGGCACCGATGGATTCGGCACATTTAGCGATAGACCCTTTGCGCAGTAGCATTTCCACAATAGGCCATCCCTCGTCCAGCTTACCCAGCATGTTTTTCTTGGGCACGGCGACGTTCTCGAATCGTACCTCACATTGCTTGTCCGCGGCCATGGTAGGTATCACTTCGCAGCATATCCCAGGCGATTTGGAGTCAACAATGAAGAGAGTGACTCCTTTTTCAGGAGAGGCTCCGTTTTTTGTTCTTGTGGCGCAGATGATGTAATCGGCAACATGGGCCATTTCCACGAAGAGCTTTGTGCCATTGATTACGAAGTCATCTCCTTTGGGTGTTGCCTTAACAGCAATTCCAGAAGCGTTGAATGTACCATCAGCTTCAAGGAGGGCTGTAGTAAGAATTAGCTCTCCTCGAGCTATCTTTGGTAGAAACTCCTTCTTTTGTTCTTCAGTTCCTGTTTCAAGGATTGGGAAAGTGCTGGTTATGGTGGAGACTAAAGGACCGGGAAGGATGTTCCTGCCTATTTCCTCCATGAGGACTGTCAGGTCTTGGAAGGTATAGCCCATGCCCTCGTATTCTTCAGGGATGATTAATCCCATCCACCCCAGCTCAGCCATCTTCTTCCACAGTCCGGGAGAATATCCCTTATCGCTCTGTTCAAGCTCTCTCACCAGAGTCTTAGGACACTCCGTGCCCAGGAAATCCCGTGCCATTTTTCTTAATATTTCTTGCGCTTCAGTAAATCTAAGATCCATGATTCCTCCTAATCGAAACTCCGTTTATTTCATCCTGGGCAAGCCCAAGCCGTACCAGGCAATAATATTCCTTTGTATTTCGTTCGTACCCATAGAGATGGTGGTGACGAAACACTCCTGGTACATTTTCTCCCATTCCCCTTGCATGGGGGCCCAGCGGGATGAACTTACCTGGCCGTAGGGACCTAATATATCCGTTACTGTGAAGGCGAAACGCTCGCCTAGCTCGCTGGAGAATATCTTCACTGCTGAAGCATCCATCAAAGCCATCTCATTTCTGTTCTGCAAATCAGCTACCCGGTATGCCAGAGCACGGGCTGCTTCTAGCTCGCAGGCTAGCTGAGCCACACGGTTGCGTATGACTGGGTCTTTTACCAAAGGCTGGCCGTTTCGCTTTGTCTCGTTACAGAATTTCACCAATTCTTCTAGTGCGCGAACCAGGCCCATGATTTCACTCAGGCTGGACCTCTCGAAGCCGGCGAGGGTGTTAACCACTGCCCAGCCTTCGTTTTCCTGGCCCACAATGTTTTTTGCCGGGACATGGACATCATCAAAATAGACTTCACAAAACGGTGTACCCCTGTCCATGTACGGAATGGGCCTCACTGTAATTCCAGGCGTTTTCATATCGAGCAAAAGAAAGGAAAGGTTGTGGTGTTTCCGAGCGTTTGGGTCTGTCTTGAACACTCCAAATCCCCAGTCAGCGCGATGTGCCCCCGAGTTCCAGGTTTTCTGGCCATTAATAATGTATTCATCACCCTTCTTTATTGCGGTGGTGGACAGGATAGCCAGATCTGAGCCTGCATTTGGCTCACTCCAAAGCTCACACCAGCTGACTTCGGCTTTGGCAATTGGTGGCAGAAACTCTTTCTTTATCTCCTCACTTGCGGCTTGCAAAAGGGTAGGGGCGAGCATTTGCACTCCGAAGATGTCTACACCTGGGATTCCATGATATCCCCTTGCTTCGGCAAAGAGGACTCGGTCCATCATGGTTCTCGTGCCGCCATATTCAGCGGGCCAGGCGAGGGCAAGCCATCCTCTCTTGGCAAATTCCTTGGCACAGTGAAGGTGAAATTCCCAGCAGTCGTCATCGGCAAATACAGCCTCTATCCCCACCAAACTGGGTGGCTTCTTCCTCTCTAGTTCTCTGCAGACGTCGAAGAACTCCTTTCTGCGTGCTTTTTGTTCATCGGTAAGCTCAAAATCCATCTATACCTCCTATAGTTTTAAATTCCTATGGTAGCGCTGCCGACTGGAGATAGGTGGGTGATTGCCCAGTCGTTGCCACACGCCAGCTTAGGTTGCTACTTTACCACTATTTGCCCTGCCTGCCACTCAGATTATCAACACACACTCGGCAGCATCTGCGCCCTGAAGTCGTGCCAATTTACTTTAGGAGAATCTCTCAACTGATTTCTACTCTTACACTCAGCATTATATTACAGAATTGCTGTTATTGCTATCTTGGCTGACGTAATTTTAGCGGTGCCTGATGTCTTCGATATGATAATGCAGGATACCAGCAGGTGCCTTAACCTCGACTTTTTGTCCCTTCATCCGGCCTAATAATGCTTGACCCATAGGCGAGGCGACAGAGATTTTGCCCTCTAGCAGGTTGGCTTCACTGGCATCAACTAACGTGTAGTTTACTTTTTCACCAGAAGCCATGTCCCGGAGTACCACCGTATCACCAAAGGTTATTTCATGGCCGCCGGCCTGCTGTTCATCCACCACTGTTGCCATTTTTAGGGTTGATTCCAGCTCTTTAATGCGTGCCTCCAACTGGCCTTGGTACTCTCGAGCTGCCTCTAGTGGAGCATTTTCGCGAAAGTCTTTATCAGCTGCTGCCTTCTGTAACTCTTCAGCTACTCGGGGCCGCTCGTTTTTGAGGGCGTCAAGCTCAGTCTCTAAATCCGCATAGCCTTGGCTGGTCAGCAAGACTTTCCTGCGGTAATATCGCTTCGAATGGGAAGCTGATTTGGCTGGAGACTTCTTAGTTTTGAGGTGGACAGCTAAGTTTGTTCTGGTTAAGCCCTGCTTGTAGGCATAGGCAAGGAAAGTTTTGATTGTCCCGAGCTTTTCAACTACTTCGGTGGTTGACGAAGTGATCTGCTCAGCATAATTAGCCACTTCCGGGATAGTAAGTCCGCTGAACGGACGTTTTTCTCCGTACCAGCGTACAAATTTATGTACTTCTTGTTGGGCTTTTAGTCTTTCTTCTGAGGGTAATGTTATGAGAAACTGTGTGGCAACCTGTCCTAGGCTGTAACTGTCTGGGGCTAAACTAGGCGTATTTTGCAAAGCCATCGTTTCGCTTTTAGTCTGGATAATAATAGAACAGGCAGACGGGTGGTGTCAAATATTGCCTAGATTGAAGCTGCTTTCTATATTTAGTTTATGGCAGGGCATAGCCGATAAGCTTGTAAGCTAGCTTAGCTGTCAGGAAGGCACAAGAAGCAGGTCCCTGTGCGGGACAAAGCTCTACCAGGTCAAAGCCAACAATACGCTTATGCTGGGCTACTGATTTCAGCAAGATTAGAACTTCGTGCCATTGCATACCACCCGGTTCGGGAATGCCTACCGCTGACATGATTGAGGGGTCGAAGACATCCAGGTCAATAGATACGTAAACATTGTCACTCAGTGAAGTTACTATCTGCTCTGGTGAAGCTAAATCAGAGCTTGATGTGGAGATAGTAAAAGGATGCATCTTGTTTTGGTTCAGAAACTGCTGCTCCTCTTGGCTCAAGCTTCGTATTCCAACCTGTACAATCGGGCAAAGCTCAACTATGCGGCGCATAACGCAGGCATGGCTATATTTAGTTCCTGAGTATTCATCACGGAGGTCAGCATGGGCATCAAGCTGCAAAACACAAAGAGCCTGATTTTCTTCATTAAGAGCTTTGACTATTCCCAGGCTCAGAGAATGCTCTCCTCCTAGCATTACGGTGAATTTATCCTGCCGGAGTAACTCTTTGGCTACCTGGTAGACTCGCTGAATCATCTCCTCGGGGCTGCTTAATACTGGTTTGATTTCAGGCAAGGTGTGAATCCCTACCTTATATATCTCCCGGCCGAGCTCAATGTCATATAATTCCAGATATTGTGAAGCATTGACGATGGCTTGTGGGCCTTCGCGGGTGCCACTGTGCCATTCGGTGGTGCTATCATAAGGGACTGGCAGAATAACAACTTTGGCGGTTTCAAAATCGGCATAGGGGGATGCCAAGCCAGCGAAGTTTTGTGATGAGGAAAACAGGTCTTCTATGTTTTTCATTTAACTAAACGGAGCTGAGATACATCTTCGGCTTCGGCAAGGTCTGTTGTGTTCCATTCTCTGTTGATCAGGCGACTTGATAGTCTGGTTAGTTGAAATTTCTCTTTGAAAAACTTAACCGCTTGCTCAGCATCGAAATCCTTGCAGGAGAAGACGTCAATATTGACATAACAGCGTTCAACGAAGGTATGAATGCTGATGTGGCTTTCAGCGATGAAGACAAATCCAGAAAATCCCCAGTCTTCAGGATTATGCCCGATGTACCTTATTACAAGCGGCGCCGAAATTTTGGTCATTCCAATCTGAGCGGGATAGGAGTCTAAAAGTTGATAAAGAAACTGCTCATCCTGAAGCAGATTTGAGTTGTTTCCATAGCCGTCGATAATCAGGTGCATGGTTCCCCCTAAAGCAATGTTCTCCTTAACTCGAAAAGAGCTGAGGTGACCGCTCTTTGTTTTACTTGCTGGCGATTACCTGGGTAATTTCTTGTAAAGCTTTGACTACGCTGCCCATCGTCTATGCCAACAAAGATAGTGCCAACTGGTTTGCCTTCGATCTCCGCGGGTCCCATGACTCCCGTAAGGCCGACACCGATAGATGCTTTTAGCTTTTCTCTAGCCATTGCTGCCATGGTTTCAGCTACTTCAGCACTGATGAGACTGTATCGGGAAATGAACTGCGAATCCAATCCCAAAGCGGTTCTTGCTTCCTCGGTATAAGCAACTAATCCTCCCTTAAAATACCTGGAGCTTCTTGGGATATTAGTGATAATATGGGCTAGAAGGCCACCGGTGTATGATTCCATGGTTGCAATGCTTAGCCCTTTTGCCATAAGCAGGGCACCGACATTGCTCTCCAGGGTATCAGAATCTACCCCCCAGATGTAATCGTCTAGAATTGCCCTGATGTCAGCTTCCCGCTGAGTGATAAGCTGTTGCACTTCACTTTCGGTATTAGCTTTGGCTGTAATGCGCAGGTAGATACCATCGCTCTTGGCGTATGTAGCCAGCGTCGGGTTTGTGGCTGAAAGAAATGGGCTTGCTTTCTCATCCACTTCGGCTTCAGTTAGGCCAAAGAGCTTGAGTGTCTTGGAGGCTATAACAGCACCTCCTACTTTTTGCTGTAGTCTGGGCAGTATTTCTTTCGTCCACATCAGTTGCATCTCACGTGGTGGGCCAGGCATGGTGATAACTATTCGGTTATCTCGTTCAATCCACCAGCCGGGAGCTGTACCTCGAGGATTTTGGATTATTTCGGCCGATGGGATTATTGCTGCTTGCTTGATGTTGCTCGGTGGCATGGCTATTTTGTAATAGCTAAACAGTTCTTCAAACTTTTTGACCAGGTCTTGGTCAATTGTAATTTCCTCGCCAAGAAACTCAGCAATGGCCTCGCGGGTAACATCGTCTTGTGTCGGCCCAAGGCCTCCGGTGGTGATGATGATGTCTGACCTTTGCCAGGCGTGGTGCAAGGTGTCAATCAGACGCTGTTGGTTATCACCGACTGTGGATATGAAGTGAAGGTCAAGCCCAAGTAAAGGGAGTTGACCGGCGAGATAAGCCGAGTTCGTGTCAGTTATCTCCCCTAAGAGGAGTTCGGTGCCAATAGAGATTATCTCCGCCTTCATCTTGAGCCATGATTTACAGAATCAACATTTGATGGTTGAAATTCCCAGGTATTTCTCTACCAGTGCCATAGCACAGTAGTTGCCACACATACTGCAGGCTGGCCCGGTAGTAGCATATTTACTGTGAACCATCCGGACCTTTTCTGGGTCAAGAGACAGTTGAGCTTGCATTTCCCAATCAAGATTTTTTCTAGCAATAGACATCTTCCTGTCCCACTCGCTTGCTCTTTTGGTGCCTCTGACGATATCAGCGGCATGGGCGGCAATGCGTGATGCTATGATACCTATTTTTACATCTTCGATATCAGGGAGTGAAAGATGCTCTGCTGGTGTGACATAGCAGAGAAAGTCAGCCCCTGAGGCGGCGGCAATGGCACCACCTATGGCTGCAGTGATATGGTCGTAGCCAGCAGCAATATCAGTTACCAGCGGGCCTAGAACATAAAATGGAGCTTCACGGCAGAGTCTCTTTTCTAATTGGACGTTGGTGGCAATCTGGTCCAGAGGCAGATGTCCCGGGCCCTCCACCATTGCTTGGATACCAGCTTCTCTGGCTTGCTCTACTAGCTCACCTAGAGTAATCAACTCTTCGACTTGAGCTCGGTCAGTGGCATCGGCGAGGCTACCTGGACGCATACCATCGCCTAAACTTAAAGTCACGTCAAATTTGCGGGCTATGTCTAACAAGCGGTTGAAATATTCGTAGAGCGGATTTTCATGGTCATTGTGTAACATCCAACCCAGAAGGAAAGCGCCACCTCGGGAGACGACGTCAGTTAACCTTTGCTGACGTTTCAGCCGAGCGATAGCTGCTTGGGTAACGCCACAATGAACGGTCATAAAATCAACGCCATCATTGGCCTGCTGCTCAATCACAGCGAAGATTTCGTCGACGGTCATGTTTACAATCGCTCCGTGCTGTTCGATAGCTTCGATTCCTGCTTGATATATAGGCACGGTGCCGATAGGCAAAGTGCTGACGGCGATGATAGTTCGACGGATGGCTGATATGTCACCGCCGGTACTTAAATCCATAACCGCATCAGCACCGAATTTGATAGCGATGTTTAGTTTCTGTAATTCGGTTTCTATAGTGCCATAATCTGATGAAGTGCCGATGTTAGCATTGATTTTGACACTTAGTTCTTTGCCGATGCCTTGGGGAAGCAGGTTGGCGTGATTAATGTTGGCTGGAATAACGATTTTGCCCTCAGCCACATATTTCAATATAGTTTCCTCGCTCACACCTTCCTGCTGAGCTACGTACTTCATTTGGGGTGATAGGACACCCTGCTTTGCCAATTCTATTTGTGTCATTTTGTTTTCCAAAGAAAAAAACCAAGAGCTTTAGTAACCACTACTAAACCCTTGGTCTATTTTACCGCTTCCCTACGCTTGAATTACCAAGGTCAGGTTCTAACGGTTCCCCGCTCTAGCAGAGTCTCAGCCTGGAGTATTTCTCCCGGCACCCATAGCGGTTAACTAAAACCTGTATTCAATATAACATACAATGGCATTAAGAAACAAGTAAGGCAAAGGTACTTGCCTTTTACCTTTTTGACCTCTGTGCCCGCCAGGTTAATATCCCCGCTGCTGCTATGGCACCGATAAACAGTACTGGAATAAGCAGTGATAGAATGAAAACTTGCTGGGACATAGGAGTTACTTCACATTGCTGAACCTCGGACCACGGGCTTTCATTGCCGATGTCATCCACAGCTCTTACTCTCCAACTGTAGTTGTCTGGAGCCAGCATGTCTCCCCGGGACAATGTATACTCTGAGTTGGCCAAACTCTCTCTGACCAGGACGGGTGATAAAAAGTCATCACCGTGAGCAATCTGTAAGACATAACTTATATCACCTGGTTTACCAGAGTCTGACCAATCAAAAGTGGTTTGTGGTGTGCCTGAACTTCGCTGTCTGGAGAAGGTAATAATTTCGATAAGGCGTTTAGCAGTTCCGAGGAACACATCACCAACTGAATTAAAAGTCTCCAGTTTGGCTCCCTGCTCAGGGGATAATAATTTGGGTGCTGGGGGTGCAATTTTCGCTGTGGTAAAAACAGCTCGAGCAGAATTACCTTTGTTACCTGCAGCGGTTATCGTGTTCTCTTTAATCATGCTTGGTGGAACTTCGAATTTGGCGTTGAAGCTACCTGTATCGTCAGCGACGACCACCACATCTAGTTTTGTTTCGTTAAAGCTGATGGTTATCGCCTCGTCCTTAGCAAAGCCAGCCCCTCCGATGGTCACTTTAGCTCCTCTATTCCCTGAAGATGGCTGCAGCTCAATATGAGGAATAACATTGAATTTGGTGTCGGGGACAATTCCCTTTGGTGTAAAACTGCTTCCATAAACACCGATTGTGTGATAGCCTTGGGTAGAAGGTGGAATATTTAATGTGGCACTCCAGCTACCATCGCCCCCACCTACTATATTGCACATGATTATATCGCCATCCCAGGTTATGGTGATGCCGTCCTCACCGGTTCTGAAGCCAAATCCATCGATTTTAATTTCTGTGCCCACAGGTCCGGAGACTGGCTCTACCTTTGCTGCAGGAGCTACGATGAACTTGACCTTGCCGATTTCTGAAGCTTTCGTTGAAGGGCTGAGGGCGCTGATAAAATGGTCACCTTTCGTCGTTTCTGGGATGTCAAAATTGATGCTCCATGTACCAAGATGATTGGCAGTGGTAGAGGTGGGTAGAACATTACCGTCCCAAGTTATTCTGATGTCTCTTTCAAAGGCAGAAAAGCCATTCCCGATAACTGTAACTGGTGTATACATTCGGCCAATATATGGGAAAATTGTTATCTGAGGAAGCACGGTGAATGTAGCTGACGCTGTGCTGCTGGTCCAATTGCTATCATCGGTAATTTTAATGGTGTGGCTGCCCTTGTAAGCGGTAGGCACTTTTAAGTTGCATGTTAGTTCACCGGTTTCGGAAATAGGTATGCCTGTCAGAACTATCTGGTTGTCCCAATGGATGATGGCCGAACGGCCAGCAAAGCCATTGCCACTGATTAATATAGATGTACCAACAGTGCCTGATGTGGGAGAAACGGCAATATTAGCGGCATGCACCGGAATAGGGAATGCCAGAAGTGTTAAAAAAAGAATGATAATCAGAGCAGAGGCTGTGGATACGCCCCTAATATGCATTAGTTTTTGTTCTTTTGCCAACTTGGAACCATGCTGAAACCATTTTTGTTCGCCAGAGCGAACCTA
>JBBISW010000006.1:0-31118 GCA_037441105.1 Chloroflexota bacterium
GTCTATTATAGTAGCCAAACAGACATTTGTCGATACCGGATAGCTGCACTTGTGACAGCCGAGGCAGAAAAACGGGCAGCTGAACAAAACGATGGAAAGTTAAATTCGTGCCAAACAGGTAGGACGATTCTGAGATGTGACGTTGTAGTTGCACAAACCAGATTGAAGCCATCCAGCATAGTTGGCTATGTGGAAGCATATTTTATTAACGTTCGCTAAATCGCCCCAGGTCTCTTTGAAAACGCTCAATATTACTCAAAACCTCCCTCGCCACATTGCTATCGGGGTCAATTCGCACCGCCGTTTCAGCATATTCGCGCGCTTTGTCAAATTGAAGGGCAGACAGGTAAGCAGCGGCCAAGTCAGTGAGGATGTTCACATTGGTTGGCGCGAGGTCGATTGCTCTATGAAGATATGCTAAGCCTTTTGCCTTATCACCAGCACAATGGATGGCCCATCCTAGTCCACGTAAGTATTCACTATTATCCGGTTCTTTGGCAATAGCCACTTGAAATTCACTGATGGCCTTGCGCCATTGGCTCTGTATGGAATATGTGAAGCCAAGAAGGTAGTGATAACTTGGGTTGTCTGGCTTACAATCAATGGCCTTCTTGATGTGATTCTCCGCCAAGCTAAGCTGCCTTAGCGTCAGGTAAATGTCACCAAGATAAGCATTTGCGTACTCAACCGCAATATCGTTGTTACTATATCTTATCAGAACGTACTTGTATATTTCGATAGCCTTGCTGTAATCGCCTTGTTCAATATGCTCTTTTGCTTCATTCCATATAGCGTGAAGCTCCGGGCCGGTATTGATATCCATACTGTCTTCCTGACGACAAACGCACTTGCTTACAGATCAAATGATACCACATTCGAGCAGAAGAGTTACCCGTGCATGCCACGGGGTCATTAGTTGTAGAATTACAACGACATCTTGCTGCACTTTTTGGCTTTTTGTTCGCCTCAGATTGCTTATAGGTGAGTCAAATTTGCTGATAGCTGGATCGGTCAAAATCAAGCCATTGGCTAAGATTTTCAGCTATTAGCAGTACCATGCTTGCCTTTCTTTTTGATGAGCCTTACTGCAGCGTTAATCGTAGCCAAGTAATAATAAAAAATCCAATCCAACCATATTTCTTGATCGTAATCTGTTTTCTGTTTTTTAGTATGGTGCCTAATTCCAAAGTTATTAGCTATATTGAATAAGTCATTTTCATCTGCTGTTGTGAGCGCCATTTTCAGTTTCGGCCTAAGAAACTCTAAAACATCCGCAAGCTTTCTGACTGCATTTTTCTTGTCATCAAGAGACGAACCATAGCGCCTAAACATAAGAACAGCTGCATTGACTTGGCCATCGACATTCTTTTTGTCATACTCTGGTGGTTTGTTCTCAAATAGTATTTCAGTCCCAGGAACAACTAGGGTAAGTATTTCGCCAATCGATGATAACTCATATCCTTCACCATAGTCCCGTAACAGTTCATTGACCTTTCTTCTGTACTCATCTTGTCCAGACTGCCAGTCAAATGTCGTATAATGCCATCCACAATCACCATATTGATGGTACCGACCATCAATTGGTCTCGATATATGGTCATGTAAAAACTCAATTACGTCAAACAGATCTTCCTCACTGTAATGCTCGTATTCCTTGTCGATGGGCCATAGGTTGTCTTTCCTTAGCTTAATAAGAAAATATGCTTCTATATCTACACCAATGGCACCTGCTACTTCACCTGCGTCCACGCAGGAGTAGCCAAAAAACTGCTGAAAGTAGCCATTTCTCTCAAAATCGGCGTATATAGAATGGAACAGTTTTCGCAAAGCAACTAGGTCCAGCTTCGGACCCAAGGGATGCTTACCAGTGCGCAACGAGTAGTATCTTCTTTCTGTCAATCTCTCACCTTTGTTTCATGACCAAAGTGTTTAGACAATCCCGTGCTTGAACAGAGCTAATCAAGCTCATCACTAATTCTATCATACTTACTCGTGATGCCGTAACCATTGTCCAAGGTGGCCTACACGGTCTCAAGGTAACTATCTGACGCATTGTTCACAACGTATCTAATTTCGGTGACATGTTGACTCTATTGAGATGCTGTCATATTGTACTGAGGACTGGTTCCTTTGGCCCTAGGTCTGTTTGACTACCACGTCCAGAATCTTTGCCGGCGAAACCAATGTTCTCCAGTTGTGGGTTGTGCCTGCCGGGATGAAATAGGTCTCCATTGGTTTGAGTAACTTCTTTTCTTGACCGATGGACATCTCTATTTTTCCGTCTACAACTATGCCACACTGGTCAAAGGGATGGTCGTGGGCAGCGCCTTCTTTGTTGGCGGCGATCTCCATAAAGGCCATGGTCAAATTTGCTCCAGAGTCTACCTTGCTCCAGATACCGGGACGGAATTCATCCAATTTTAGTGTCTTTAGGTCCCAAAATCCCATCTTTCACCTCCGTTAGTGTGCATTGATTATAGCATAGTCTTCTTTACGGAAGTGGTCGGTTTCACTTTAGTTGGTATGCCAGCTACCATGAGGTAGATATCATTGGCTTGATGGGCGATGAGCTGATTGGCTTTACCTAACAGGTCGCGGTAGATGCGGCCAAGCTTAGTTTCGGGCACAAGGCCCATGCCGACCTCGTTGGAGACGATGATGAAAGTGGCATTTAGTTTGTCTATGCAGGCGATTAGCTGGTCTATTTCGCCTATCACTCGTCTTTCAGCCTCTGGGTAATCAAGCTCATCACTGAGCAGGTTGGAAATAAGCAAGGTGAGGCAGTCTATGATTACCACCTCAGCATCGCCAATTTGTTTCTCAATCCACTTGCCGATATCAGTGGGTACCTCCAGTGTTCGCCAGCTTCTGGGGCGGGCTTTCTTGTGTTCTTCGATGCGGGCTTGCATCTCTTCGTCCAAAGGCTCACCGGTAGCTATAAAGATAACTTTATCACCAAGCTTTCCAGCAAGCTCCTGGGCGAAATGGCTCTTGCCGCTTCGAGCACCACCAAGGATGAAAATAGACCTTTTAGCCAAGGCTATCCTCCAAAACGAGTGTTCATTTGCTGTTTTGAGTGAGATTCTTCTCCCGATAAATCGGGATCAGAATGACAGGGGAGGGATTCAGAATAACGAACACGGTCGTCAAGGCTATACTCCAAAACGTCCAGAAACCAGTGGTCGTCTATGGCTACCGGCACTGCATTGCCTATTTCTATGGGCTTCTTGAACAAAGGTCCGTCGTAAACAAAGGTATGGAATTCTCCGGCTTCGCCGCAGACGTCTATGTTTGACTGTGCTGCAAGTGCCTTAAGCTCAGCAGCTAATTTGCTATCAACTTGTCTGCCCAGCCATTCTTTGCCAAACAACTCAGCTTTGACGCTGACCACGATGGCTTTGAAGCTAGCCTTGATGAAATCAGTTAAAAGCTGTGAGCTATCCGTCTGCCACAAGGGTAGCACCGCTTTGACGTCTGATTCATCACAGACCCTGTCTATCCAGTCTTTATGCTCCTGCAGGTGAATATCGCCGGTGACCAGGCCGGTTATTCCTCTGAGCTTAAGTTCATGCAATGCCGCTTTGAATCCATCCTCGTAGGTTTCCCAGGTGACTTTTTGCTGGAGTATTGGCAGACCCAGAGCCTGAGCCTGCAAGGCGATCAGTTTGTGGTCTAAGCCGTGAGACATAGCCCTTGTCGAATCTTTATTTATGAAGTTGAGCAGGTAGTTGACCTTCAACCCCTGGGAAATCGCTTTCCAGAGGGCGAAGCAACTATCCTTGCCACCGCTCCATGAAGCGGCGTATCCCATTATTGTAGCCTCCAGATTATGATGAGCAGCAAGAGCACTAGAACCTCGGCAATCTCGTTGATGGTGCCGTAATTGTCGCCGGTGAGTCCGCCTAGCCGGGAGCGAAAGTGGCTGGAAATGCCGAAGGTGATGAGCCACAAAGCTGCCATCAGCGCCAGTCCCCACCACTTTAAGAGTGCTATGGCGGCAATTAAAGCTATGGCTGTGGCTATTGCTAACCTTTGCCAGGTGGCTCCCTGTTTGAAAGCTAGTCCCATACCGGAACTTTTGGCATAAGGGAAAGTGAAAATACAAGTGACCATTGTCCAGCGGCTCAGAGTGGGCATGAGCAACAGCGCCTGTAATGCTGGTGCTGAGGATAAGGAGACATATTTGAGCAGGAGCAGTAGAATGATACCGGCAATGCCGAAAGTGCCGACTTTGCTGTCCGACATTATGGCGAGCCTTTCCTCTTTGGATTTGCCGGCGATAACGCCATCACATGTGTCGATGAAGCCGTCAAGGTGATGTGCTCCAGTCAAGATGACCAAGACTATAATGAGCAAAGCATATGCCACCGAAGCAGGCAGGATTAAATTCAATGCGTAGTTGAGGCCGAGCAGGATAGCGCCTAGAATCAGGCCTACCAGTGGGAAATAGGTTAGGGATTGGCCGGATGTTTCAGCTGTGACCTTATCACGAAGGGGGGTTGGGAATATGGTTAAGAATTGGAGGGCTGCCCAAAATCCCATTTGTAGACACCTCACTTACCTGGCATTGGCTTGGCTTCAGAGACGCCGGCTTCGGCAAAGGTAGCCATTTGGCTTAAAGTTTTAGCGGCAGCTTCAGCGAGAAAGATGCCTAAAGCAGCTCCGGTGCCTTCTCCCAGCCGCATGTTTAAGTTCAGCAGCGGTTTTAGCCCGAGGAACTGGAGCAGAAGCTCGTGGCCTGCCTCTGCCGAGAGATGGGCGGCAATAAGGTAATCTTTTGCCCGGGGCGATAATCCTGCGGCAATGAGAGCTGCCGCCCCGGAGATGAAACCGTCGATGACTATGGGGATTTTATGCGCAGCACCGGCTAATATAACTCCAGCCAAGCCGCCGATTTCAAAGCCGCCGACCTTGGCTAATACATCTATCGGGTCTTTAGGATTCGGTTTGTTGATTGACAAGGCTTTCTTTATTACGTCAACTTTGTAGGCCAGATGCTTATCGCCAATGCCAGTGCCCCGGCCGGTGACTTTCTTGGTCGGCTGGCTGCTGATGACGGCGAAAATAGCACTGCTAGCAGTAGTATTGCCGATGCCCATATCTCCAGTGCCGACAATGTCAAGTCCTTTGCCCATCTCGGCTTCAACTACTTGAATACCAGCTTCGATGGCATTTATGGCTTGCTGCTGGGTCATTGCTGGCCCTTGTGTTATGTCTTTCGTGCCGAAATCAATCATCCTACATAACAGTCCGGGCAGTCGTGGGAAACCACCAATCACACCCATGTCAACTACTACAACCCGGGCGCCTATGTGGTTAGCTAAGACATTTATAGCTGCTCCACCGTGGAGAAAATTCAGAACCATCTGTCTGGTTACCTCTTGAGGATAGAGGCTGACTCCTTTCACGGCTACG
The DNA here is from genome assembly GCA_037441105.1 of Chloroflexota bacterium. Taxonomy (GTDB): domain Bacteria; phylum Chloroflexota; class Dehalococcoidia; order GIF9; family UBA5629; genus VGNY01. Next base: position 5,416 of record JBBISW010000006.1, read on the forward strand.
CCGTGGTCAGCAGCCATAGTTATTATGGTCTTGTGTTTAAGTTTGGGCATGGCTTCGCCCCTAATTCCGGCAATCTGGATTGATAGCTCTTCCAGCCTGCCCAAGCTGCCGTGGGGCTTGGTCAGGCTGTTCTGGCGCTTCTGTGCGGCTGCCATCGTTGAACTATCCAACGGTTTTATCTCTTTTAGTATTCTGTCCAGGGGACTAGTAGTCATATGTAGGGCTCCTTTGGCGAAGTTTATTGCTATTGCATAGAGCGCTGGCAAGGAGACAATTACAGAGATTGCCGCGCTTCGCTCGCAATGACAAGTAGTGAGTTGCTTGCAGTGCTGGGCAGTGGTCGTTAAACACTTAAGCCTCTGTTATCAGTATTCGATGCCTCGCCTGGCGCTTGTTCCTTCGGTAAAGGGATGCTTGATCATGAGCATCTCAGTGACTAAATCGGCTCGCTGGACTATCTCCGGAGGTGCTCTGCGACCAGTTAAAACCAGCTCAACCGAGCTTGGTTTCTCATCCAACAAGTCCAATACCTGTTTGACGGTTATCAAGCCCTGGCTGATAGCGACAAAAATCTCATCGAGGATGACCAGGTCATAGTTCCCGCTAAGTATCTCTTGTTTAGCATAGGCTAGTGTCTGCTGGGCCTCTCGGCTTAGCTGTTCTTTAGATTTGCTGAAACTGTCGCCAACACTTATCTGGACTATATTAAAAGGTTGATATTGTGAGGCGAAGAAATGCTCGCCGCAGGGTGTCCCTTTCAAGAATTGGATGAAGGCTACTTTCATCCCCTGTCCCACGGCTCGCATCGCCAAACCTAAAGCAGCTGTGGTTTTGCCTTTACCGTCACCAGTATAGACATGAACGAGACCTTTGGAGTCTTTTTCAACCATGATTCCTCCCGAAAGTTATGTTGTAAATCTGGGACATATCGAGGTTATGTCTGATTATCTCAGCTAGTTTATCATACATCTCCTGTCTGCTTATAGATATAGCTGAGGTTGTTGGCAACCCCCGGAGCTGTCGTAGCTTGTTGAGAAAATGGTGTGTAAAGCTGGTATTGTGAAATAGGCCGTGAATGTAAGTACCAAATATCAGGCCATTGCTGCTGATAGCGCCATCAAAGTAATCGGCCTTCCCCTGAGGTGTTTCTAGAATCTGGAATGCTGGCTGGCAGTTCTGACTTATGGTTTGCCCCATATGAATCTCGTAGCCGGTGACCTCACTGTTCTTCAGTCCTTTGAGTAAGCCTTCATCGGCGATTACCCGAGCTTTAACCTGCATGGTCGTTTTTTCACTATTAAAGATAGTTGTGTTATCAAGCAAGTCCAGTCCATTAATGCCACCCTGCTTAGACTCAACTTTGTCAGGGTCATCGATTCTCTTTCCCAGCATTTGGTAGCCGCCGCAAATACCTATGACTGGAGTGCCAGAATTAGCCTGTTTGATGATGGCTTGTGCCAGCCCCTGGTGCTGTAGGTAGATTAGGTCGGCAATGGTGCTCTTAGTGCCGGGCAGAATTATCAAGTCCGGGTTACCCAGTTCGACAGCGTTGGTTATATAGCGGACGTTACAGTATTCTTCTAATGGGTCGAAATCGTCGTAGTTGGAGATGTGGGGTAAGCGTACTATAGCCACATCTACATTTCCATTTGTTGAACTTGTCTGTCTTTCCTCCAGGTAGACTGAGTCCTCTTGAGCAATTGAGATGCCTCGGAAGTAAGGAATCACTCCCAGAACTGGCTTACCAGTGTGTTTCTCTAAGATGTCCAGCCCTGGCTTTAGCAGCTTCAGGTCACCGCGGAATTTATTAACTATGAACCCTTTAATGGTATCACGCTCTCGTTTAGTTAGTAATTCCAGGGTGCCGACAAGAGAGGCAAAGACACCGCCGCGGTCGATATCGCCGACCAGGAGGACAGGAGCGTTAGCCATTTTAGCCACTCGCATGTTGACTATTTCCCTCTTTTTGAGGTTTATCTCTGCTGGGCTGCCTGCACCTTCAATGACCACGATATCATAGGCAGAGCGCAGTTTGTTTAGTGAATCTTCGATTATCTTTAGCAAGTAGGGGGTGTGGGTGTAGTATTGGCTGGCCTCCAGTCTTTTGGCCACCTTGCCCAGAACAATCACCTGTGAACTGGCCTCGGCTTCGGGTTTAAGCAGGACTGGGTTCATGTAGACCGAAGGTTCGATGCCGGCTGCTTCGGCTTGTACTGCTTGAGCCCGTCCGATTTCGCCGCCTTCTTTGGTGACGAAGGAGTTTAAGGCCATATTTTGAGCCTTGAACGGAGCAACTCGAAAGCCATCTTGTCGAAAAATGCGGCATAATCCGGCCACGATTATACTTTTGCCTACTGAGGAGGCTGTGCCTTGTATCATTAAGGTTTTAGCTGGCATAGCTCAGGTCCCCCACCTCTTTTATGGCTGTGATTAACCTCTGGCATTCAGGCAAGGTGCGTGGTGCCAGACGGATATATTGTGGCAAGCCGAACGAGGTGCAATCACGGACTAAGAACCCTTTCATCAGCAAAGCCTGTCTGAATTTTGTGGCATTGCCGACCTTAACCAAGAAGAAATTGGTCCGCGATGGTAATGGTGATAGCTCCAGATGTCCCAGTTCCTGTACTAGAAAAATTTTGGCTTCTCGAATCTTAGTGCTGCATTCCTCAAGATAGTTGTCGGCATTAATGGCCATGATACCAGCTTTCTGGGCTAGGGAATTTACATTCCATGGTGGACGGACACGTTTCAGGACAGAAATAATTGACTCGGTAGCTATGGCGTAGCCGAGGCGCAGTCCGGCTAGGGCATAGTCCTTGGTCATTGACCGCAGGAAGACTAAATTGCCACGGTCTACCAAATTCATGGAAGACCAGGCGTTTTCGGTGAAGGCGATGTATGCCTCATCAAGTATAAGCAGGCTATCGTTTGTAGTTGACATAATATGGTCAAGTTCTCCCTTAGTCATATATTGCCCGGTGGGGTTGTTGGGATTGCATAGAAATATCCCTTTGGGTCGGTGTTTTCGAATCAGGTCTGTTATTTCAGTTACGTCTAAATGGAAGTTTGGCTCTTGGAGGACTGGCTGCTTCAGTATATGAGTATCCGCGAGGTGGCAGGCTATTTCATACTCACCATAAGTAGGTTGGGGGATAAGGACTAAATCGCTGGGGCTGAAGTAGGCGATAGTCAGCAGCCTGATTAGCTCGGTTGAGCCGCTACCTATTATGAGGTTGTCGGTAGCTATATTTAGCTTTTCAGCCAGCAATTGCTTTAGTTCGCTGGCTTCAGAATCAGGATAACGCTCAATTGATGCATTGGCTAAAGCCTCTCTTATGCTTGGTGGTGGTCCGAAGGGGTTACAGCTAACGCTGAAGTCTAGGATTGCCTCTGGAGAGATACCCAAATTTTTCAGCTCGGCATAATCAATGCCACCGTGGACACAGGGAGCAAGTTTGTCTATAGCCAGTCTAGGTCGTAGCAAAGTATATCACCTCAGCTAAGATAAATAGCAAACTCCAAATGATAGTTACCACGGTAATCATTTGTTGAGAAGCATCTATAATATTTAATGATATTGGATTATGGTTATCACCTAGTTTGTAATGCCCGACCTTTTCCAGTTGTACTCCTAGGGCACCAGCGATGGCACTCATCGTCCAGCCAGCATTAGGGCTCTCCGTTTTCTTATGGTCTCGAAGCATGATGTACCAGGCTTGTGGCATATTCTTTTTGCACATCAGGGCGGCCAGGACTATTATCATTCCAGTGATTCGTGCTGGAAGGAAATTTGCCACATCGTCCAGTCGAGCAGCAAATTTACCCAGATATTCTAATTTGCCATGATATCCCACCATAGCATCAAAGGTGTTAATTATCCTGTAGGCTATTGCACCGGGCACGCCGAAAATTAAGAAATAAAATAGTGGAGCTACAATGCTGTCGCAGCTATTTTCGGCTGCTGATTCTGCCGTGGCTGATATCACCTGGCTTTGGTTTAGCTTAGCGGTATCACGGCTAACCAGAGTTCTCAAACTGGTGCGTGCCTCGGCTAGGTTATTTTTAACTAGAGAGCGTGTGACCGCATTTAGTGCTTGCCTAAGCCCACGCAGGGAAAAGCTGTATTTGAGCGAGAGACCAGCAACGGCAATATAAATCACGGGATTAATCTCCTTCAGGTAGTCAAGCAAGAAATAAACAGGTAAGGCAATTAGGCCTAGCGTTACCAAGACCATGCTGACGCCGTAGGTGAGCTGCCTGACCTTACCTGTTTGAGGAGCTAATTTCATCTCCAAGGAGATAAGCTTTCCCAGCCAGGCTATGGGGTGCCAGGCATTGGGTGGCTCACCTAAGGCAAGGTCAAGGGCAAGAGCTATGAGCAGGATAAGTATAATCTCCATGGTCTCTAAGACGGCTTTTGGCTTGCCTTGTTTCTTTCTTTATCAGATACAATAAGGGTAGCCGGTAAATCATTAACCGGGTGAGGATAGACGTAAACTTCAGCCCCGTAAACCTCTTTAATGGTTTGGCTGTTGATTACTGTCTTTGGGTTCCCGTGACAATAGACTCTCCCATTGCTTAGCATTACCAGTCGGTCGCAGTATTGAGCTGCCAAGTTCAGGTCGTGCAGCGTTGCCACCACGGTTAGCTCCTGCTCCCGGCATAGCTGTCGCACCAAGTCCAGGGTCTCCACTTGGTAATTGATATCGAGATTAGCAGTTGGTTCATCCATGAGGATTATCTTTGGTTCTTGAGCTAATGCCCGGGCGATGCTTAATCGCTGTCTCTCGCCGCCCGAAAGGTCGCTGACTCTGCGTTCAGCGAAGGCAAGTGTCTGAGTAGCTTTCATGGCTTTCTGGACGATGAGCAGGTCATTTTCACCTTCGTATCGGAGGAACCCCAGATGTGGCGTTCGTCCCATCAACACTACCTCAAAGGCGGTGAACAGTTCGGGTAATACAGGATTTTGTGGGACAACAGCCACCAGACGGGCTAAATCTTGACGGCTCATATTAGCTATGTCTTTCCCATCGAGGAAAATTTGTCCTGAAATAGGCTGGATCAGTCTGGTCATGCCTCGAATCAAAGTTGATTTACCCGAGCCATTAGGGCCGATAATGCCAAGCATTTCTCCTGGTCTGGCTTCTAGGCTGATGCCATGCAGCACTGTTCGCTTGCCGTAGCCTAAGCTGACTTTATTTAAGCGTAAATTTAGCATCTAAAATATTGCCCGCTTCTTTTGTCGTAAGAGGTAGAGAAAGAAAGGAGCTCCCAGAAAGGCAGTGATTATACCTACCGGTATCTCAGTAGGTGCCAACACTGTTCGAGCAGTGGTATCGGCGAGAATTAAGAAAATTGCTCCAGCGAAAGTAGCCAGCGGTAACAGGAAGCGGTGGTCGGGGCCCCAGACAAGCCGTACTGCATGAGGGATAATGATGCCGACAAAGCCGATAATACCACAAAAGCAAACTGCGGCAGCGGTTATCAAGGTTGCAGCTCCAAGTAGAATTAGCTTGACCTGCTCTACGTTGATGCCTAATTGCTGTGCCTGCTCTTCGTCGAGCTGCATTACATTCAGAGGCCGGGCGTGAAGCCAGATAATTATTGTGCCGGTAAAGATATAAGGCAGTACCATTGTCACTTGCCCCCAGCTGGTTAAGGAAAATGTGCCCAGGAGCCATGAGATTATGCCATGCAATTTGTCTCCTGAGGCAATCATCAAATATGAAGTAATTGCTGCCAGAAAGGCACCAAGAGCTACACCAGCCAAGATAAGGGTTGTCATAGGTAGAGTTTTACCTACCCGGGCTATAAAATAGACGATAGCTACTGCTAAAATAGCACCCAAAAATGCCAGCAATGGGATGCTGCCAGCTTGCCACGATACTGGTAGCAGGAAACCGGTGACGGCTCCCAGGGCAGCTCCTTGAGCGACGCCGATAAGATAAGGGTCGGCCAGTGGATTGCGGAAAAGTCCCTGGTATGTGGCTCCAGCCACAGCTAGAGCAGCTCCTACCAATCCGGCTAAGAGCAGTCGGGGCAAGCGGATATCCAAGATAATGGTCTCTATGCTACTTGTCCAGGTAGGTTCGATTTTGACAAATGGTAGCTTATCCAATAAAACGTGCCACAGCGTACTAAAAGGGATATGAGTGCTACCTATAGCTAAAGCAAGTACTATGATTGCCCCTAGGAGCAGTACTAGTCCAGCCATAGCGTAAACTCGACCGCGCCACCGTATGGGATAGACAGCAACGGTTCTGGGTATGGTCACATTTTTAAGTAATTCTAATGCCATTTTTGGAAAATCTTTACTGCCTCAGGCCTCGTTTTTGCACTCTAGCTGGATATGTGTCATTATTTGGTTCCTTCGAAGAGTTCTTGGTGGATGAACCGTGCCATTTGCTCCAGAGCCTCGACTGCAGAGGAATAATGCCAGTGGCATCAGTATATAGAGACGATTTCTGACATCTTGGCTCATTTTAGCTTCCTATAAGTTCACAGCAAAATAAAAATCCCCCTGCTCCAGAAAGCAAGGGGATTAATTAAAGCAATAAATCCCACCCCCTTACTCCGCGGAGGCAGCTCTGGCTGATGGGGCCGATGTTCTGACTGTTACAGCAGGCGGGACTGTACCGGGATTCCACCGGCTTGCATCTCAATTAAGCCCTCGGTTACCCTCGGACACCCCATCAAACTTATTCAGTTTTAGCAACAGGATAGCGTGAAAGCGGTCGAAAGTCAATAGCCATTCGCTCGGTTAACCTTGCATTGCAAGCAAGGCGGGATTATAATCTGGCCAAGACCAGCAAATGGGCCAGAAAAGGTTTCCCCAAGGGCTGATTGCCGGCATACTGGTAGCTCTGTTCTTTGGAGTTGCCTTATACCTTCGAGTTGTTCTACCTTACGACAAGGTATTTGTAGACGACTGGATAAAGTTCACCGGCGTTGATGCCTATTTTTTCATGCGTCTTGTTGATAACCTTGCCCACAACTTTCCACATCTTATCACATTTGATCCTTATCTCCTGTATCCCAGTGGCTCTGATATTACTGCTGTTCGTCCCTTTTTTGTCTATTTGTTGGCTGGTGTCATTTGGCTTACTGGGTTAGGTTCTCCAACGCAACATACTGTAGATATAGTTGGTGTCTATTTCCCGGCTGTTTTAGGCGCTCTGATTATTGTCCCAGTCTATTTTATTGGTAAGGCACTGTTTAATCGATGGGCTGGCGTAATAAGCGCTGGCTTGGTCGGTCTTTTCCCCGGTGAATTTTTAGGCAGGTCAATACTGGGCTTTACCGACTACCATGTTGCTGAAGTGCTATTCACCACCATAGCCATGTTGTTTCTCATTCTTGCGGTGAAGAGCTCAAAAGAAAAGGGGCTGACCTTCAAACAGATAAGAGAGCTGAACTGGGCAACTGTGGTCAAGCCGCTTATCTATAGCTTTTTTGCTGGTATTTTTTTGGGAATTTACTTTCTTACATGGCAAGGTGCTCTTCTCTTTGTCTTTGTCATCTTTGTCTATCTTATAGTCCAGTTCGTTATTGACCATTTGAGGGGTAGGTCTACCGCGTATCTCTGTTTTGTCAGTACAATTGTCTTTATTATTGCCTTGCTGGTGTTTCTACCAGCACTCACAGATAGGATGTCTTTAGCCTCCTTTATTGTTGCGATTATTATCCCAATAGCGTTAGCCATGCTCTCCGGTTTTATGAACAGACGTGGTGCAAAACCACCACTTTATCCGGCTGCTCTTATTGGAGTTGGCCTGTTCAGTCTGGCGATTTTCTATGTTATTAACCCTTTTCTTCTCAAAACCATGCTAGGACGCCTGAATATCTTTTTTTGGCCTATTGGCACCACTGTCCTTGAGATGCAGCCTTTGTTATTTCCTGGTGGCAATTTCTCGCTAGCCGTCGCTTGGGCTAATTTTACCACCGGCTTTTTCCTCTATTTTATCTCCCTGGGTATACTTATCTACCTTACCATTAAGCGAGGCGAGGCTGACAAGACCTTGCTCCTCGTCTGGAGCTTAGTGATCCTGGCAGCTACCTTGGCTATGCGCCGCTTTTGTTATTATTTTGTTGTTAATGTGGCATTGCTCACTGGGTACCTATCATGGTTAGTCCTCGAGTTCAGTGGCTTTAAAATACCAGCGGCTGGTCTATCAGAAGTGCCTAAGGAGACGAAACAGACGACTAAGCAGAAAAGGAAACAACGGGGTGGCTCTCGTCTTACTGGTCGAGCAAATATGGCGTTAGGCGTAATAGTTGTCTTTTTTCTGGTCTTCTTTCCCAACATTGGTAAAGCCATAGACACTGCTGGACGAACGTCCTTTGCCCCGAGCGATGCGTGGTGTGAATCTCTTGACTGGCTGAGAGATAATACTCCAGACCCGTTTGACAATCCTGATTTCTATTTTGAACTACCACCACAAGGAGAAAGTTATATTTATCCCAAAACTGCCTATGGTGTAACCGCTTGGTGGGATTACGGCTATTGGATAACTCGTATTGGTCACCGTATACCTACTTCTAATCCTGGCACTCACAACATGGGGGAAGCTCACCTTTTTGTTGCTCAAGATGAAACTTCAGCTAATAGAATATTGAAAGATACGTGGAGTTCAAAATATATAATCACTGACTATGCCGTAGCTATGCCAATAGGCGGCAAGTTTCATGCATTGGCAACTCTTAGTGGGAGCAATCAGGAGAAGTTTTTCGATATCTACTATCAACCGCGTGGTGCTATAGCACAGCCAGTGCCAGTGTTCTATCCTGAATACTACCGCTCATTGTTTGTCAGGCTATACAATTTCGATGGTAAACGAGTAATGCCCCGTAATTGTACGGTGATTTCCTATAGGGAAAGGATAAGCCGTGAAGGTCAACCTTACAAGGAAATAACTGACATGCAATCTTTTTCTACGTATGGAGAGGCCGAAGACTATATTGCAAGTCAAAAATCGGGTAGTCATCGGGTTGTTGGCATTGACCCATTTGTTAGCCCAGTACCTTTAGAGGCTTTAGCACATTACAAGCTGGTTTACAGCTCTAAGGGTTCCAAGATGCTGCCGGGTGGTGGCTCGGTTCCCGAAGTGAAGATTTTCGAGTATGTTAAATAACTCAGTACGTAAAAGCTTCCTTACTGGGCATTGCATCGTGGGTGATATACGAGAAACTTGTTAAAGCTCCAGCTCTTTCCGTGTTCGTCAACCCGCTTGACAAAGCCAAGTTGTTACTCTATTTTTATAGGTAGGGAGGATAATAGAGATGGGTGGGCAAGAAATGAAGGTTGAGCCAGTAATTACAATTGAAGCTTTGGACATCAGTTTGCAGGACATAGTGGATGCAGTAGAAGACGAAGTTGTGGTCATTGACAGTAGCTACCGTGTCGTGTTTGCGAACTCAGCGGTGCGGAATAAATTCCAGAAGGGGACCGAGTTGCCTATCGGCAGGCGTTGCTACGAGGTCTTTCGTGAAAGGGATAAGCCATGCAGTGCGCCTCTCTGGGATTGTCCGCTCAGGAGGGTTCTCGCAAGCGGCAGTGGTACAATGGCTTATCATCCAGTCCGTATTCTTGGAGCTGATAGATACTTCAAAATCACTATGTATCCTCTCCGAGACAGCTACGGGAATATCAAGGCAGTGGTCGAGTTGATGAGAGACGCTACCACGGAAAGAGAGTTGGAGAACCAGGTGCTGAGGCGGCATCATCAGCTTTTAGCACTGAGTCGCATTTCAAGCGCGGTGAGCGGGCTGCAGGATTTGAATACCGTTTTGACGATCGCTTTAGAGAATGCGCTGGAGGTCATTAACGGCACGATCGGAGGAATCCTGCTCGTAGACGAAGAAACCGGAGCACTATACTATCGTGTGCAGCGTGGCTTATCTGCTAGATATGCCGAACAGATGCGAATTCTACCTGGTGAGGGGATAGCGGGAAGAGTAGCCCAAACGGGTAAGCCTGCGCTGTTAGAGGACATTTCTAAGGAGCCGCGTATTGCCCACCCAGATTTGGTAAACGCCGAGGGTCTTAAAGGATTTGTTAGTATTCCTCTGAAGGCGAAGGATAAAGTCGTAGGTGTGATGAATATTGCTAGCCATGTTGCAGGGCGGTTCGGTAAAGACGATATGGCTCTCCTCAGTTCTATTGGTGACTATGTCGGAACTGCGATTGAGCAAGCAAGACTATATGATAGGCTGGCGAATGCGGCAGAAAGATATCAGGCTCTCCTTCAGCATGCCTTGACTGCTCAAGAGGAGGAGCGGAAGAGAATTGCCCGAGAGTTACATGATGAGACCAGTCAAGCCATTACCAGCTTGACTCTCAGCTTGCAGGCGATTATAGGGATGGTTGAAATGAAGGGTATTGCAGATGCTGACCTTATGGAGAGGCTCAGAGCAACACATGCTTACACGGTTCATGCTGGGAATGAGATAGTTAAGCTCATGAAGGAACTTCGCCCTACTTTGTTGGATGAACTTGGAATGCCTACAGCAATACACCGCTATGCCAAAGATACTCTGCAACCTCAAGGAATAAACATATCGGCTGAGTTTATGGGCACAGACGGACGTTTCCCATCGGAGATTGAAGTAACACTTTTCCGTGTCGCCCAGGGGCTAATCGGGAATATCTTGAAGCACTCAGACGCCAAAAATGCTGCAATCAAGCTAGAGTGCGACACTAGCAAGTGTGTATTGAAAATTGAAGATGATGGCAAAGGCTTTGATGTTAGCAAACTTACACGTGTGGATTCCAGTGGCCGTGGTGCAGGTTTATTTACTATAAAGGAAAGAGTGAAGCTCGTAGGTGGGAATTGTAAGGTCGATTCCCGTCCGGGACAAGGAACTAGGGTCACGGTGAATATTCCACTTCCGACAGAAGCGTCAGGTGAAAAGGATAAGGGTTCTAATAGTAGATGACCATACTCTGGTGCGAGATGGAATTCGGGCGCTGCTAGAGCTAGTTGCCAATATAGAAGTGGTTGGGGAGGCAACAAATGGCAAGGAAGCATTAGAAAAGGTTGAACAGCTTGCCCCAGATGTGGTACTTATGGACTTGGCAATGCCTATTATGGGTGGACTGGAAGCAACGCGCAGGATACGTAAGCAGTTCCCGGAAACGAAAGTGCTGGCATTAACTCAATATGATGATAGTGACTATGTGATTCCAGTAATTGAGGCAGGTGCTCGCGGCTTTGTTACTAAGATGGCGGCGTTTTCAGAGCTCGCCTCAGCTATCCAGGCTGTGTACAGTGGAGATTCTTATCTATCGCCCTCGGCAGCAGCGGCGCTTGTCCAGGAGTACCAGCAAAAAACCACTGTAGAGGGTGAAAAAGACCCCTACCAGCAGTTGACAGATAGAGAAAGAGAAGTGCTTAAGCTCGTTGTTGAAGGGCATACTGCTCGGAAAATAGCAGACATGCTGGTCGTGAGCCCCAAGACCGTAGAGTGGTATAAAACCAGCTTAATGAATAAACTGAACATCCGTAACAAGACCGACCTCATTAAGTTCGCCATACGCAAGGGAATTATAGCCACGTAACTGGCTAAACAAAACTCCTCTGTCCACTTTCTTAAGGTCACTCCTGCCCCCCGGGTTTTCTCTAATCAAAATCAAGGACTATTCCAGTAATAATCCTAGGGATTGAGCCATCTCATTTTAGGGAGTTTCCTATTGTTGCTTCATCGTGAACTAGGTACTATGCTGGTAGAACTGGATTATTTCTGTTCAGGGAGGACCGATGTATTCATCTGCGGCAGACGATGCTAACGACTATCAAGTCAGCAAGACGATGAAATCCTCGTTTGACCACAGCCTGATACCACCATGCCAAGCTGCCTGTCCTTTACGTATGGAGATACGTGAGTATGTTGATTTGGCTGCCCAAGGAAGAATCATGGAGGCTTTGCAGGTGATAAGAGATGGCAATCCTTTCCCCTCTATATGTGCCTATGTTTGTACACACCCTTGCGAGGAAGCTTGCAGGCGTAGCCAAGTAGATAAGCCTGTCGCTGTCCGTGCGATGAAGAGGTTTGCGGTGGAATTTGGCGGTGACAGGATGGTCCACGCAGAAGCCGAGACCACACACAGCGAGAAGGTAGCTATAGTAGGTTCAGGCCCAGCAGGGATGGCTTGTGCCTACTATTTGCGGAAATTGGGCTATCCGGCAACTATCTTCGAAGCCCATTCAGAAGTAGGTGGTATGCTTCGGGTAGGCATTCCGCAGTACCGTCTTCCCCGTGATGTACTTGATACGGAAGTGCAGAGGTTAGCTCAGATGGGAGTTGAAATAAGAACGAATACACTAGTGGTCTCCCTGGACCTGCTATTTGACATGGGTTACAAAGCCATATTCATAACCATTGGTGCCCACCAAAGCTTTCGGATAAATATAGAAGGAGAGGATAGCCCGGGGGTGATAGATGGGGCAACATTCCTTCGAGAAGTGAACCTAGGTCTTAAGCCGTCTTTAGGAGAAAGGGTTGTTGTGGTAGGAGGGGGGAATGTGGCAGTTGATGCTGCGCGGACTGCCCTTCGGTTGGGTGCGCGCAAAGTGAGCATTCTCTACCGCCGCAGCAGAGCAGAAATGCCAGCAGATCCCGCAGAAATAGAGCAAGCCTTGGAGGAAGGCGTAGACATTATTTTCCTGGCGGCGCCAGTCAAAATTAAAAGGCGAAATGGCAGGTTGAGCGTAACTTGCATAAAGATGGAGCTTGGTGAGCCGGATGCCAGCGGCAGACGACAACCTATACCTATCAAGGGTAGCGAATTCAATAGGCACGTGGACGTGCTGATTACCGCTATTGGACAAGCGCCTCAGATGCCAGATGACTTCCGCCTCCGAATAGGTAGAGGCAGCACCATTCAGGTCGACCCGGTTACTCTTACAACCAACAGAGCAGGCATCTTTGCCGGTGGAGATGCTGTCACCGGGCCGGCAACCGTGACCGAAGCCTTGGCGGCGGGTAGACTGGCAGCTTCTCGCATTGATGATTACCTCCAGCACAGATATCCGCGAACTGGCAAAGAGGCACGAGAAATCCTTACAGGTGACCTATTGCCTCAAACGATAGAGATGATAAGGAAAATCAGTCGACTAGAGCCTCCAGTTCTGCCTCCCGAAGCAAGAGCAGGAGATTTCAAACCTGTGGAGCTTGTTTATGACTGGGCAACCGCTGTCAATGAGGCAAGAAGATGCCTTCGCTGTGGTATGGGTGCCGAAATTATATCACAGGACAAGTGTGCCACTTGCCTAAACTGTCTAAGAGTCTGCCCATATCGTGTTCCGCATTTAGACGTCAGCGGTGCAATTCAGATACCAGTTGAGCAATGTCTTGCTTGCGGTATATGCGTTGCTGAATGCCCGGCGAAGGCGATAGTTCTGAGAAAGCCGTATGACCGAAGGCAGATAATCGAAGAATTATATCATACACTTAGATCTGCAGCGGAATCGAAATCCAAACCATTCATTGTCGGTTTTTGTTGCCAGTATGGACTTTTTGGCACTGGTGCCTTGGCAAGCCTGTGGAGGGAAGCCAAAGCCGGCATTTGGGTCGTGCCTGTATTGTGTGTAGCGAGGGTAGAAGCCGACCATATGTTGCATGCCTTTGAAATGGGCGCAGAAGGGGTATTCATCGCTGGATGTGGGGAGCAATGCGCCAGGGAGAACACAGCGTCCTGGGTTCATCAACGCGTTCAGAAGGTTAAAAAGACGCTAGTACAGATTGGCATTGAGCCCGAGCGCGTACGAAATTTTATGCTAAGTACTGCTATTGAAGAGCCTGGTAAGGAGCTGGATAAGTTCGTTGAGCAAATAAGTGGGTTATATTTAGCCTCGACAATAATGCAGGAGGTGAAAAGTTGATAGTTGCGGAGCAGAAGCCTCTAGACGAAATTAGGCGAATGATTACACCTTATCAGAGGGTATTAATTCTTGGTTGTGGCACCTGCGTGACGGTTTGTGATGCCGGTGGCGAGCGCGAAGTGTCCTTTCTCCATAGTGCATTGCGTCTGGCACAGGCAAAGAGTGGGAATGGGACTCATACCTTTTCGGAGTACACCTTGAAAAGGCAATGTGACCCTGAATTCATAGACCTCCTTATTGATAAAGTCGGTGATCTAGATGCTATTCTTTCACTAGGTTGTGGCATAGGGGTGCAAGCTATAGCTGAACGTTTCTCAGACATGCCTGTGTTGCCCGGAGTTAATACCTCTTTTATGGGTATGGCTAAGGAGTGGGGGATTTGGGATGAGCGGTGTGCTGCCTGTGGTGATTGCAGGTTAGAGGAGACTGCTGGTATTTGTCCCATCACCAGGTGCACAAAGGGGATACTAAATGGGCCTTGCGCCGGCACTAAAAACGGTAAATGTGAAGCAAGCAAGGACATGGACTGTGCCTGGATTCTTATCTACAAGCGTCTGGAAGGACTTCGACAACTGGAAAAAATGCGTCGGTATTACCCGCCGAGGAATTTCCGGGCAATTCCCAGGCCAAAAAGGCTGGTTAAGAAAGCCAGTATTGGCGTAGGAGAAAACGATGGCTAATTCATTATTCGAGGAGAAGTTTAACTCTAGCGAGTTCTTAGTCACGACAGAGGTCGGCCCGCCAAAGGGGACAGATATCTCGGAAATGGTTCACCACGTAGATCTACTCAAAGATAAAGTAGATGCTATCAATGTGACAGACCATCAGAGTTCAGTGATGCGGTTCCCCTCGTTGGGTGGTTGTTTATTGGTGAAAGAGCATGGTGGTGAACCTATTTTTCAAGTAACTTGCCGCGACCGTAATCGCCTAGCTCTCCAAGCTGACCTTCTTTTTGCATACTCCAGAGGTGTTTGCAATATCCTTTGTCTCACCGGTGACTCTGTTGATGTGGGGGACCACAAGGAAGCAAAACCGGTCTTTGATTTGGATTCAGTCCAGTTACTGAAGATGATTAAAACGATGGAATCGGGGAAGGATATGGCGGGCAATGAACTCAAAGGTGCTCCGAAATTCTGTGTTGGCGCATCAGTGCATCCTGAAGCAGACATCATCGAGCCACAGCTCGTTAAGTTTGATAAAAAGGTCGCTGCAGGAGCGCAATTCTTTCAGACACAGGGCGTCTTTGACTTAGGAAGCCTTCGCAGGTTCATGCAATATGCTTCGCAGTTTAATGTGAAAATCATGGCTGGCATCATAGTGATGGCTTCAGCCAGGATGGCTAAATACATGAATGACAATGTTCCTGGAATAATTGTCCCCCAAGCCATTATAGATGAGCTTGCTACTGCAGAGAAGGGCAAAGGACTTCAGAAGGGAATAGAGATTGCTGCACGCCTGATAAAGACAATCAAGGAGGAGAATCTGTGTCATGGTGTCCATATTATGGCAGTAGGTAATGAAGGGATTGTGCCAGACATTTTAGCAGCAGCCGAATTAGTGGCTGTCGGTCGTTGAGATGGCACTTTACCAAAACACGCTAGGATGTCAAACAGCCAGCTGAATTTACGGAAGGAGGGAAGATAAAATGGGGAACAATGCCAAGATTTTAATTATAGATGACGAGCCAGATTTTGTAGAAGCTTGTCGGAGGACATTCGAGGCTAAATTATATCAGGTGGTTACTGCCTCAAGCAGAGCAGAGGCTGAAAAGATGATAATCACAGAGCCAGACATTATTGTCTTGGGAACTATGATTCCTGCCGGACAGGCATTCGCTATGCATAAGTGGTTAAAACAGCACACAAAGTATAAAGACATACCGCTCTTAGTAATCGATGCCCGATATGAGGAACGGCCTGTTAAAGGATGGAGAAGATTTGAGGGTATACAGCTTGAGTGTGAAGCTTATGTAACCAAGCCAATAGAGCCAGCTTCGCTAGTGCCTCGAATCCAAAACTTGCTGGAGGAGGCAACTAGGCCCAGGAAGATAAGGGTGCTGATAATAGATGACCACACTATGGTCAGGCACGGGATACGTGCCCTTCTTACAGTGCAAAAGGATATGGAGGTGGTAGGTGAGGCTGTCAATGGGCAGGATGCGCTCGAGCAGGTGCAGAGACTTTCCCCGAACGTGGCGTTGATGGACATAGTCATGCCTGTGATGAGCGGGCTTGAAGCAACGAGACGAATAAGCAAGGAGTGCCCTCTGACAAAAGTTTTGATTTTGACACAATATGATGAAGAGGAGAATATGCTTGTTGCTAAACAGGCAGGAGCGCATGGTTTTATCCCTAAGAAGGCAGCAAGCTCGGAACTTGTGGAGGGCATAAGAGCGGTGAGCGAAGGAAAATATTTCTCCTGGTCTTTGGTGTAGCGATTTACCTGAAGGAGGGATAGAATGAGACAAATATGTGAAACCTGTAAATTCGCTAGGGGTTTTGCCACCGGGCCTGGTATATCGGGTACAGAAGAGGGCGTGAAGTGCTCCAATCTAGAATTTGCCAGATATCTCGATGAGTTGCAAAAAAGCGATTCCTACCAGCAAGAATTCGATAAGCAAGGCTTCATCAATATATTCAGAGTGGAGGCAGTTGCCTCCGATGAAAGCGAAGTATGCCAATTCTGGGGGTCTAAGAAACAAAGACGCAAGAAGAGCGCAAAATAACTCAAAACCTCTAGCCAAAGGCAGTATTTTTACGGTTGCTTTCGCTTAATTGTGCATGGTATAATTCAGCTTCGGTAAGATAAGGCTCGGAGACTTATGTGAAAGCAACCCTAGTTAAGTGCATTCCTGACTCCGAGCTTACTATTAAGGTTGCTGCCTGGTCTTCAGTATCACAATTAACCATCGGAGAGCTTCGGCACAAACTAGTCACTAGTCATCAGCTATCAGCTAGTTCGGTATCGAATAGCCAGCTATACTTAACAGAGCCAGAGATATGTAACGCTCGATGAGCGGGAGAGTTGTGGGATTTTCCCTACACTCAAATCTGGGATAAGTGCAAAATAATAAATAGGAGGTGAGGGTTAGCGGTAATGCACAATTGAATCAGATCTAAAATTGGGCAAAATCTAGACAGCCTTGAGCACAGGGAGGAAAATGAAGTTATGACTGCAAAGATTATCAGTGGCACCGAAGTAGCTGCCGAAATTCGCGAAGAGTTAAAGGGGAGAGTAAAGAGACTAAAAGAGAAAGGGGTAACTCCGGCACTAGCCGTGGTGCTGGTGGGAGAAGACCCGGCCTCAATATCCTATGTCACCGCCAAGGCTAAAGGTGCTGAGGAAATAGGTATGCATGAGGAGACTATCCGATTATCAGCAGATACTCCTGAAGAAGAAGTCCTGAAAACGGTCGATAAGCTCAACAAAGACCCGAAATTTCACGGCATCCTGGTGCAGCTACCTTTGCCCAAGCACATCAGCACTGATAAGGTAATCAATTACATCTCCCCAGAAAAGGATGTAGATGGCTTTCATCCGGTGAATGTAGGTAAGGCGCTCAGAGGTGAGTCCTGCCCTCTGCCCTGCACCCCACACGGAGTTCAAGAGCTATTGGTCAGGAGCGGCAATGACCCCAGCGGCAAGCACGTTGTTATCTGTGGCCGGAGCAATATCGTGGGGAAGCCTCTGGCGGCCATACTGATGCAGAAGAAGAAAGGCGCCAACGCTACCATCACAATATGCCATACCGGAACTAAAGACATAGGCTACTTTGCTAGACAGGCTGATATTGTGGTAGCGGCCATGGGCGCTCCCAAGGCGATAACTGCTGACATGGTCAGGGATGGCGCGGTAGTGATTGATGTCGGCGTTAACCGTGTGGAAGATAAGACGAAAGAGAAAGGATTCCGATTAGTGGGTGATGTTGACTTTGACGCGATTAAGGAGAAGGCATCGGCGATAACTCCCGTTCCTGGCGGTGTTGGTCCCATGACTGTGACCATGTTGCTAATGAATACGGTAGAAGCAGCCGAGAGAAAGGTGGGTATCTAGTAAGGCGACATCTTAAGGAAGACTCAACTTCTGGTTCTTTAGCGTAGGTTAACAAATAAGCAAAAATAAAGGAGGTTATACTATATGGCTTATGATGCAGTAAAAATGAAAGACTGGCAGATTGCAGAAGCTGCCGAAGAGAAAATGCCGACTCCGGATGAATGGAAGGAAAAACTCGGTCTGCAAAAGGACGAGATTATTCCTCAAGGGAGGCTATGCAAGCTCGACTTCATGAAAATCATCGAGCGGCTCAAGAAAAGACCTGACGGCAAATATATCGAAGTAACTGCCATTACTCCCACACCACTAGGTGAAGGAAAAACAACGACCACGATGGGTATTTTAGAGGGCTTAGGTAAGCGAGGTAAAAATGTGGGTGGTGCTATTCGTCAGCCCTCGGGTGGTCCCACCATGAATATCAAGGGAACTGCTGCTGGTGGTGGTAATGCGCTACTCATCCCCATGACGGAATTCTCCTTAGGTCTTACCGGTGACATAAATGATATCACCAACGCTCATAACCTGGCCATGGTGGCACTAACCTCCAGGATGCAGCACGAGCGCAACTATGATGACGCGGAATTGGCCAAGCGTAATCTGCGGCGCCTGAACATTGACCCTACCAGAGTGGAGATGGGCTGGGTCATAGACTTTTGTGCCCAGAGCCTCAGGCGCATCATCATCGGTCTCGGCGGTCGAATGGATGGTTACCTGATGGAGTCTAAGTTCGGTATCACTGTGAGTTCCGAGCTCATGGCTATGCTTTCCATTGTCACCGACCTGGCCGACCTGCGCCAGAGAATGGACAAAATCACCGTAGCGTTTGATATGAAAGGTAACCCGGTTACCACAGGCGACCTGGAGGTTGGTGGTGCCATGACCGCCTGGATGCGTAACACCATTAATCCCACGCTGATGTGCACGGTGGAATACCAGCCCTGTTTGGTTCATGCCGGTCCCTTCGCAAACATCGCCGTGGGGCAGTCATCAATCATCGCCGACCGCATCGGGCTAAAGATGTTCGATTATCATGTCACCGAGAGCGGATTTGCCGCTGACATCGGCTTCGAGAAATTCTGGAACGTCAAGTGCCGCTTTAGTGGACTGATACCGCATGTATCAGTGCTCACCACCACTATCAGAGCGCTGAAGATGCACGGCGGTGGGCCAAAGGTAGTGGCTGGTCTACCCCTGCCTGACGCCTACACCAAAGAGGACCTCAAAACCCTGGAGAAGGGGCTGCCCAACATGCTGCACCACATTAATACTATCAGAACAGCGGGCATCAATCCGGTGGTGTGCATCAATGCCTTCCACACTGACACTAAAGAAGAGATCGCCATGGTGCGAAAGGCAGCCGAGGCAGTCGGAGCACGCTGTGCTTTGTCCACCCACTGGGCTGACGGCGGCGATGGTGCCCTGGAGCTGGCCGATGTGGTAATGGACGCCTGCAACGAGAAGAATGATTTCAAGTTCCTCTACCCCTTGGAAATGAAATTGCGCGAGCGGGTGGACAAAATAGCCAAGGTGGTCTATGGTGCTGATGGCGTGTCCTGGACACCTGATGCCGAGGCTAAAGCCAAGACGCTTGAGAGCGACAAAAAATATGATGATTTCGCCACCATGATGGTTAAGACCCATCTCAGCCTGACACATGACCCGGCCATTAAGGGCACTCCCAAAGGTTGGACATTGCCCATCCGCGATGTGTTGATTTTCTCGGGGGCACAATTCCTCTGCCCCTGCGCTGGAACCATTAGCCTGATGCCAGGCACCAGCTCAGATCCTGCCTTTAGAAGGGTGGATGTGGATGTGAAAACAGGCAAAGTTCAAGGACTTTTCTAAGAGAAACATCGCAATCAAGATAAGGCTGGGCGGTGCTTTGCACCGCCCAGCCTTTTCAGCTAAAATCACCTAGATGACTGAATTATCTCAGAGGGAATTACTTCAGAAATTCATTCCCATATTCTATCCCAAGTCCATCGCTGTCGTCGGCGTGTCCCAAAATATGTTTAAGGCGGGCTCTTTTTGGTTCAAGACCATTGTAGATGCCGGCTTTGATGGTAACATCTATCCAGTTAATCCACGAGGTGGTGAGTTCCTTGGACTTAAAGTCTATCCCAGCCTGAGAGCAATCCCAGAGCCTGTGGATTACGTCATAGTCTCTATCCCTAGAGAAGCTGTACCTGGGTTGCTTGACGACTGTGCTGCTAATAAGGTGAAAGCTGTCCATTTCTTCACTGCAGGCTTCAGCGAATTAGGCGATTCTTCAGGGCATAGGTTGGAAGAGGAGCTGGTTAAAAAAGCACGAGAAGGCAGCTTCCGCATTATCGGACCTAATTGCATTGGCACTTATTGTCCCGAGCATAAAGTCCCTTATGGCCCCGGAGGGAAGATAGGTAAAGTCGGCTCAGTAGGCTTCATTTCCCAAAGCGGTGGCATCGGTGAAAAGCTAGTTGAATTAGGAACTGCTAGAGGTATTAACTACGGCAAAGGAATCAGCTTTGGCAATGGCATTGACCTTGATAGCCCTGACTTTATGGAATATATGGCTGCCGACCCGAAAATCTCTGTGATTGGCGCTTATCTCGAAGGAACCCGAAACGGTCGCCACCTGTTTAACACAATGAAGGCGGTTGCCAAGGTTAAGCCTCTAATTGTGTGGAAAGCTGGCAGAACCGATGTTGGTGCGGCAGCAGCTATGTCACATACAGGTTCATTAGCTAGCTCAGCGGCTATCTGGTCAGCAGCGCTAAGACAATCCCGTGTCATCGAGGTCCATGGGATAGAGGAATTAGCTGATACATTGCTGATTTTTCAACAGCTCGGATGGTATGAAGGCAGTGGCAATGGTGTAGCCATCGTTGGTGGGCTAGCTGATGGCGGTGGTGGTATTTCTGTTTCGGCTAGCGATGCTTGTGCTGGACTTGGACTTAATATCCCGCCACTCACCACGAAGACAAAGCAAGGGTTGACTAGCCTTCTTGGACAGGTAGGGAGTATCTTGCGCAATCCAGTAGATGTAAGCCAAAGTGGTAGCAATCCTTCTATAATAAAAGAGGCCCTGGAACTCATCCTTGCTGATTCCTCTATTGACCTTGTCATAATCCAGGAAGATATGGGAGTTCTCTTAAAATACCTACCCTGGGAACTGGTGCAAGCCGTAAATGCTGTTTTTATTGATTTGAGAATTAGGCAGCGCAAGCCGGTAGTTGTTGTCTCACCTCCCGGCGCTACTGAGGCAGAACGCCTCGAAATGGAGCGAGCACTGACTCAAGCTTCAATACCGGTTTTCCCCACCATGGAACGAGCAGCTAAAGCCATAATGAACCGCAGCCGATATTCCCGCTTTCAGACAACTTAGGGAATTAGTAGCATGGAAGGAATTGGCAAGATTCTTCTTATAGCCGGCGGCATCATAGTAATCCTGGGGCTGATACTAATTTTCAGTCAGCATATCCCGTTCTTTGGCAAGCTGCCCGGCGATATATTCATAAAGAAAGACGGTTTTTCCTTTTATTTCCCTATCGTCACCTTTCTCATCCTCAGCATCCTGATAACTGTAATAGTTAATGTCATTTTGTACTTCTTCCATAGATAAATAGCTTCGGCTTATGAAAACCAGCGATTTCGACTATCACCTGCCCCCAGAGCTCATTGCACAAACGCCTATAGAACCAAGGGACCAATCTCGCCTTATGATTCTTCATAGAGCTGATAACTCTATAGAGCACCGCTACTTTTATGAGATTGTCAATTATCTTCAAAGTGGAGATACTATGGTTTTTAATAACAGCCGTGTAATTCCAGCACGGATTCTAGGGCGAAAAGAACATAGCGGCACAGAAGTGGAAATTCTGCTGCTGCGTCGGTTGGGTAATAATCTCTGGGAGACACTGGTGCGTCCGGGTAGAAAGGCTTCGGTGGGAACAAAAATTAAGATAGCAGGCAAACTTGATAACCTTGATATAGAGATAACAGCTGAAGTGCTGGAGCATGGTGAAGGTGGCACCAGAGTTATGCGTTTTTCAGATGAGAACTTGCTTGATAAGCTTGGTCAGGTCCCCTTACCACCATATATCTATACTCTACTGACTGAGCCGGCGCGGTATCAAACAGTCTACGCCAAAATAAATGGAAGCGTAGCAGCACCTACTGCCGGGTTTCATTTTACCTCAAGGTTGCTCAATAAACTGCAACAGAAAGGCGTCAACCTTGCTTTTGTCACCCTGCATATCGGGCTTGATACCTTCCGCCCGGTTCGAGTTGATGACCCTCACCATCATCCTATTCACAGGGAATATGGGGAGGTACACCAGGAAACAGCTGCCCTGCTCAATCAGACTAGAAAGCAAGGCAAGCAGATAATAGCTGTAGGTACCAGTACGGTGAGGCTAATCGAGGCGGCAGCCCAATCTGGTACCGTTGAGCCATATGGTGGCTGGATTGATTTATTCATCTTGCCCGGTTACCAATTCCGCATAACAGACGCTATGATTACCAACTTCCATCTACCGAAGTCAACGCTACTGATGTTAGTTTCCGCCTTTGCCGGTAAAGATTTTATCTTACATGCCTATGAACAAGCTAAGAGCCTTGGTTACCGTTTCTATAGCTTTGGCGACGCCATGTTGATTCTTTAACACCAAATGCAATTGGAGGGCGTTTAACGATGTAGTAGCGAGGCTTTAGCCTCGCTACGGAAAGCGACCTTAAAGGGTCGCAGCTATATTAGGAATGGATTGTTAATAAGCATTCTAGCAATTGCTGAATTGACAATTGAGGTAGAATAATACAACAATACAACCTGCAACGGTGATAAGCGAAATCAACTGTTTGAAATGTAGTTGACCAAGATGTGTGGCATTATCGGCTATTGTGGTAAACAAGCGGCAGCTCCGATTGCTTTTGAAGGTTTGAAGCGTGTGGAATATCGCGGCTATGACTCGGCCGGTATGGCTACGTTGTTCAGCGGGCAGTTGATTATAAAGAAAGATATCGGCAAACTTGATGAAATTGAAACCAAACACAATCTGAGCTCGTTGCCGGGCAACATAGCCATTGGGCATACTCGATGGGCAACCCACGGTGGTGTCACTCCTGCCAATGCTCATCCCCATTGTGATTCTACCAACACCATAGCTGTTGTCCACAATGGCATAATCGAGAATTATCAAGAGCTCCGTGAACATCTGGTTAACAACGGACACCGATTTGTTTCAGAAACCGATACTGAAGTCATACCCCACCTAATCGAAGATGAAATGGGGAAAGGATATTCTCTTGAGGTGGCAGTCTTGGCTATAGCACCGGAACTTGAAGGCTCCTATGCTTTCCTAGCTATATCGTCTCGAGACCCAGATAAAATTGTCGCCACGAGAAAGGGTGGCCCTTTAGCTGTAGGCATAGGTGACCACGGCTACTTTGCTGCCAGCGATGCCCTAGCCTTTTCAGGGCAGGCTAATAAACTAATGCCTTTGGCCGATACCGAGGTAGCAGTACTAAAAGCAGACGGTGTTGAATTCTTCGATGCCACCGGCAATAAACTAAACAAGGAAACTAGAATTGTTGATATGCAGTGGTCTGATAGCGATAAACAAGGCTACCAATTCTTCATGCTCAAAGAGATAATGGAACAACCGGAGGTGCTTAAGACAGCTAGCAATCAGGATAAAGAATTGTTTACTAAAATCGCTATGGATATTCTGAGAGCCGGTCAAGTCATAGTCACCGCCTGCGGCACCTCTAGGTACGCTGCTTTAGTCGGCAGATACCTCTTCTCCAAAGTTGGTAGAAAATTTTGTGATGTGGTTATGGCTTCTGAGTTTCACTACTTCGCTGACTCTGTAGACAAGAACACCGTTGTTCTGGCTGTCTCTCAGAGTGGTGAAACAGCCGATGTTATCGAGGGGGTAAAGAGAGCTAGAGATGCCGGTGCCCAAGTAGTCTCCATCGTTAACAGGCCCCATTCTCTGCTGTCAGAGATGAGCCACCAGGTTATCTACCTTAACTGTGGCCCAGAGCTATGCGTCGCAGCTACAAAGTCCTTTCTTAGCCAGTTAGCGGTCTTCTACCTGCTATCTTTTTCTATGGTTAATTTGTTTGATAAGGCTGTGGCTAACCTCAAGAGCATCACCAGTAAGGTGGCCAAGACTATTGACTGGAACAATGACAAACTGAGAAGGTTGAGCCAAGAGTTGAAGGACAAAAACGATTTCTATTATATAGCCAGGGGGATTAACTTTGCCATTGCTTCTGAGGGCGCTCTAAAGCTGAAGGAAATCTCCTATATTCATGCCGAAGGTATGCCTGCTGGTGAATTGAAGCATGGGACTCTGGCCCTCATCGAGCCGGGGACACCGGTAGCTGTAATCTGTCCTGATGATTACACTTACCATGAGACTTTAAGCAATGCCATAGAGGCTAAGTCGCGTGGTGCTTATATTGTCGCAGTCTCTGATAAAACGAATGAGATTTACGATTTCTGGGTCAGAATTCCCAAAGTTGACGAGCTTTTATATCCTGTAATCACTGTGGTCCCTCTTCAGCTTCTGGCATACTATCTGGCAGTTAGCCGTGGGTATGACCCGGACAGACCTCGCAACTTGGCGAAGTCGGTGACGGTGAAATAGGTTCATAGGGTTCATAGAGTTTATAGAGTTCGTAGGGTTTATAGAGTTCATAGGGTTTATAGAGTTTGTAGAGTTAAATTGAGGTAAAGGAAAACTCAACAAACTAAAAGATTATGACGATTGAAAGATTTGAAGATATAAAGGCTTGGCAAGAAGCCAGGGTGTTAGCGAAGATGATTTATGATGCTGTAAACTCCAACAAGGGCTTTGGCAATGATTACAAATTCAGGGAGCAGATTCAAAGTGCGACAGTTTCGATAATGTCCAATATAGCGGAGGGGTTCTCAAGACGGACAGCAAAGGAATTTATACAGTTTTTGTTTATCGCCAAAGGTTCGGCAGCCGAAGTCCAAAGCCAACTCTACGTTGCCTTAGACCAGGGCTATATCAGTCAACAAAAGTTTGAAAAACTATACTCTAAATCTGACGAAGTAGCCCGTCTAACCTCCGGCTTCATCCGCTACCTCTTAAACAAATCCAAAACCCAAAAGACACAATGAACTCAACTAACTCAACTAACCCGAGGAACTCAACAACTAAGATGACTCAACCAACTCTACAAACTCAAGGAACTCAACAAACTCAAGGAAAGGTCATCGCCGCCATCCCTTGCCTCAACGAAGAGCAGTTCATCAGTGATATAGTAACTAGAACCCGAAGATACGTTGACCTGGTAATCGTCATAGATGATGGCTCAACCGATAACACTGCCGAAGCTGCCAAAGAATCCGGAGCTAAGGTTATAACACATAAAACAAGGCAAGGGGCGGGAGCAGCTACCAGGTCAGCCTTTGAAGCTGCGAAGACAAGCAATGCCGACATACTGGTAACTCTGGATGGTGATGGGCAGCATAATCCTGACGAGATTCCCCGGGTTTTAGCCCCGATTCTTCGCAACGAGGCCGACCTCGTCATCGGCTCCCGCTTTCTCCCACAAACTCAACAAACCCAACCAACTCTACAAACTCAAGGAACTAATATTCGTCGCTATCGCAAATTCGGCATTGACGTTATCACCTGGCTTTATAACTTCAGCTCAAAGGTGAAGGTGTCTGACTCGCAGAGCTGCTTTCGTGCCCATAGCCGAAGGTTGATGCAGGCCATAAACATCACTGAGAAAGGTTTTGGTTTCAGTGTT
>JBBISW010000006.1:31218-33986 GCA_037441105.1 Chloroflexota bacterium
CAACTCAATAAACTCAACAAACTCAAAGAATGGAGGCTGAAATGAGCTTAAAAAACAAGAATGTGTTCATCACCGGCATAAGCGGCTTTGTCGGTTCTCGCATGGCCAAGCATGTGCTCGATGAAGATGGTAATGTCTTTGGTCTGGTCAGGAGACGGGCTGATGGCAGCATCCCGCAGAATATCAAGTATTTAGGGATTGAAAATGAGATAGTCCTGCTAGAGGGCGACATGCGAGATATTTCTAGCATCGCTTCAGCATTAGACCTGAGCAAGCCGGATATTGTCTTTCATCTCGCTGCCCAGTCTTTCATTCCCAGGTCGTTTTCATGTCCCGGAGAGACAATGGAGATAAACTGCCTGGGTACAGCTAATCTTCTCGAGGCGATTAGAAACAAGGGATTAGACCCAGTTATAGTCTTTGCCGGTAGCAGTGAGGAATACGGACTGGCTTTCGTTTCAGATTCTCAGTATCAACGCGCTTTGAAAAAACATGGCACGATTTTCCCGGAGCCGACTGGTATCCCAGAGTTGCCTATTACCGAAGTCAATCCTCTCCGCCCCATGTCTCCTTATGCTGTCAGTAAGGTTTACGCCGATTATCTAACCAGAAACTATCATGCTTGCTTTGGCTTAAGGACAGTGGTCTCCAGAGGCTTTAATACTGAGGGTGCTGGCAGAGGCAAGATGTTTGTGACTTCAGCTATAACTTACCAGGTTATGCAGTACAAGCGTGGTGAAATTGACAAACTTACAATAGGCAATGTTAATGCCTTTAGGGACTGGTCGCATGTTAATGATATACTGAAAGGCTATTGCTTGCTGGCTGAGAAAGGCAGATATGGAGACGTTTATAACCAGGGCTCGCAGCGAACTAACTCGGTGCTGAGCTATCTTCTATTGAGTCTGGAGTGTGCCGGTTACACTGTCAATAAAATTCAAACGATTGAGGGCAAGAAGGTGATAGATAATCCTAATGAGTTGGACAGCTCAGAGAAGTTTGGCCTGCGCTTTGAGAAAACTAAGGTGGATAAACTGATGCTGGAAGGTAAATTGGAGTTCCAACTTTCTGACGTGGGGATTATTGTAGTTACCGATAAGGGGAAGGTAATGGTAGAATTCGACAAAGAGAAATTCAGGCCAGCCGAAGTGCCAGTCCTACTAGCTAATACAGCAAAAATTAAGGGACTGGGCTTCCAGATAGTCCATAGTCTAAGGGACATAATAAATGACCAGTTTAATTACTTCTTGGACCCTTCAAGGTAGAAACGAAAAAGGATAAAATCACTTTTGCTGGTGTTAAAAACCAATGAGCAGGGCTATACTTTTAAGATGAGTGGTATACTGGATACAAAGTGAACTTGATAGATTTTACATATCCTGACTTTTATGACCCGGCATGATTGTGACACCGTATGTTTGCTAATGTAGATGCGAGGCTTTTCCACGACCTGGGCTGTGGGGCAGGCGGGTCGGGACAGGAGCCTTGCTACAAAAGGCGACCCTAAATCCCGACTGGTCGGGATAAAGGGTCGCGACTACATTGGAAAGAGAACGCTGATAAACAACCTTATTGTGACAATGTATGGATGATAGCCCAAGAGTATCGGTAATCGTAGTCAACTATAATGGTCTGCCTCATATTGATGGCTGTATATCATCTATCTTGAAGCAGGACTACACCAACTTTGAAACTATATTCGTGGACAATGCTTCTACTGATGGCAGCCTTGAATATGCGCGAAAAGCCTTCCCGCAGTTAATCTTTGTCGTCAATAGCAGCAATTTGGGTTATGCTGGTGGCATCAATTCTGGCTTAGTTCACGCCACCGGGAAATATATTGCCCCAATCAATATAGACACAGAAGTGGCTCCTGGTTGGTTGTCCAGCATGGTTGACTTTATGGAAGCCAATCCACTGGCCGGAGCAGTCACGCCCAAGATTTTGATTTTTGCTGAGCGAGACAGGATTAATGCTAAAGGGCTGAACATTCACATCACCGGCATCGGCTTTTGTCGTAGGTTGTACCAGAAGGATGATGGCTCGCTTAACCCGGAAAGAGTTCCCGGCATCAGCGGTTGCTCCTATTTGATTCGGCATGAGGTACTTAAACAAATGGGAGGTGCACCTGAGGAATGCTTCATGGCCTATGATGATGTGATTATCTCCTGGCTCTTACATCTAATGGGTTTTGAGATATACTGTGTTCCTAAAGCAGTGGTCTTCCATAAATATATCGCCAAAACGGGACCGGGCAAGCTCTTTCTTTTGGAGAAAAACCGACAAGCCTTACTGCTCTCCAGCTTAAAGCCACTCACCTTAGTAGTTTGCCTTCCCGTTTTTGTGGCGATTGAGCTTATGATAGTGATATACAGTATGACAAAGGGCAAGACATATATCAGGGCTAAGATTGCCGCCTTCACTTCGCTGTGGCGGGAGCGGAGATATATCAAGCAAAAGCGAAAGCAGTATCAGGGATTAAGGAAAATCTCTGACTTTGCCCTATTTCGCAGGCTAAACTGGAATTTGGACTGGGTTCGACTGTTCAAGGTCGTTTTCCTGCCCCCTTAACGAGATAGCGACTCTAAAGGGTCGCACTACATTGGTGAATATAAATATGGATATAAGCATCATTATCCTGAGCAAAAACGCCGGAGTAAGCTTTACCACCTTACTTCAACGGCTTTCCTCCCAGAAGCTTGCTGGGAGTTATGAAATCGTCGTCCTCGACTCGGGTTCTACAGACAGCACTCTAGAAATAGCTCAGA
>JBBISW010000007.1:0-33158 GCA_037441105.1 Chloroflexota bacterium
CTTATACAAGATAGAAAGGCAGAAAACCAGGAGGAAAGACTAACGAAATAATATGATTACAGCGATTGATACAGATAACAGCGATTATCGCTGTAATCTTCTCTCGGGTCTATTTCCCCGTATAATTAGGAGGCCGCTTCTCCAGGAAAGCCTTTGCCCCTTCCTTTTGGTCCTGGGTGCCGAAACATAGAGCGAACAAATCTGCCTCGCAATCAACGCCGACCGAAAGTGGAGTCTCCAGGGACTTGTTAACCGCAAGCTTGGCGAACTTCAAAATAGCCGGGCTCTTGCTTTTAAGCTTCTTTATAACCTCATCAACCGCTTCCCTCAGCTTGTCTGCGGGGACAACTTTGTTCACCAAGCCGAGCCGCAAGGCTTCCTCAGCCGAAATGGGGTCTCCGGTGAGAATCATCTCCTTTGCCTTCTTCTCCCCCACAAGCCTGGGCAACATCTGCGTCCCGGCACCACCGGGTATAACCCCGACACTTATCTCCGGCTGCCCAAATCGAGCGTTCTCGGAGGCTATGATTATGTCGCAGCCCATGGCTATCTCACAGCCTCCACCTAGAGCTAGCCCATTCACCATGGCTATAACCGGCTTGGGAATCTCTCTTACAAACGTATACGGTCTTTTCGTCGCCTTGGTCCAACTGACAACATTAATGGGCGTCCACTCCATAAACATGCTGATATCGGCACCGGCGCTGAAGGCCCTGTCGCCTGCCCCGGTAAAAACGATGACATGCACCTCGTCATCGTCTTTGGCTTGCTCCAGGGCCACAGTGACTTCACTTAGCAAAGTCTGATTTTGAGCATTAAGCTTATCAGGCCGGTTAAAGGTTATCCAGGCAACGTTGTCCTTCTTCTCGTAAATGATTGTCTCGAATTTCATATCGTTCCCCCTTCTGTATAGACTATTTTCAGCAAGATTATACCTTCTGCTTCTCTAATTGCTTTTCAGCCCCTTTGGGTGTCACCCCCAATCTGTCGAATGAGTATTTCCCTTCAACAGGAATACCGGCCAGACGCTTGGCGATGTTCTTCACTTGCTCTATATTATAGCTACTCGAGATAGCAATCTGCTCCATCCTGGGAGAGCCACCACCGTGGACGCCGGCATACTGCATGACGCCAGCAAGCTCCGAGCACGATATAGCCTGTACCCAGCGGAAGGCACGGTGTATGTCCTCAATGGACACATTGGGGTTCCGCTTCATGTATTTTTCCAAAAATGGGCGAGTCTCCGGATTTAACCAATCCTCCTCGCGGGGTAAAGTCGCTGGCATGCCACCGGCAATATCGGCCAGAATGTCGAATTCGTGGTAGATATTTACACCAGCATGCCTTCGGCTGACATTACAGTAGAGCATATCTGGAACATAAGTTCCCGAGCCTGACCTTCGGGCATTGATGGCGGCAGCAATACCCGTTCCGTAACACAGCTCAGAAGTAGAAATCATTTCGACTAGCTTCTCTCTGACATGTGCTTCCTTCTCTATTCCGTTGCATTCTGCCATTAAAGCGGTGGCACCGGTGAGCACATCTGTCATCGCCGGCTTGCAACCAGTATAGCTATGGCGATGGTATAAAGCAAACATAAGCGCCAGCTGGCCGCCAAACTCGTACTCGCCGTTAAGGAACACCCTTTCCCAGGGGACAAACACGTTATCGAAAACGGTCATAGAGTCAGCAGACCCATAAGGGCCAGGCATCCCCAGCTCCTTAGACGTTTCATAAATGGCGGCGCTGACAATCTGCTTCACCCCATCGTCATCGGCAGGGATAGCGCAGGAAACCGCCCAGGGACCTTCCTCCTTGGTCAATCGCCTTGTCGGCAGCACCAAAATCCATTCCACAACGGGGGCAACCGAATTGTGAACTTTGGCACCCCTGATAACAATGCCATCGCTTTTCGTCTCCACCACACGAACATAGAGGTCAGGGTCTAACTGCTCATGAGGTCTCCACGGCCGGTTTCCTTTCACATCCGTCTGAGCAGCACAGCCGGTACAGTCATTCTCCTGATAGTCTTTGAGCCAGTTCAAAAAGCGCTTGTGGTACTCTGTCCCAAATGCCTGGTCAACCTCATAAGAGATTACAGAATTCGCATTTAGGGTGTCACACCCCATACACCTGGCAATACACCCTCCAACCTGATGGCAGGTTAGTCTGGTCATCCGCTGTTTGGCCAGCAAATCGGCAACGCTCTGGTGTATGTGGCAGAACCGGTTTATCTTCTTGCCTGTCAGATGAGATGTTGCCGTAATTATATCCTCATACTCCTTGAATTCTGGGGCATGCACCATATCATAGGTCTTAGCCAATACGTTGACCGCACCCTCCAGTCGGGGATGGTCCCGGCCTATAAGCTGGCCGCTCATGTAAACATTCCGCTTCATCTTGCTCAATCTCTTCCGGTATTCACTTGATGTAATCATTTTCCTCCTCCTGTATAAAATCTTGTATCGCTTATATGGTAGCGCCACCATCTATGGCCAAGACTTGCCCGGTCACATAACTGGAAGCATCAGAAGCAAAATAAACAGCAGCCCCTACCATCTCCTCAGGTTCGGCGATGCGCTTCATCGGGGTTCCAAACATAGCACCCTGGAGTATGTCAGGATTACCCCAAAGGGCTTCGCTGAAGCGAGTCTTAGTGAGCCCTGGAGCTATACAGTTTACCCTTATGTTGTATTGAGCCCACTGCTGCGCCATGACCTTGGTTGCCATAATCACTCCAGCCTTACTTATGGAGTAAACTGGTAATATGTCTGGGGTAATCCCGGCCGTCGAGGCAATATTTATAATCTTGCCACCACCCTGCTCCCTCATCACCCTGGCTACCGCCTGGCTAAGAAAGAACAGACCCTTTAGATTGAGATTCATAACAGAGTCCCAGACACGCTCCTCCACATCTATTGCCGGGTCCATAGTCGGGTTGGTACC
This sequence comes from Chloroflexota bacterium, assembly GCA_037441105.1. Taxonomy (GTDB): domain Bacteria; phylum Chloroflexota; class Dehalococcoidia; order GIF9; family UBA5629; genus VGNY01. Next base: position 2,947 of record JBBISW010000007.1, read on the forward strand.
AGCGTTATTGACTAAGATGTCTATTCTGCCAAATTCCCCTTTGACCTTGTCAACTAGATTCTTTATTTCTTCCACCCTGCCTACATGCGCGGCTACCGCCAATGATCTCCTGCCCACTCCCTTTATCTCTATCGCTACCTGCTCCAGGTCAGGCAACTTCCGACTGGCTAAAGCAACGTCGGCACCAGCTTTGGCCAGGCCAACAGCAATCGCCTTCCCGATGCCACGACTGCCACCGGTTACCAGAGCCACCTTGCCTTTTAGGGAGAATTTATCCGGAGAAAAATCCATTTTCTGACACCTCCTAAAATAAGATTTGTTAGCTTTGGTTAAAAGCCGACATCAAAGTATATATCGCCAAGAGCATAATTCGCAACCAAAACCTTGATGAAATAGAGAGGCAGAAGTATTGTCTATAACAGATTATGGTGGGCGATAGTGGACTTGAACCACAGGGCTAATCGCTTCGAGGCAAGTATTACAGTGAATAGATTTCCTTCCCAAAAGTATGGACCCAGTTCTTTTTCAGAGCCTCTATCGCCTCTTTGGTTTTGTCCACGCCGATGATGACTATAGGCTGGCCACTTTCTCCTCTGCCCAGGTAGGTATAAAAATAGCATACGTTGATATTTGCCTCACGTAGTGGTTTCAGCACAGCTTGGAGGCCACCGGGGTGGTCAGGGACTTCCACTGCGATGACATCTGTTTCGTGTACCGAGTAACCGTGACTCTTGAGCACGTTGGCCGTTTTTTCCGGGTTATCGGTAACAAATCTCACCGTGCTGAAATCAGACGTGTCAGCTACCGAAATAGCCCTGATGTTTATCCCCTCCCTCCCCAGACATTCGCTCACAGCCAAGAATTTACCCGGCACATTTTCTAAGGTTATCGAAATTTGTTTCACACACATAGCTTGCTCTCCAGTTTTAATTTAACTCAATATCAGAACAGGTCGTATCCCGCCTTTAAGGCTTTTTCATTGACAGCAATCAGTTTTTGTTTCGTGCCTAGAATATACTTCAATCCTTCAACCACGCTGGAAAGGGAAACCAGGCTGGTTTTTTTAGTGAATGCACCCAACATTACCATGTTAGCGGCCCTGGGACTTCCTAACTTTTCCGCAATACTATTTGCTGGCACACTAATGACGCTAATATCACCCCTTGAGATTTCGGATTCTACCAGAGAGGAATTGATGAAGAACAGGCCACCTGATTGAATCTGATTTTGGAATCTAACCGCAGAGGGCTGGTTCATGGCAATAACAAACTCCGGCGACGAAGCAACAGGAGATGCAATCTCATCATCTGATATGGCCACCGTGCAATTGGCGGTGCCACCACGAACCTCGGCACCATAGGACGGCAAATAAGTTACATTTTTACCTTCAAGCATTGCCGCCTGGGTTAGATTGAGCCCCATAGAGAGAACACCCTGACCGCCAAAACCGGCGATTATCGTCTTAATCAGCATCTTTTCTACCCGTGATGTCTTTGATTACACCCAACGGAAATACCTTGGCCATCTCCTTGTCCACCCATTGCCATGCTTCCACAGAGCTCATTTTCCAGTTGGTTGGACAGGGGGAGAGAATTTCCACCATGGCAAAACCGAGCTTATCAAGTTGCACCTGGAACGCTCTCTGGATAGCTTTTTTCGTTTTCCTGATGTTGGCTGGGGAGTTCACTGCCACCCGCTCAATGTATGCCGCACCTTCAATCAGGGCTAAGATTTCGCTCATCTTTATGGGATGCCCTTCCAGAACAGTATCACGTCCGTACGGCGTGGTGGTTGTTGTTTGGCCAGCGAGAGTAGTCGGTGCCATCTGCCCACCAGTCATTCCATAGACGGCCTTGTCGATAAAAATGGAGGTTATGTTTTCTCCTCTGTTGGCAGCATGTATAGTCTCGGCGGTCCCGATGCCGGCAAGGTCACCATCACCCTGGTAGGTGAAGACAACGGCTTCTGGGAAAGCACGCTTGATGCCAGTAGCCACGGCAGCACCCCTCCCATGTGCCGATTCCGCCATATCCACGTCGAAATAGTAATAAGCAAAGACGGAGCAGCCCGGAGGTGGAATGCCGATGACTTTATCCTGAAGGTTCATCTCATCAATGACTTCGCAGATAAGCCTGTGGACAATAGAGTGCCCACACCCCGGGCAATAGTGAAAGGTATTTCTCTTCAAAGATTTAGGCCTGGTAAATACTTTCTTCACTTATTCAAACCCTTCTGATAATAAAGACGCGAGATTACCCGAGCTACCTCGCTTGGCATAGGAATTACCCCTCCCGGTCTCCCGTAGAAGGAGACTTCGCCTTTGCCTTCTAGAGCCAGTTGCACATCCTCTATCATCTGCCCCATATTCATCTCAAAGACTAAGAATTGTTTCAATCTCTTCGCCAATTCTTTCACTGCTTCATCAGGAAACGGCCAGAGAGTAATCGGCCTCAGCAGTCCGACCTTTAAACCTTCCGTTCTTACCGTCCTGATGGCTCCTTTGGCAATTCAAGCTGCTATGCCGAAAGCAACCACTATTAACTCAGCATCTTCTGCCAAAAATGTTTCGTAGGCAGTCTCGTCTCTCTTGATTAATTCGTATCTTCTGAATAAGCTCCAGTTGATCTCTTCCAGCTCGGCCGGATTTGAGGTAAAGGTCTTAATGATTTTGCTGGGCCGTCCCTTCGCCCCTCTCAATGCGTCACTCCTGACTGGCAATTCCGCCGGGGCGTCATGCTTGAACTCTACTGGCTCCATCATCTGGCCCAAAATGCCATCGCCGAGGATAATCACGGGAATTTTATATTTGTCAGCAAGCTCAAAAGCTTTGTGGGTTATGTCTGCCAACTCCTGCACTGATGAAGGCGCTAAAACTATCGTCCTATAATCTCCGTGACCTCCACCCCGAGTGGCTTGAAAATAATCTGACTGCGCGGCCACTATGCTTCCCAACCCCGGACCACCTCTGGACATGTTGACAATAACCGCCGGAAGCTCACAGGCTGCTAGATAGGAAATTCCTTCCTGCTTCAGGATGATACCAGGGCTAGATGAGGAGGTCATTGTCCTGACCCCAACCAGGCTGGCTCCATAGACCATGTTTATGGCGGCAATTTCACTCTCTGCCTGGACAAAAGAGCTGCCCTTCCTTCGGCTTAAGTGAGTAGCCATATACTCGGTCAGCTCGTTCTGAGGCGTTATGGGATATCCGAAGTAGCTCTGGCAGCCCGCCCTGATGGCTGCCTCACCGATGGCAGCATTCCCGGTCATGAGGACTTTAGCCACGATATACCTCTATTGCCACCTCCGGACAGACCAGGGCACAGATGGCACATCCTGTACATTCGCCATTATCATTGAAGGCGGCCGGCAGATAACCATTGCCATTCAATTTATCAGAGACAGAAATAATACCCTTGGGGCAGAAGGAAATACAGAGTTCACACCCTTTGCACAACTCACGGGAAATTTCAATCGTTCCTTTCATCTCATCTTAATCTCTGTTCTTGGAAGTTAACCGTGATTTCTCTAAAATCGGACAAGCCAAAGCAAGATTATCCCAGCTCTCTGCTCCCATTTCCCTATAATTGTATGCACAAATGCCCGTCGTGACAAGTTTCCAAATTTTTTATTAGTGGTGTAGCGGCGAGGCTTTAGCCTCGCTACGAAAAGCGACCCTGAAGGGTCGCAGCTACATTAGGAATAAATTGTCAATAAACACCCTCTAAAAGCAGCAATCATATTCGGGAGAGCAAAGCAAAAGTGTTCACTTTGAAAAAGCAGCAGATAAAAAATAACGGACTCCATTATGAGTTTGGAGCCCGCTAATTTTCTGGTGGAGGCGGGGGAGGGTTGAACTCCCCGTCCAGAAGAAGGTTGCCAGAATCTGCTACAAGTTTAGCCAGCTTTCTTATCTCGCCTAACCAGCCTCTGCTGGCGAAGCATGGCCAGGCCAGTCGATAATTCTTAGCCAACCTCTATCGACGTCAAGGTTGGAGCGCCCCGACTTTTCGTCACCCAATCCCAACCCATCGGGGTGAGGTCAGGTTGGATGTGCAACCTTAATTAGGCTGCGATCGGAACTGCTTCGGCAGTTGTCTTTTGCCACCTGTTTTACGAGGTAGATGGCACCTCGACCTGCTATCCTGTAGGCCTTCCACTGTCGAAGCCTCACGCCCCCAAAACTAAGTTTTTAATGTGCTCTTTAGCCCCTCCTCCTCAACGCTCGTCCTATTTCCCTCTCCGTCTCCCGACGAGCCATCGCCTCGCGCTTGTCATGAAGCCTCTTACCTCGAGCTACACCCAGCTCAACCTTGGCAATCCCTCCTTTAATATATAACTTCAAGGGCACTAAAGTCAAACCTTTCTGTGTCACCATGCCAGCTAGCTCGTCAATCTGGCGGCGGTGCAATAAGAGCTTACGCGGTCGGTTTGGCTCATGGTTATAGTAACTGCCAGCCTGATATGCCGCGATATGCGAATTGAACAGCCACAACTCACCACCTTCAGGCCTGGCATAGGCATCACGGATGTTCACCCGACCAGCCCGGATAGACTTTATCTCAGTGCCAGTAAGGACAATGCCAACTTCCAGGCTTTCCAGAATATGATAATCGTGATAAGCTTTGCGATTGACAGTTATCGTTTTCGATTCCACCATATGTGCTAAAATTCTATCACTATTGCCATAAATAAGATAGAAACCATAGCCTGTCATTGCGAGCCCTTCGCTTCCTGTCATTCTGACCCTGAACGAAGTGAAGGGGAAGAATCTCTGGCTCAGGGTAAACTCCGCGAAGCAATCTCGGCAAATCCATCCTGTCATTGCGAGGAGCGAAAAGCGACGAAGCAATCTCGGCGGACGGGGGTGAGAGGAAACAAAGCACTCCTCCACAGCCCCACCAAGGTTGCCACGGCACTCTGTGCCTCGCAATGACAATGAATACGGTCAAATAAAGGGAACAAGGAGTGTATTATGTCAAGTCATCTAGATAAATACTGGCTACTCATCGTTGCATTTCTACTTATCAGCCTCATCGCTGGCGGTGCAGTGCTGGCGATCAAGCAAAGCAGCCACAAGCCAATCGAGATTTCCCTATCCTCAACTACCCCCTCCCAGTACAAGGGAGATATTTACATCGACGGGGCAGTGGCCAACCCCGGTTTCTATCCCTTAAGAGAAGGTGACACTATAGAGGCTCTTATCCAGGCTGCTGGAACTACGCCTGACGCCGACTTGAGTCACATCAAGATTTATGTGCCTAAGACCAAGGAAAGCTATCCACCACAGAAGATAAGCTTAAACCGGGCTGAGGTCTGGCTACTCGATGCCCTGCCTGGAATCGGGCCAGACAGAGCTCAAGCTATTGCCGACTATCGTAACCAACACGGGCCTTTCAAGAGAATCGAGGACTTGCTAAAAGTGGATGGCATCGGCCGCTCCACCTTGGACAGGATAAGAGATTTAATAACCTTAGAGGATTAGAAATCTCGTGACACTCATTTACCTCAGTGCTGCCTGGGTAGCAGGTATTTACTTGGGCTCGAAAATTGCCCTACCGATAGGCGTTATCTGTCTAGGGCTATTGCCCCTATGCCTCATTCCTTTCCTATTGCAGTATAAGAAGCACCTGCTCCTGGCTGGATTCTGCCTTTTTGCTTTGCTTGGCGGTTGCATTCGCCTCCAATCAAGCCTGCCCGTAGTCAATGAGCAGCACCTTCAATTCTACAACGACAAGGGAGTAGTTGAAATCGAGGGAATGGTATGCACTGAGCCTGAAATCAGAAACACAACTGCCATTTTCCAGCTTTTAGCCACTGAACTGCACATAGATGGTGCGGAGAAGGAAATGTCAGGGAAAGCTCTAATACGCGTGCCCCGATATCAAGAATATCACTACGGGGATATGCTTAAAGTGATTGGTAAGCCGGAAACACCACCACAACTCGACGATTTCGATTATAAAGGCTATCTAGCCCGGCAAGGAATTTACTCGGTCATAGATTTTCCTAGGATAGAAATACTTGATACAGGCAAAGGTTTTAAGCCGTTGTCCTGGATCTACTCTTTGAGAAATCGCCTTTCCCAGAGCCTGTCCCTTGCCTTACCCGAACCACAAGCCTCACTAGCTCAAGGAATTTTACTTGGCCTGAGAGGCAATATTCCCTATTCTCTACAGGAAGCTTTCTCCAGAACTGGAACTGCCCACCTGCTAGCCATATCTGGCCTCCATCTCAGCATTATCATAGGCATATTCCTCAGTGCCGCAATCTGGCTTTTCGGCAGACGCTACTCCATCTACATCTGGCTGGCTTTTCTGGCTATCTGGCTATATGCTCTGGTTACCGGCATGCGTCCGCCCGTAGTCCGTGGCGCCGTCATGGGAAGTATGTTCCTGCTGGCCGAATATCTGGGCAGGCAACGTAGCGCGTCAACGGCACTTGCCTTTGCCGCAGCAGTGATGATAGGAATTGAGCCTCAAGTTCTATGGGATGCCAGCTTCCAGATGAGCTTCCTGGCTATGGCAGGGCTCATTCTCCTTTCACCCTACTTTCAAGCCTGGGCTAGAAGAGGAGTAGCTGTCACCATAGGCAGAGAAGGAACTGCAGCATCTTTATGTAATTTTGTCGCTGATAGCTTTGCAGTTACTTTAGCTGCCATCTTAGCTACCTGGCCGGTAATCGCCCACTATTTTGACGTTGTCTCCTTCGTTGGCCTGCCAGCTACTTTCTTCGCTCTGCTGGCCTTGCCAGGCATAATCATCACTTCAGCCCTAGTCGCTGGGGTGGGGCTTTTGGCACCATTCTTAGCCCAGGCTCTAGGCTGGATAGCCTGGCTTTTCCTCAGCTACCTCATTTTCATAGTGCAAGCCTTTGATGCCTTGCCCTTCTCGTCTGTTGAACTGGGCGGTATACATATCTGGCAAATATGGCTCTACTATGCCTTACTGGCAACAGCTATAACAGCTATAAACTACCGAACCCAACTGGCTGACTTTCTTTCCCAGGCAGCTTCCAAAATCAGCTATTCAGCCAGCAAAACCGTAGAACACGCCTCCAAATTGCCCAAGAAATGGGTTATCTCACCGCTTCTAATCGTGACTATCCTCGTTTGGGTAGCTGTCTTGAACATGCCTGATGACAAGCTACATGTGAGCATACTCGATGTCGGGCAAGGAGATGCCGTCCTAATTCAAACGCCAAGCCACCAAGACATCCTCATAGATGGCGGGCCAAGTCCACAAGCGATAAGTCTGGAGCTTGGCAAGAGATTACCCTTCTGGGACAGGACTGTCGATTTGGTGGTGTTAACTCAACCACAAGCCGACCATATCGCTGGTCTCGTAGAAGTACTTCAGAAGTATAAAGTGCCACAGGTCATTGAGCCAGAGATAACCTATAGCTCAAGTATCTATCAACACTGGCGCAGCTTAGTTGACGATAAAGAAATTGAGCACGAGATAGCTCGCGCCGGACAAGAGGTCAAACTTGGAAATGGAATAAAGCTGGAGATAGTTCATCCTCCATCGCCTTTGCTCCAGGGCACTTCAGACGATATAGACAACAACAGCCTGGTGCTGCGACTGAGCTGGAATAAAGTAAGCTTCTTGCTCACTGCTGACATCGGCCAAGAGGCTGAATGGTACCTCATCGCCCAGCGAGCCAACTTAAAGAGCACGGTATTAAAGGTCGCCCACCATGGCAGCCGGACTTCTACTTCTTCAGAATTTCTAGCTGTAGTTGACCCTGAAGCAGCAATTATCTCGGTTGGAGCCAAAAACAGATTTGGTCTCCCTCACACCGAAGTAGTAAACAGGCTAACCGAACAGTTAGGAGGCAGAGTCTATCTGACTTCAACTCATGGGACTATCGAGCTTATAACTGATGGCGATAGGCTGTGGGTAAAACTCGATAAAGCAGCCTACGGAAAATCGGCAAGCAAATAGTCAAGATTGTTTACCAATGTAGCTGCGAGGCTTTAGCCTCGCTACAAAAGGCGACCCTAAAGGGTCGCTGGGACAACAGGATACGCTTAAAATCAGGTTTCAACACATAAGTGAAGATGGCTTGAGTTGAATGATTTAATTAGCAGCAGCTTTAGATGTTTCTTTCCCAGTATCTACCATTATACGATGGAGAAATCTTTTTCTTTGTCTTTCTGGCTGGTCATGAGGTTCTGGCCGACATGAGGTTCTGGCCGAGGAAACTTACGATATCTTTCTTGTCAAATCTGCGGTCACCACGCGGGCCAATACGATACGCCTTGAGTATGCCTCGATTACTCCACCGCCTCACCGTATTAATATGGACATTAAGTGTCTTAGCTACCTCGCTGGCAGTCAGAAACCTGTCTTCCTCACTTACGAGTACCATGCACTACTTTCCTTTGCGTAGGCACATCGGTGTGCTGGGGATCTGGTTGATGTTCTTCGGCATCCTGATATTAACATTGCCTTTGTTTACTGTGTTACCTACGGGCTATAACATAGCTCTATTAGAGCCGATATCGCCTTCGAGTGAGCAATCGTTAACATCGCCAGATGGGACTAACGAGACAACCCCAATAGCCCCAATGGAAGAAGCATCGCCATCAGATGCGCAGGCAGTAGACATCTCAACAGCAGTTAATACGCCAACACCATCAGACCAGGTTCTCACCTCGCACCAGGAGCCAGTAATAAATATGCCAGCAGATGATGAGATAGCTCCGGGAAAAGCGATATCAAGCCCGGGTGACAAGGTAGCTGCCACGCTGCTTCCATCAGTCAAGGTTGGAACCGATATTGGCAACCTCGCCCCGGATTTCACCCTGAAAACCATAAACGGCAAAGCCATCACTTTGAGCGACTTGCACGGCAAGAAGGTATTGCTTAACTTCTGGTCAACCCGCTGTGGAGCCTGTATAGTAGGATTTCCCCTTATTCGTGAAACCTATGTTAAGCATGGTAAGAACTCAGGAGATATAGCTGTAATCACCGTATGCATCGATGCCAGGGTAGACCGCATCAAGGCGATTGAGAATAAATACGGCGACAAATATGGTCCCCTCGATTTTCCTATACTACTTGATGAGCAAACCAAAGCTAAAAATGACTACCATATCTGGGCAGTGCCCACCACGTTTTTTATCAACTCACAAGGAATTATTAAGCAAATGAAGCCAGGGCGCTTCCAGACACAACAGGAAATAGAAGATATACTCAAGTCGTTGCAATAATACTGCCCAAGTTTAAACCAAAAACACGCTAAGGGAGAAATGAAGCAGCCCTGGACAATAAGTTTAGTGCTATTTTGAAGACAAAGCGTAAGTCACTGCTTCAAGGGCATTGATGCGTCCTTTGCCAATCCCTTTAATACCAAGCTCGTCACAGTTAGTTTCGATTGCCTTTCGTACCTCATCATTAACGAAACCGTTACGGTTGGCGTCGCTTACCACAGTGAAAAGCAAACCAGCCATTCCAGACACATAGGCGGCTGCCATTGAAGTGCCACTCTTGTAACCATAGCCATTAACAGGCAATGTAGAATAGATGTTAACCCCAGGAGCCACCACATCCACCCAATCACCATAGCCTGACCACGAGGCCACAAAATCATTGGCATCAGTAGCTGCCACTGCGAGGCAATTTGTGTAATAAGCAGGATATGCTGGCCGTGTACCTGCGTGGTTACCAGCTGCGCAGACCACAACAGCTCCATTGCTCCAGGCGTAGTCTATCGCGTCTTCTAAGACTGAGGATGGCTCATTAATGAATAAACTGATATTGATAACCTTGGCACCGTTCTCCACTGCCCAGACAATACCCTTAGCCACTGATGAGGCAGTACACCTACCTGCCTCATCAGCTACCTTAACATTCATTAGACAGCAATTGTATGCGAGGCCAGCAATACCAAAGCCGTTGTTTGCTTTTGCTGCGATAATACCAGCGACATGTGTCCCATGACCGTATATGTCACTTGCCACCGGACTATCAGCAAAATTGACTTCGGTAATTACTTTGCCGGCTAAATCCTCATGGCCACGGTCAATTCCAGTATCCAAAACGGCGATAACAACACTCGCATCTCCCGATGTAACCTGCCAGGCTTGAGGCACTGTAATCTCCGCCATAACCCTCTGCTCATCAAGATAGCTATCATTCGAAGCTACCGTTACTGGCTCACAATAAACGGGCTCTGGTTTGGAATAAACAACAGCTACCCGACCTATGTCGTGATGGCTATCTACCAAAGTCACTACTAACTGAGTAAGTAGACAAATTGCTAAGATCGGAATACACAGAACTTTCATGCCAACAGTAGTCTAAAACGTTTTCCCTGTCCACATATCACCCAATGGTCACGATTTAATATAAGAATTTAGTCCCACCACCCAAAATTAAATATGAAATAACCTGGTAGAGGTATTGACACCAAAAGAGATGACTTGATAATGTTAGGGTAATCTATGCCAGGTCTAGCTCTATACAAGTTGATGAACTTTCCACAGACAAACTCACTACTACGACAAAGGGTAAAACTAAGTTCGTGAAAAACGCGGCTAGCCCACAAAGAGAGCGGTCAGTCGAAGGCTTTCATTTGGAGCTGGAACCAACTGGCATTGATGCCATTGCTTACAAAGTAGTTGACCAGATATTGCCGATAGTTCATAGCCGAGACCAATCTCTAGCCTTAGACGTGACGTCATACCTCCCTGAAATCGCTGCTGACGCGCTAAGGATAGAACAGATTCTGCTCTACCTCCTGTCCAATGCCGTAAAGTTCACTCCAGATGGCGGCAGCATATCCTTTTCGGCAGCTAGCAATAGCGGCTTCATAGTCATCAAGGTTCGCGATAGTGGCTGCTGTATACCACCGGAGGAGCAGCAGGAAATCTTCCAGCCTTATTACCGGCTCAAGGGTGATAATGAAAAGGACAGCCCAGGAGTAGGCTTAGGTCTAGCTTTGTGTAAGCACCTGGTAGAGCTTCACGGCGGCAGGATATGGGTGGAAAGCGAACAAGGCAAGGGTAATACCTTCGCTTTCGCCTTGCCTCTTGAAAAATTGGCTAGTGCCTGAACCAACTCCTGCCACTTCTTACCCATATCAAATCAGCATCACCAACTGGCTTCACCGCACAACAGCCTATTGATTTATAGTTGATTTTGGCGTAGAGTATTAGGTATCTTTTAAGCTTAAGAGGACTCTAGGAGGCAAGAGTGAGAAAATTACTTCGGCTGTTAACAGCAATTTTGACATTAGTTCTTGTCCTAGCTAGTACTAGTTCGATCAACGCACAAGCTGGCCTCGAGGTGACTGACTTAACAGTTAGCCCAGATTCCATCAAAGTTGGAGACATCATAACCATCACTGCTACAGTACAAAATAAAGGAGACAAAGAAAGCACTGGCAACGTAACCTTAAAAATAGACGGTAAAGTTATAGGCACCAAGGAAGTAACCTTGGCTGCTGGAGCTAGTGACACCGTGGAATTCACGGTTACAGCAGATACACCGGGGCTACACATAGCAGACTTAAACGGCACAGCCAGAGATTTCACTGTGGCAGAAACATCATTCTGGGCCATATTCGATACATGGGTATGGATAGCTATTGGTGTCATAATCGGTGTATTACTTCTGCTCATTATCATACTCGTTGCTATGCCACCCCGTAGGAAGCAACCTGAAGCAGCCCCAGAAGTCAGAAGGGCAGGAAGACCAAGAGCACCAGATGCACAAGCTCCAACACCTATACCAACTCCAGTCTCAGGTCCAGGCCCGACCATGCCATCAACAGGATTTCCAACCACAATGCCTACACCAACCCCAGGACCATTTCCAACAACCGGGATATATCCAGCTCCTGGTCAATTTCCAACACCAGGGCCAACAACCCCATATCCATCATACGCAGGAAGAGCGATTTTCTCTATTAGCAACCTAACCATCACACCAAATCAGGTAAAAGCAGGGGAACCTATAACCATCAGCGCCATAGTATCCAACAATGGCTCGGAAGCAGGCAGATATAGTGTGGTGTTACGAATCAACGGATTAGTTGAAAACATAACCGAGCTAGCCTTGCCCCCAGGGGGAAGCCAGGCGACAACTTTCACCGTAATTAAGGATATCGGTGGAGATTACTACACAGAACTAGATGGCTTGGGTGGCGCCTTTATTGTTATACCGCTGGTCCCAGCGAATTTCTCCGTGAGCAATTTACTTATAGCACCCGAGCGTGTGAAACAGGGGGAAAATATCACTATCAGCGCTATAGTAACTAACAATGGCGAAATCAGCGGTGATTATAGTCTGGTACTGAAATTGAAAGGTGTCACCGAAAGCGTTGAAGAGGTTAGCTTGGGGCCGGGCGAGAGCCGGCGAGTAGCCTTCAACATAATAAAAACCACACCTGGCTTTTACAATGTGGAGCTGGAAGGCCTAACTGGCAGATTCGTCGTTGAGATGGAGTGGCAAGGATAGACCACCCAAGTTAAGAGCTAAAGCCCTTCCTGGCCTGGCTCAGGCAACAATTTCTGTAACTTATCTGGACTCTCAATACGGTCAATATACAGGACGCCGTCGAGATGGTCTATCTCGTGCTCCAAAACCTGAGCCAGAAGCTCCTCGCCCTTAAGACGGATATTCCTGCCCTGCCTGTCCTGTGCTTTGACCTTAACCCAAATTGAACGCTTGATCTCTCCTTTATACCCGGGAACGCTTAAACAAGCTTCCTCTACTAAACGCTCGCCTTCCCTTTTGATTACCTCAGGATTGATTAGAACGATGACTTCACCGCCTGGTATCTCCACCACAGCTACTCTGCGCGGCACACCTACCTGAGGTGCAGCCAGACCAACTCCGGAAACCGCTCGCATAGTCTCTATCATGTCATCAACAAGTCGCTGGATAGAGCTGTCAATGCTGGTTACTTTTTTGGCTTTTTGCCTCAGCACAGGGTCTGTTACAACACGAATGGAACGAGCTGCCATTTTAACGACTCATTAAACCATACCTACTGGATCGATGTCCACAATCCAGCCTCTAGGTAAAGTTATGTCGGCTAAGAAGTCAGCCAGGTCAGCGCCACAGAGGATTATCTGCCACTGATAATGTCCTCGAATTCGAGGAACGAAGGCTGGTGCTGGCCCAATCAATCTAAAGTCGGGGATGCCCCTCCTGTCCGCTTCAGTAAAAAGCAAACGCCTAATCCTCTGGGATTCTCTGTGACAAGTGATTTCGTTAGTATGACTAAAAGTGAGACGGGCTAAACGGCTGAAAGGCGGATAACTAAACTTACGACGATAGTCCATCTCCTGCGTGTAAAAGGCAAGATAATCGTGCTTTGATGCTGTCTGGACGGCATAATGTTCCGGGTTATAAGTCTGAATAATGACCCTCCCAGTCATGAAGCCACGTCCTGCTCTCCCAGCTACCTGGCATAAGAGTTGAAAGGTACGTTCCCCTGCCCGGAAGTCAGGCAGATTTAACCCAGTGTCAGCACTTATCACACCAGCTAACGTAACCTGAGGCAAGTCCAATCCCTTGGCCACCATCTGAGTGCCAATCAGTATGTCAGCCTCATGAGACCGAAACTTATCCAGGAGTTCCTCATGAGCTCGCCGACTGGAAGTAACATCTCTATCCCAGCGGAGAACGCGAGCTTGTGGGAAAAGCCGTTTGGTTTCTTCCTCCACCCTCTGTGTACCAATACCCATGAATCTAAATCGATGGCTAAGACAAACAGGGCAAACCACAGGTAGAGAGCCAGAATAACGGCAATGATGACAAATCAATTTCTCTGTTGCCGAGTGATAGGTAAGAGCTGCCGTACAGTGTTGGCAACTGAAAACAAAGCCACAAGCCCGACATTGAACAAAGGTGGCTGTGCCACGCCGATTGAGAAACAAAATCACCTGCTTATAATTAGCCAAGGCTTCAGCCATCGCCCCAGTTAGAGAACGACTGAACAGGCCCCGGTTCCCGGCTTTAAGCTCATCCCTTAAATCCACAACCTCAACTTCAGGTAAAGGTGAAGGCCCCCAAGGGGTGATGCGCTCTTTGAGTTCAATAAGTTGATACTCCCCCTGTTGCGCCTTGTAAAAAGTCTCCACGTCAGGTGTAGCACTGCCCAAAATAACCATAGCACCACTAAGTTCAGCCAATTTAATAGCCACATCCCGAGCATGGTAGCGCGGTGATTTGTCAGACTGCTTGTAAGTCCACTCATGCTCTTCATCAATAACAATCAGACCAAGGTCTGGCTGAGGTGCAAAAAGGGCACTTCTCGGACCGATGACCACATCACATCCGCCTTCCTTTATCCGATGCCACTCGTCAAACTGCTCACCTAAAGACAGCCCGCTGTGGAACACAGCCACACGACCTGGGAAACGAGAGGCAAAACGCTCTATTGTCTGTGGAGTTAGCGCGATTTCCGGAACAAGACAAATACCTCGCTTACCCTGAGCCACACATTCAGCCAAGGCTCGAAGATAAATTTCTGTCTTTCCACTGCCCGTAACACCATAAAGTAGAAACACTAACGGCGACTGGCTTGAGCCTCGCTGAGACATACGGCTTTGCATTCTCTGCCACGCTACTTCCTGAGATGGAGTGAGATTCGGTGGCGTTGTCGGCACAATCTTGAGACGAGTTAAAGGGTCACGTCTGACCTCAACCTCCACCACGGAAACTAATCCACGATCCTTCAAGGCCTCGACCACCGCTCGCTGGCAAGCAATAGACTTTCTAAGTTCGGCCAAGGGAATCGGCTGAGGTTGCTTAATTAGAAAATCAAGCACCGCTGCTTGTTTATGAGCTCTAGCTTCTTTGAGTCGAATAAGCTCAGCTTCAGCCTCACCTGAGTCAATCTGTAGCTTCAAATAAGTGGCTAGCTTCGGCTTTACCTTTGTTTCTTCCAACTGCTGATTCTTCACCAATATATGACGTCGCATAAGTTGTTGGATAACCAGCTCAGCTTTCTTTTCCCCGAATTTACGCTCCAACTCCTTCATATTGATTTTACCCTTGCTTTCAAGGAGACGCATAACCTGCCTCTGTTCAGGATTAAGTTGCGATAGTTCAATGGGACTTGGCTGGAGTTGCAAAAAGGTAATCAATCGCCGCTCAAATCCGGGAGGCAACATCAAGGCCACAGCATCAAAAAGAGCTGAAAGGTAATACTTGCTCAGCCACAGAGCAACGTCTACCTGGACCGGAGACAGTAAAGAAGAAGGAGCAATAAGGCCACTGATTTCTTTAGTGACCTCAAATGAAGGAAAATCGCTTAACCTTACGACAATGCCTTGAAGGACTTTAGAACCAAAAGGCACCCAGATGGCTTGACCGACGTCAACCTTTAGTTCAGGAGGGGTTGAATAACAAAAGCTACGGCGTTGGGCAACGGGTGAATTGACCGCCACTTCTGCATATTTCATTCCACTTTTTCAGTTTCCGCAACTGCAACTTCGTCAACCTCAGCCTCTTCAGATACAGCTCCCTCAACTTCACCCTCTCCACCTACAGTTCCCTCGACGGCAAGTTTTTCCACCATCCTCTCCCGCCTTTCCTTAAGACGTGCCTCTTTAGCACTGAGTCGGCGTATATAGTAGAGCTTTGCACGACGAACCTTGCCGTGTCGCACCACCTCAACCTTCTCCAAAAACGGAGAGGCAAAATGAAAGGTGTGCTCCACTCCCACCCCATAGGTGACCCGCCTGACTGTAAAATTGCCACCACCACTTCCCCTCCTAACTCTGACCACCAACCCAAGCAAGGTCTGAACCCGCTCCCGATTAGCTTCTTTCACCTTAAAGCTAACCCTTACTGTGTCACCGGGGCTGATTTGAGGCATGTTAGGATTTACTTTAACTTGGCTAATAGAGTTGACACTCATTTTCAATTAGATCCCTTCTACGACTTGATTTCAAAGACTTCACTAAGCAGCCTCTTATCTTCATCGGAAAGCACGGCTTTTCCTATAAGGTCTGGACGTCGTTTCGCAGTCCGCAATAAGCTCTGCTGTCGCCGCCACCGAGCAATTTCACCATGATTTCCAGAAAGCAAAACTGACGGTACTGACCAGCCACGATACACCTCTGGACGAGTATATTGCGGATACTCTAACAGCCCATAAGCGTGCGAATCTTCAACAAGCGACGTCTCTGAGCCAAGGGCTCCAGGCAACAATCTAACCACACAATCCACCACCACCATGGCTGCAACTTCACCACCACTTAGCAAATAGTCGCCAATGCTAATCTCATCAGTAGCTAAATACTCGGCTACCCTTTCATCAATACCTTCATAATGGCCACATATCAAAATGAGATGCTGACAACGAGCTAGCTGCTGCGCGATCTCATGATTAAAAAGCCGTCCCTGTGGACTAAGCAAAATAGTAGGTATCAATGATAGTCCGAATTCCTCTCTGACAGCTTCTACAGCTTCAAAGATGGGCTCCGGCTTGAGCACCATCCCAGCCCCACCACCATAGGGATAATCATCCACAATATGATGTTTGTCATGAGTGTAAGCACGAATATCATGAAGTTGAACATCAACTATGGCACGCTCTCTGGCTCTCCCGATAATGCTACAACTGAGAAAGCCATCAAACGTCTGAGGAAACAAGGTCAAGATATCAATACGCATTCAACTGGCTCCACCATGACCACATTCGACTGCCCTGCCACCAAGAATCTCCAAGGCGTGAGGCAAAACAGGTAGAATAACCTCAAGGCATTCCCTTACCCCCCTGGGGCTGCCGGGGAGATTGACAATAAGGCACTTGCCGCGGCTGCCTGCGACAGCGCGACTGAGTATTGCCTCAGGTTTTCTCTTCATAGTCTCCAGCCTCATAGCTTCAGTTAAACCAGGAATAATTTTTTCAACCACTGCAAGTGTTGCCTCCGGTGTGACATCTCTGGAAGACAATCCGGTCCCACCACTGGTCACAATAAGGTCAAGTCCATCTATATCAGCCCAGGTTTTGAGCTTGGCGGAGATAACCCCCGCCTCATCAGGCACAATTTCGTACTTTGTTACCTCAAGGCCTAGCTGATTGATAAATTCCTGGGCGACCTGTCCGCTCTCATCCCGCCGTTCAGCCCGCGAACCTTTGTCACTGATAACGAGTACACCAGCAGCTAACATCTGCCTATTTTACCATACTACAACCAAAGCTCAAAACCGCAAAAACCCACAGGACTTTAGTACCAACCAAAGCGAACACTATTACCCGCCGTGAGGCCACAACATATTGACGATAGGACAATCAAAAACACTATTTGTTGAAAAAGTAGCGGTATATCATCATGGGTAAACGAAAAATTTTAGCCAAAAGTGTAGAAATTGTGGGGAAAAGGTATTGACAAAATGGAGGATGTGTGTTCTATAATGGGAGAAAGTGGGAAAAAGTGGTGAAAGGAGGAACAGCCATGGTGATTGATTGTGTTCAGTATCGAATAGCAAACAGTAGATTATTTCACTTTCTCAGAGAGAACAGCCGCAGCAACATGGAACTTCAACTAATCCGCTTTTGGGCGCGTCATCCTCGAGCAAAATTGAGCCTCTACACCATCGCTTGCGCCTTAGATACTGCGAAGAACAATCTGAGAGAGGCAATCAAAGCTTTAATCGACAAAGGCATACTTCAAGAGCAACAGGATGGCAATGGCCTTATTACTTACTCACTGAGTAATGACCCAAAAACACAGGAATACATCGAAGAATTAGCCAGGTTAGATTGGACTGAAATAAGAATATTGGAAAAGCAGCTAGAAGGGGAGGCTGTACTGGCCTAGACACTAGCTCGAGGTAGATATGTTTCTCGGCGAATACGAATATAAAGTTGATGGCAAAGGTAGATTACCTCTGCCGCCCAAGTTCAGACCAGAACTGGGGGCAGAGTTAATGCTTACCAAAGGGGCGGAAAAATGCATCGTCGTCTATCCTGCAGCCGAATGGCACAAATTAGCTGATACCCTAGCACCCCGGGCTGTGCCATCAAGCAAACTAAGGAAATTGAACCGTAGTATCTTTGGTACAGCTTTTAGCCTCTCGCTCGATGGCCAGGGAAGAATAGCCTTACCAGCACTACTACGCCATTATGCTGAAATAGGCGATACTGCCATCGTAGTCGGTCTTAACAATTATATCGAAGTATGGAACCCCAGTCTGTGGAATTCGGAAAAGGCAGCAACTGAAGAACAAGTATGGCAAATTATAGAAAGCCTTGAGGCACAGCCATGAGTTTGACTATGACTCTATCAATTCATACGCCGGTGCTACTTAATGAGACCCTGGAAGCGCTACAAGTTCAACCTGGGAAACGCTATGTTGACTGCACTCTAGGTTCAGGTGGTCATGCCAAAGCCATACTGGAAATGATTCAGCCTGACGGGCAACTTCTAGGCGTTGACGCTGACCCTGAAGCCATTGAGATAGCCAGGACCAGACTAGCAAACTACGCTGAATCAGCCATTATAATCAATGACAACTTCGTCAATCTCGAGAATATCTGCAGAGAAAACAATTTCCTTCCTGTACACGGGATTCTTTTCGACCTTGGCATCTCATCGATGCAGCTCGACATCTCCGAACGCGGCTTCAGCTTCCAGCGCGAAGGCCCGCTTGATATGCGTTTCAATCCAAACCAAGAATTAACCGCAGCCAATATCGTCAATACCTTCCCTGAAGACAAACTGGGCCAACTCATTAGGACTTATGGTGAAGAGCATTATAGCCAGCGGGTAGCCCGGCATATTGCAAAAAATCGCCCCATTAGCAACACCCTACAACTAGCCCACATAATAGAAAAAGCGATCGGCAGTCGCCGAGGCAGAATTCACCCGGCCACTAGAACTTTTCTGGCACTGCGCATCATCGTCAATCGTGAATTGGAAAACCTGGCCACAGCCCTGAAGCAATCCATCAAATGTCTCGACCCCGGAGGCAGGCTGGTAGTTATCAGCTACCACTCATTAGAAGACCGGATAGTCAAGCAGTTTATGATGCGTGAAACCAAGGGATGTCTCTGTCCGCCAAGTGCTCCAGTTTGCCAGTGTGGCCATACGCCGAAATTGAAAATAATATCAAGGAAGGTTGTCACACCATCCCTGAACGAAACTAGATCTAATCCTCGCAGTCGTAGCGCTAAGCTCAGAGTAGCTGAACGCCCTTGATAAGAAAAACCCACTCATGAGAGGTAAATCTAAAAATAAAATCAAAGGAGGGAAACAACGATGAAGAAGATTATTTCAGCTATTGATGTTGGCACGACCAAGATATGCACTATTATTGGCACACTGGATTCAGGAGGCAACATCCAGGTCTTAGGTGTCGGTCTCGTGCCATCACATGGCATGCACAAAGGTATGGTAGTCAACGTGGAAGAAGCTAGAGAATCAGTTGCCGAATCGGTGAGGCGAGCCGAGCAAGCAAGCGGCCTAAAAGTGGAGTCTGCTTATATAGGCGTCACTGGCAGACATATAAGCTCGCTCAACAGCCATGGCGTGGTAGCCATACCACGCAATGACCGCTTGGTCCGATCTGATGACCTAAAGCGAGTCCTAGATTCCGCCCGGCAGGTTAATCTCCCCGATGACAGGAAGATACTCCATGCCATACCCCGCGGTTATACCTTAGACAATCAAGAAAGAATTAAGAATCCAGTAGGTATGCATGGCTTCAGGCTAGATGTGGAAACCCATATCATCACTGCTGCTATCTCATCGGTCCAAAATTTGGTCAAATCCATCCGGAGTGTTGGAGTCGAAATCCAGGACCTAATTCTGGAACCGCTGGCTAGCGGCGAAGCGGTATTGACGCCAGAGGAGAGAGAGGTAGGAGTCATACTGGCTGATATCGGTGGCGGTACCACTGATATAGCCGTATTCAAAGACAGTAGTATCTACCATACCTCAATCATCCCGGTAGCCGGATATCAGGTCACCAGCGATCTCTCAATCGGTCTGGGCTTACCCTTTGAAATCGCCGAGGCTATGAAAAAGAAGTACGGGAACGTTTATCCCGAGGTACTCACCAAAAGCCAGGAATCCACTTTGAGCGTTGAAGATGGGCACAGCGTTTCCTATCGTGATTTATGCAATATCATCAAAGTCCGCATGGAAGAATTGCTGAGGCTCATTCTCCTCGAAATGCCTGATTCCAACTACGCCTCATTGGCGCCAGCCGGCCTTGTGCTCACCGGAGGCTGTTCCAACCTAGCTGGCCTTGAGGCCTTATCCCGGCAGACAATTCGCGTCCAGACACGGATCGGTGAGCCTATGGGTGTATATGGCATTACCGACATTCTCCACGACCCAGCTCACTCCACCGGAGTTGGGCTTCTCCTCTGGGGAACTAGGAATCACGGTAGACCGGCTTGGGAAGCTAAGAGGAAAAACGGCAACGGTATCTTCGATGGTTTCATGACCGTACTGAAGAAATTCTTCGGTGTCTAAAGCGTTTGAAAAATAAAGAACAGAAAGAAGGAGGTAATAAAAATGGCAAAATCAACATTTTCCAATGCACCAGCCCGCATTAGAGCTATAGGTATCGGCGGTGGGGGTTCCAACGCCATAACTCGGATGGTTCGTCAAGCCATTAAAGGCGTGGAATTCATCACCATGAACACCGACGCTCAGGCTCTGGCATTGTCCGAAGCCCCGGTACGTGTCCAATTAGGCGAAAAACTGACTCGAGGTTTAGGTGCCGGCGGCGACCATGCTATCGGTGCCGAAGCGGCTGAAGAGAGCCGCCAGACAATCCAAGAGGTGGTTTCCGGTGCCGACATGATTTTCGTCACCGCGGGAATGGGCGGTGGCACCGGCACGGGTGGCATCCCGATTGTTGCCGATGTATCCCGACAAAGCGGTGCCTTGACTATCGGCATCGTAACCAAGCCTTTCAGTTTTGAAGGCACTCGGCGGAATAAAGTAGCTGAGGAAGGTGTCTTGCAGCTATGCGACAAAGTAGATACCTTGGTTATCATCCCCAATGACCGCCTTCTTGAGCTCTGTGATGCCAAAACCACCGTTGACAATGCCTTCAGGCTAGCTGATGATGTACTCAGGCTAGCAGTGCAAGCTATTGCTGAAGTGGTGACTGTCCCTGGATTAATCAACCTCGACTTTGCTGATATCAGGTCAATAATGAAGAACGCTGGACCTGCCTGGATGTCAGTAGGCCGAGGCTCTGGCCAGAACCGCGCAGTCGAGGCTGCTCGTGCTGCTCTCGCCAGCCCGTTACTTGATGTTTCCATAAATGGCTCCAAGGGAGTGCTATTCAACGTCACCGGCGGCAGTGACCTCACCCTCTTCGAGTGCAATGAGGCTGCTGAGGTCATCGCTCAAGCAGTTGACCCAGATGCAAACATCATCTTCGGAGTCGTCTTCAACCCACAAATGGAGGCTGAAGTCCAAATTACCATTATTGCCACCGGTTTCACTGCCCACTATGGAGCCGGAGTACCCACTGAGGCTGAGTTGCGTCGCCTACTACGAGGCGTCGCCGAAGATAGCCTCGATGTCCCGTCCTTCCTCCGTCGTACATCGCATTACCCCTCTGCCCAACCAGCACCTCCTCCCCAGGCTAGGATGCCCCGCTAGCCTTTCCTCCGCCCTCCTTCTACCCTCCACCCTCCCCCAAGTAGAGCGGCGACCCCAATCGCCGCTCTACTTTTATTTTTGTCTTATGTCGACATTCCACTTGACACCACCTATATATTGGGTTAAAATATTTTTGCACCACACTTTATAGGGGTGTTGTGATGAAGTGTCCTTATTGTGGTGATATTGAATCAAAAGTCATTGACTCTAGAAGTATAGGTGACGGGACCAGGCGCCGCCGTCAGTGCCTCCACTGTGGAACTCGCTTTACCACTTACGAACACCTACAATCAAAGAATCTTTTTGTGATTAAAAAGGACAACAGACGAGAGGAGTTCAACCGGGACAAGCTGCTGGCTGGTATTCGCAAAGCCTGCGAAAAGCGCCCACTACCAACTGGCACCATTGATAAGCTCGTGGATAATATTGAAGCTGATCTTTATCGCTTAGGCAAAACCGAAATTCCCAGCTCTATCGTTGGTGACATGGTAATGGAAAGGCTGCAAGAGCTGGACCATATAGCTTATATTCGCTTTGCTAGTGTTTACCGTGAGTTTACCGATATAGCTGCACTGAAACAAGCAGTAGATATCTTAGTGGACACCGAAGCTAAAGTGCCACCAGCCGGTCAACTACCTCTCTTATCACAGGAAGAGCTGACTATCTTGGGTCAATGTCGTCAGAGGCGGAAATAAAATGGCCAATCGCCAGAGTAAAAATCAACCCCGTAGTACCAACCACAGCCGCATAGCCCGAGCTATCTTTGCCGCTGCTGAGTCCATGGGCATAACTGATAGGAAACTGCTAGAAGAACTCACCGAGCAGATAATTCAAAGGCTTGAGCCAAAACCAGTTTTACCAGGGATGGAGCACCTAATCCCAAAGCAAGACAAGCAAAGACCATCCACTTCCCAGATCGAAGTGGCAGTTAAGGAAATCCTGACTGAGAAAGCTAAGATAAAGATAATGGAGGCACCTATGCTCCAGACTAAAGCTAAAGTTAAACCAGGAATAGAACTCTCCCAAAATGCCCTTACAGTCTTAGAAAAAAGATACCTGAAAAAGGACAGCCAAGGTGAAGTCGTTGAGATACCAGAAGAGATGTTTCGGCGTGTCGCCAAACATATTGCTTCGGCTGAGCTTATTTACGACCCAAAGGCAGACATAGGCGGTTGGGAAGAAAAGTTTTATAAACTCGTCACATCCTTGGAATTCCTGCCCAATTCGCCAACCCTGATGAACGCCGGACGAGAACTGGGACAACTATCAGCTTGTTTTGTTATTCCCGTTGATGACTCCATGGAATCCATTTTTGACGCTGTAAAATATACAGCTCTAATCCACAAAAGCGGCGGCGGCACCGGCTTCTCTTTCTCGCGTCTCAGACCTACGAAAGACAGGGTGGGGTCCACAGGCGGTGTGGCTAGCGGTCCAGTATCATTTATGCGAGCTTTTGACACAGCCACCGACGTCATCAAACAGGGCGGCATGCGTCGAGGTGCCAACATGGCTATCCTGAACGTTGACCATCCTGACATTCCAGAATTCATCACAGCCAAAGAAGACCCAAAAGCACTAACTAACTTCAATCTCTCAGTCGCCGTGACTGACGAGTTCATGGAGGCTGTGGAAAAGGGCGGGGAGTACAATCTGGTAAATCCACGAACCAAAGAGGCAGTGGATAAACTCAACGCTAGAGAGGTCTTCACAAAAATCACAGATATGGCCTGGCGTACTGGTGACCCTGGCATCGTTTTCATAGATAATATAAACAAGAATAATCCTACCCCAAGGCTAGGCAAAATAGAGAGCACCAACCCCTGCGGTGAACAACCTCTACTACCCTTCGAGTCCTGTAATCTAGCCTCGATTAACCTGTCCAAAATGGTCAAAAAAGAAGATGACCAACCCGAAATCGACTATGCCAAACTGAGTCAAATTGCCAGACTGGGTGTCCGTTTTCTTGATGACGTCATAGATGTTAACAAATTCCCGCTACCTCAAATCGAGAAAATGACCAAAGCCACCAGAAAGATAGGGCTTGGCGTTATGGGCTTTGCTGACATGCTAATCAAGCTTCGCATCCCTTACAATTCTGATAAAGCACTGGAGGTGGCTGAAAACGTCATGCGCTTTATATCTGAAGAAGCGATCAAAGAATCGGTAAAGCTGGGCGAAGAACGAGGCCTATTCCCCGCTTTTAGAGGTAGCATCTACGATACTAATAATGGATTGAAACCAAGAAATGCCTCTCGGACTACCATTGCTCCCACTGGAACATTAAGCATAATTGCTGGCTGCTCCAGTGGCATCGAGCCTCTCTTCGCTCTCAGTTACGTCCGCCATATCTTGGACGGTGAACAGCTGATAGAAGTCAATCCTTATTTTGAGAAAGCGGCCAAAAGGGAAGGTTTCTATTCCCCAGAATTAATGCAACAGCTTGCCGAGGGGAAAAAGCTCCGGGATGTCGAGAATATACCTGATTGGGTAAAAGACGTCTTTGTTACCTCTCACGACATAGCTCCAGAATGGCACGTGAGGATGCAGGCAGCTTTCCAGAAGTTCACCGATAGCGCTGTTTCCAAGACAGTCAACCTCCCCCATGAAGCTACCCTGGAAGATGTAGCCGAAATATATATGCTGGCTTATAGACTCGGATTAAAAGGGATAACCATCTACCGAGACCGAAGCCGTGATAGCCAGGTTCTAACTATTAGCCACGCAGAAGAGACACCTGAAACCAAGCTCACGCCAAGACGACGACCCAAAGTCACCACAGGAATTACCGAGCGAGTGACCACCGGCTGCGGTTACATATATGTCACCGTAAACTTCGACGACAAAGGAATCTGTGAAGTCTTCACCAGCTTGGGAAAAGCCGGTGGCTGTGCCTCGGCACAACTGGAAGCTGCCAGTAGACTCATCTCCTTGGCCTTGAGGGCAGGTATTGACATAGCCTCTGTCACCAAACACCTGCGTGGCATCCGCTGCCCATCTGTTGCTTGGGAGGAAGGCCGCGCAGTTCTTTCCTGTGCCGATGGTATTGCCAGCGTACTGGAAAAATACATCAAAGATAAGGACAAAGGCACCCCTAAAGACCTTGGGGTAGCTAAAAACTGGGCAGGACAATGTCCTGAATGTGGCAACATTCTCATCTACCAAGAAGGTTGCCATATTTGCCCCAGTTGCGGCTATACTAAGTGTGGATAGGTGACAGGAATACATTCCAAAGGGAGGCAGTTCTGTATAACCGCGAACATAGCTACTCTCAAGCTTTCAAGCAGATAGCCAAGACCGCTAACTCATCTCTGCCCCTGCAGAAGGTCCTCAATTCTACAGCCAAGAGCACAGCTAAGGCACTGAAAGCTTCCGGATGCACCATAATGCTTCTAAGCTCTCCTCAAAAGGAACACTTAGACATCATAGCTGCCTATGGCCTCAGCGACCTATATCTGCGAAAAGGAGCACTGAATGCTCACAAGAGCCTGCGCGATGTCCTGAACGGGAAAATAGTGGCTATTCTTGATGCTACACAGGATGAGCGCATTCAGTACCCAGAGGCAGCTGATATAGAGAAAATAAGCTCTGTACTAGCAGCACCTTTGTTACAGAAGGGTGAGGTGATTGGACAAGTTCGAATTTACACTGATGAACCGAGGCGCTTTTCGCAAGCCGACAAAGACTTCTTGTCCACCGTAGCTAACATAATCGCTATTACCCTGGAAAAAACTGAACTTTACCAGGTGCTGAAAGCAGAACACGCAGAAACAGTAACCAAACGGCGAAAACTAGTTGAGACACCCCAATTACCTTCGTCTTCACTAAGGCCATCTAGCTTTAGTCACCCCAGCGAAGAAGAGTTCGCCAGGTTACTTGATTTCTACCGCATCGAGTGGCTTTATGAGCCTCGCTCCTTCCCTCTAGCCTGGCAGGACAATAAAGTAACAGAGATGTTTACCCCCGATTTTTATCTGCCTGAACTAGACCTTTATATCGAGCTTACCACCCTCAAACAAAGATTGATTACAGAGAAGAATCGTAAATTGCGCCGACTTAGAGAACTGTATCCTGATGTCAATATCAAGCTTCTCAACAAGAGCGATTATCTCAGGTTACTAGCCAAATATGGCTACGGACGCCTGGGGGGAACAAAGGTCGAGGGAATAGACCGGGTCTTGTTCAGCCACACTCAAATTCAGCGACGAGTCAGAGCTTTAGCCAAACGCATATCGCAAGACTATGCGGGGAGACAATTGGTGCTGGTCGGCATCCTCAAAGGCGTCATCTGTTTCATGTCTGACCTGATGCAACATATCACCTTGCCGCTTACCGTGGACTTTATGGCCATTTCCTACTACGGCACCGATAACGAATCAGCAGTAAAGATAACCAAGGACCTCGATACCAGCATAGCCGGGCTTGATGTAATAATGGTTGAGGATATCGTGGACACCGGGATGACTCTAAACTATGTTCTTAACCACCTAGCTTCACACAACCCGACCAGCCTGCATGTTTGCACTTTGCTGGACAAGCGAGCCCGCCGTCTTGTCGATGTTCCTCTCGATTACATAGGCTTCGAGATCCCGGATGAATTTGTGGTTGGCTATGGACTGGATTACCAAGGAGAGTACAGAAATTTACCCTTCATTGGGGCACTTAATCCGGAACTTATTGAAGAAGAGCTCAAAAAATAAAAATGCCCCAAGTAACCTTGCCCTTCCCGGTTCCTCATCCTGTCTGACACTTTTCGGCCTTCGCCTACCTTGCGTCAGCTCCTCTGCCTCCCCGGTCTTAGCTCAATTACTTGAAGCATGATAACTCTAGCATATTTTTTGCGCTTTGTCAAGCCCTCTTGGATTATTTTATAATATTTTATTGACTAAATTGGATATAATGCTTGTTGCTCTTAGCTGAATAGACTAACACCCAATGCCACAATTTATCTCTTAGGAGGATATGATGGGAAAAATTTATATAATTGATGTCACCAATCGAGACGGGGTTCAGACAGCCAAGCTTGGCTTATCCAAGCTTGAAAAAACGATGATAAATATCTACCTGAACGAGATGGGGGTTTTTCAGTCTGAGTTCGGTTTCCCCACGACCAGACACGAATCAAACTACCTTCAGGCAAATCTCGAACTAGCCGAGATGGGCGTGTTACAACCCATTCGCCTGGGTGGCTGGATAAGAGCAACAGCGGAAGACGTAGAAACATCCTTCAGGCTTGTCCCAAAGATAAAGCATCTTAACCTTTCAGTCTCGACCTCTGACCAGATGATTCAGGGTAAGTTCCAAGGGAGAAAGACAAGAGATGATATTGTGCAGATGATGGTAGATGCTGTAGATGCCGCCCGTGCACATGGAGCTGAATCAATAGGCGTAAATGCCGAGGATGCCTCCCGCACAGATTTGGATTTCCTAATCAAATTCGCCTCAGCAGCTAAGTCACATGGCGCTGACAGGTTTAGATACTGCGACACTCTTGGTTACGACGACCCTTTCACCATATATGAGGCGGTGAAAGCGCTGGCTAAAAATGTAGCCTTGCCTATTGAGATTCACTGCCACGGTGACCTAGGAATGGCAGTAGCTACTTCTGTCGCCGGAGCAAAAGGCGCCATAGATAGCGGGCAAGACGCCTATATCAATACAACTGTAAACGGTATTGGTGAGCGAGCCGGCAACGCTGACCTTGTAGCCACAGTTCTAGCGATAACCAAATCCAAGGGTTTTGCTGGAAAATATCAACTAGGCAGGCCAATTGACCTGTCCAAATCATGGAAAACAGCCAATTTCGCCAGCTATGCTTTCGGTGTGCCTATTCCAATAAACCAACCAGGTGTTGGTGCCAATGCCTTTGCCCATGCTTCCGGTATCCATGCCGACGGTGTATTAAAAGACCCGCAAAATTACGAGCTATATGACTATGCCGAGCTGGGCAGAGGTGAACCAGTAACGGTGGAGACCGGGAGGGAAATATGCTCCGGCGAATATGGAGGTATATCCGGCTTCAGACATTTAATGAAGAAAATAGAAGAGAAGATCGGAGGAGGGGTTGAAGAGGAGCTTGGAGATGTGGTCGAGATATCATTTGCCAGTGCTGCAGAGGCTGAGAAAATCCTGGAACTGGTAAGATACGCCAATGTCTGTGCCCAGAAGCCTCTCGTCGAGGATGAATTACTTTTCATTGCCAAATATCCTGATATTGCCAAGAGACTGCTGACGCTAACACCCCTAACATAGCTTATCTACTGAAAAACTGTTTTAGGTCAGCATTGTAAGACGGACTGCTTTAGCTAACTCAACAATCAATAACCATGGAAATAAATCTAACACCAATCGGTATCGTTAAAAACAGCATCACAGAACCGAAAAGAGAGGACTGGCAAACAGTCACCTCTGAGATAATAATAAACGATGATTTAAAGGAAGCCTTAAGCAGAATAGAAGAGTTTTCCCATCTCATAATCATCTACTGGATGCACAAGTTAGCCCCATCGCAGCATTCAGTAACCAAAGTTCATCCCAAAGGTAACCAGAACCTGCCTCCGGTCGGCGTCTTCGCTAGCCGTAGCCCGGCACGTCCCAATCCGATAGGGATAACCACCGTCAAGCTGCTGGAACGCCGAGACAATGTCCTCAAAGTCATTGGCCTCGATGCCATAGACGGAACGCCGGTACTAGACATCAAGCCTTTTATCCCTGGACATGACTCCCCCAATGAGTTTAAGACACCTGGCTGGTTAACAACATGACTCTTTATAATGCGAGCCATCTTTTTGGTAGAATGCTTCACCTGTCATTGCGAGCCCTTCCGCTCGGTGTCATTCTGAGCAAAGCGAAGAATCTCACACATCTCAGGATAAACTCCACGTGGCAATCTCTGGGATTGCTTCGGCACTTGGGCCTCTCACAACAGCAGGGACAAGCCGCCAAACACTCCTCTGGCCCAGTTGACATTAGGCCATCACGGCAGTAACATAACTGCTAATGCGGGTGTAATTCAGTGGCAGAATGCTTGCTTCCCAAGCAAGACGTCGGCAGTTCGAATCTGCTCACCCGCTCCACTTCTAGCTTCCAAGCAATGCCTGCTTTCTGAATATCGGTTGTGAATACCTTGTTTTTGCTTAACTTTTATACAAGAAGGAGTTGATGTTGATTGTAGAAAGGGGATGTGGTAGACTTTCTAAGCCTGTGTAATCCGAACTTAATGTGCAGAAGCATAAGATGGTATTGCATAAATGCTGGGCATTTAAGAGGTAGAAGATACAATTATGAGAATAAAACTTAAGAACGAACAACTGAACATATTGGCAAAACGGCTCCGCTTCGAAGTAATGCTCCAACAACCTCGAGATGTGCGAGGCATGCTGGATGTGCTAGGAAAAGACATACCCTGGGACGAAACGGGGCTTAACAAATTTGATAACTCACCCAGGAGACCGGGCAGATTGACCTTTTCCGTGGAAGCAACCAAAGATGGATATATCTGCGACATACATCCGGCTCTAGCCCAATACATACACACCATCCTGGCTTCCGAATAGTCACATCTACAGACTATTCACAGCTAACTTTCCCCAGGTCACCACAGTGGCAACTATTCACAAAGTGTTTGAATATACCGCGGTAACGGCTATATAATAAAGGCGTTCGATGGGCCGTTAGCTCAGTTGGTAGAGCACCTGACTTTTAATCAGGGTGTCGCAGGTTCGATTCCTGCACGGCCTACCAAAACTAATAAGTCTGCCCTGCTTCGAGATTTTGAAATGAGGGTTCAAAAGATTGATTGGGTCGTGTTTTACGCACTTTGGGCTCTGTGGATGCTGCTCTTGCCATTCATGTATCTTTGGGCTTTCATGAAAAGGCCAGGGCCCTAAGAGACAAACGCTATATTTCGGGCTTAGAGCTCGCCTACCTTCAAACCACAAAACACTGCCCCATAGCTCTACAATAGTCCTTCCTCCCTCCTAACCTCTTTTTTGTGGCCTCGTTTCTGAGCCACCGCACCT
Source organism: Chloroflexota bacterium (assembly GCA_037441105.1). GTDB lineage: Bacteria > Chloroflexota > Dehalococcoidia > GIF9 > UBA5629 > VGNY01. The sequence continues at coordinate 32,563 of JBBISW010000007.1, forward strand.
CACAAGACATCCTAATGTTACCTGAGAAACACCGCCTAAACTAAATAAGGTCTGGAGAGTCTCTGATCCTGAAATTGCAGCAGCCCACTAGACAAGTGAGATTGAAAAAGCCGCGAACTGAAAGCTTAATCTCCTAGTTTCTTTAGGCTTAATACAAGTGCTGCGATGCCCGCACCAATACCTCCGAGTACAGAACCACCGATGACGCCGACCACAACAAGACGAATGACACTCCTAATAATAGGAAACCCGTGAATTACTAGAATAATGTTACGTGTCAGAACAAGCACAAAAACAATTGAAGCTACTATCACAAAGACTTTTAGAGGAGTATTCCACTTCTTCATGGTAACCTCCTTTTTACCTTAAATGGTGACTGAGTGTTGATTTCGATTATATATCCTTCCAAAGCAAAAAAATACCACCCTGCACCACTTCCAAGCAATAGTATGCCAAATATCCGTGTCTACATCTATTCGAGCTTAAAGAGGATTGGAGGTACATTGTTTATGAGACTTGGAAGACGAGTCGAGTTTGTCCGCGAAATTGACAACAGAAGGACGTGCTTTATGCATAAGAGGCAAACCATGACCAAA
>JBBISW010000008.1:0-32980 GCA_037441105.1 Chloroflexota bacterium
TTCCAACTGGTACAACCCGGTGCCGCCGATAACTCCAACTTTAGCTTCAGCCATGAGATTACCTCTCTCTTGTTAATTCTCACCATACGCAGTTACATTTGATCTTTTTATAATCCGTGCTCAACTTTGCCCACATTGCCATTGTTTCCTTGCACAGCGCAACCTCTTCATAGTGGTAGTTTTCCTTTAACTGACTCATGATTGTACTATACATTTTGTACCGAGTAGTGAACTCGACTTTCTTCCCCCAGTTAGACCCCTCTGTTAAGTATTCCTGCCAGCTCTTATCTGTAGCCCCGTTAATGGTGCTTTGTAGTCCACGAAGTGAACCCAGAGTAATGCGGGCGGGGGTAAACCTAGCAAAAATCTGCTCTATCAAATCAGTATAACACCTCTCCCAATCTGGAATGGGAACCATGGGGTCGATTCTTATTCTCACCTCGTAGCCTGCTTGGCTTAATTTCTGTGCAGCTTCCAGTCTTCTGGCAACCGAAGGGGCACGATTTTCCCATCTTTTTGCCACTTCGTCTGCATTGAGACTGAAGCTTACAATAACTTGGTTGTGAGGATGAGTCTCCAGCAGATTTCTTATATTGTCTGACTTGGTTACGAAGAGCACTTTATGCCTATTTTGTTCTTCGAACATAGGAATGATAAACTTGGAGAAAGGCTCGCTTGAGCCTTCCCACATCAGGGAGTCGGCTATCTCACCTGTATTGAGGATTTCAGGGGTCGTAACTTCACTAAGGAATCGTTTAGTATGTAACTTTATTTTCTTATAATCTTTAATTACCGGCTTTGTACCATTAGGGTGAAACCTGAAAGTCCCTTTGAGGTAACACCAAGCACAGTCGAACGGACAGCCATAAGCCCACTTTAATTCTAGGAAATGAGGACATATAACATCGGTCGGCTTGCAAGGCGGAGGTGTTTTATCAAATCTCTTGATGATTGAGCCGTCGCTGACCTGCTTAACCAAGAGTTTTTCAGCCCTGTTTTGCAGGATGTATGGGTGGAGGACGATGCCAGTTTTTTGCGGAGAGGCTATAATATCTCCGGGTTTTTCAATTTCTAGTAGTTGCACATGAGATGAATCTTGTATCAGCAAGTTGGTACTGCTATTTTCGCAGAAATGAATGTTGGAAAAGTCATAAATTGGGTTATTCTTATCAGTAGGGTTAGCTCTTTTTGGCGCTTTGAGTGCGTTTAAGACCTTCCTCAGGTCTTTATCCGTATATTGTGTGTGTTGGAGGACATGAGATAAGATTGCAGAATACTCGACCGATTCCCTTCCACCGTATTTCACGCAGAGATCATTTTTAAAAGCATTGAAATCCATTTCCTCTAGTAAATTCATCTGGAAGTTTTTTCTGCTCTCTTCTTTAAACATTACATCCTTCATAATCTTAAAGGCGGTTAGGTTTCTTGTAGCGTAGACCAGATAATAAAAGGTCATTTTTCTGGTGGGAAATTTATTCTTAAAATGCCACTCAAAAGAATTCGTGGCTCTTATTTGGCTGGCGTAGAGGCTCACTAACTCAAGCTCCTTCATTGCTGGGCTAGTAGGCTTGAGTGCAATATCTATCCATTTCTCTGTCCCGAACAGCTTTGTGAAGGTCTGTGCCAATTGAAGAGCCTTCACTTTCTTACCCTCGTCTTTACTATCCAAATTCTTGGCAGTTGCTATCCATCTTTGAACTGCATTGTATTGGAAATTGACAAGGATCTCCTTGTAAGGTTGGGCTAAGATAGACTCTACTTTGTTGAAATCCATTCCTGAAAAGCCTTCAGGGTCGATAAAAAAGAACGCTGGCCACTTACCAATTTTGTGGAGCACGCTATCGATAACATCAAGAAACTCATCATTGTATGGCTCTACCAGTATAGTGTTTTCATACTCTTTCAGACTTGTCCTGAGTTTCTCATAGCGTTGTCTGTTTGTTTCTATGCAAATGCAAGAGAACTGAAAAACGTGTTTCTGGCAATCTGTCAAAATCTTTGCGGCAATAACTGGTGATCCCTCTTCTCCGCTCTCATATTCCCCGGCTCCAGCGAAGGCATCAACGTAATATGCCTTCTTGACCCAATTCTGGTTAGCGATAATTTTTGCCCAAGGTTCAAGGTAGTTGGCAAGGATATTGTGCTTTGTTACCGTCTGCTTCCCTCTTTCTTCAAAGAGATCTCTCTTAGGCTTGTATCGCTCAACATTTCTATCCATTGCCTTCTACTATTTTCCTCTCCTCTTCGGTGAGCCCATACAGGTCATAGACAAGGCTATCTATTTCCTTATCCGTTCGATCTATTTGGTGGCGGAGCTCATCACGCTCGTTGCAAGGAGTGTTGCGGATTGGTGCCAGACGCTTGTTTAGCTCCAGCATCTTGTCTGCCAGGGCTACCAAACTGCCGTGCATCTTCTTTTCAGCGGCATTATCAAAGTCAATTGTTGGCAGAGGGAATTTTTCGATATAGTACTCGTCAAGATCCATTGTCCTTATAGCTTTGCTGAATATAAATCGGTAAGCATACCAAGACCAGAGTTTAGAATTCAGTAGGCCCGTAATGTAGCTGTAGCTAAACCTTCTATCGGTGAGCACGGTATTTTCCACTGTATCCAACGTTAGAACGCCATCCTTATCAAGGGTAGACATCAGGATTATGTGGTCAGCGGGGTGTAGAACATGGGCGATTATTCGTTGAGATAGCATTTTAGGCTGGCGTAAGAATGAAATCTTCTTATCTGCTCTGGTCAAAACTTTGTTGGGCAGAGTTTCCCGGCTCTCATACAGGTTGTATCGGGAGATATGGTCTCCTCGGTAAACGGGAATACCCTCGGGGTCTTTAGCCACATACCTCTGGAAGGGCAGGCCCCGGGAAGTTTTGCTGATGTCGCTCATGAAGCGCTTTGATGCGGTTAGTTTATGGAAGATTGCCAACTCTTGCTCATTTATGCCCATTAAAATAGAATCACTATCAACTGATATCGTTTTAGAGATAGAAATCACGTCTTTTTCTCCGCTTATTCCCAGTGTTATAGCCTGATAATGAGGGTGAGTTGTGAACTTTTGGGATAGGATTATGACCATCTGTTCGAGCAAAACTTCTTTGAAGGCTTTGCTTACGTCACAGGCTGCCCCCAGACTATCGAGTACCAACTTTCGAGTACTTGCCCACTTCTGGCTATAAGCCAGTGATTTAGGAATAATGAAACCAAAGAAACCATTTTCTTTGGTCAAACTTAGACCTTTTTCAATGAAAACCGCGGCGCTATTCTTGTTGTTCTTACTGCTGGGATAGAAGTCTTCGATATATGCCCTGTCGGACTCATCAAATTCGGCTCCGTATGGCGGATTGCCTATTACTATGTCGAAGCCACCTTTTGCCATTATATGCTCAAACTCTTGCTCCCAGTTGAAGGGTTTTCTCTCCCGCCACTTACGTCCGAAGTAACCTTTGAGCTTGTCCTGAGTGCCCGAGATGAGCGAATTGCCGCACCGAATATTGTCAGCAAGACTGGGTAAGGTCTCTCTTTTTGCCAGGCTACGCAGTAGTAGATTCAGGCGAGCTATTTCAACAGCTTGCATGTCTAGGTCAACGCCGTAGATATTGCCGGTGAGAATTGGGAGCCGTTCCCACTGGTCAAGCTGGGACACGGGCTTGCCGTGCTTGTCAGCGTGATAGTTTAGGAGTTCATCGTAGGCACGGATGAGAAAGGAGCCTGAGCCGCAGGCGGGGTCTAGAATCTTTATATTGACTATTTCGTTATGGCTGCGTTCTTTGAGGAAACGACCTACAGTCTCTTTGATTATATATTCGGTTATGAATCTGGGAGTATAATAAATTCCCTGCTCTTTGCGCCGCTGCTTTTTGGCGGTAAGCTCGAAGGTTGGCTCTGAAGGGAAACCTAAATCCATCCTGGCCTGGGCTTCCTTGGCCCGCTGTTTGACTACAGTGGCCACATGTCCCAGGTATTGCTCGTAGACTGTGCCCAGCACATCGGCGTCAATGAGTGAAAAGTCGTAGTTGGCCATACCACCGGGTATTTCATACAGACCGTTGATGATGTTTTCTAGGGTGGCGCTTTCGATAAAAACATTGTCAGTCAAGTGAAGGGCGAAAAGGTCGCTATCATAGTAACCGTCAAAATCTCTGAAGATGCGTCGTATTGTTTCGACAAGTTCTCCCTTGTGACCGCTGCTTCGCCATTCGTGGACAGAGCCGAGCAATATTCTATCCTCTATTCTCCTGTCCTCGCAGGTACGAATGAAGATGAGACGGTTGAAAAGCCGTTGGATAACCTCGTCTATCTGGCTGTAACTCAGATGTTGGTTATAGTGATGGAGTTGGGTAAAAAGAGCCTCACGCCACTGGCGGAGTTGATTGTAAAGCCGTTGTTCTATACCGAGTCTTGGAGGCAGCGCTCCATATCTCCTAGCCCTTTCATTAAGTGCGTCTTGTTCAAGTGATTCTTTGGAGAGGAGCCAAAGGTCATCAAAGCTAGTTAGGTAATTATCACAGAAAAGAGTTATGAAGGGACGTCCTGTTTGCGCATTATAAATCCTTAACCCTTCGAAATTGGTCAGGGCTGCCCAGGTGATTCCCTTATTGTAGGCATAGGTAATCGCTTGCTTTATATATTCGGGCTTGGTCAGTTCAGCCCGCAGTGGTTTAGCCTCTAAATAGAATTGAGAGACGCCATGTAGCTTGAAGACATAGTCTACGCGCCCACCAACGGCTTTGACTTCTTCAGCCACTTCCTCACGGCTATACACATCCCAGCCTAAAGCCTGAAATAGAGGTAGTATAAAAACCCTTCTGGTGTCCGCTTCAGTATACTTTTTGATTGCTGCCGGGGATAGGCTTTGATACTTAGCTACAAAGTTGGCTATTTCCTGGCGAGCCTTTTCCTTTTCGGTCTCCGTTGCGCTATTGCTCATTTCTCAATTATAACCTTTTTCAGACTATTCGCATATGGTTCTTTGATGATGCCTTTTTCGGTGATGATGGTGGTGATATACTTGTGGGGGGTGATGTCGAAGGCGGGGTTGGCGGCTTTGACGCCTCTTGGTGCCAGGCTTATGCCTCCGATGTGGGTTATCTCTTCGGGGCTTCGTTCCTCGATGGGGATTTCGTCACCGGAGCCTATGGAGAGGTCGATGGTGCTGGTGGGCGCTGCCACATAAAAGGGGATGCCGTTTTCATTAGCTAGCACGGCCAAAGTGTAGGTGCCGATCTTGTTGGCGGTGTCGCCGTTGGCGGCAATTCTATCGGCGCCGACGATAACGCAGTTTACCTTGCCCCGGCTTATAAAATAGCCAGCCATGGAATCGGTGATTAAGGTTACTGGTATGTTCTCCTGCATCAGCTCCCAGGCGGTGAGGCGGGCTCCCTGAAGCAGCGGGCGGGTCTCGGTGGCGATGACCTCGATTTTCTTGCCCTGCTTTGCGGCGGCCTTGATTATGCCCAGGGCTGTGCCGTAGCCGGCAGTGGCTAATGGGCCGGTGTTACAGTGGGTCAGGATGTTAAAGCCGTCTTCAATAAGTTCAGCACCGAGCTGGCTGATACGTTCGGTAGCAGCCTCTTCTTCAGCATGAATCCTCTTTGCCTCATCAACGAGAGCCTGCTTTATCTTCGGTATATCGCCAGTTGTTTCTACCACCTTCTTCATCCGGTCGATGGCGCGAAATAGATTAATCGCGGTAGGCCGGGCGGTAGAGAAAGCCTGCAATATTTTATCAAACTGGCTGACGAACTCTGCTTTATTTTTAGCCTTTATATTCTGGGAGCCGAGGGCAATCCCGTAGGCAGCCGCCACTCCGATGGCTGGTGCGCCGCGCACCTTCATCCCCTTGATGGCGGCAACCACCTTGGTGTAGTCGCGGAGTTCAGCAAAGACTACCTTTCCAGGCAGTTGTGTCTGGTCGATAATCTTAAGTTTGTTGCCCAGCCATTCAATCGGTTTCATCAGTCCCCCGCATTATGTCATTTTCGACTCGTACATGTAGTCTTGACCTTTCAGGGTCGAGGTTAGCGAGGCTAAAGCCTCGCGACTACATGCTTTTATATCTCCTCCAGTCATTCAGTGCTTTATCCAAGTTGGCGAGAAACAGCTCGCAGTCGCTTGGAGTTATATTTACATTCAGTCCCTTTTTCCTGATTATTTCCACGGTGTTCTTGCTCGAAAAGCAGGTGGCGAAGTTGATACTCAGGCTTACCCCCTCGGGTTTTCTGGCAGTTTCTAAGTTATCGAAGGGGATAGTGAAAGAGAATTGCCCTCCAAGGACTATTTTAACCTCACTGCCAAGTATGAGATATCTTCGGGGGAATATTGCCCAGTAAGTAGCAGCCATAAGGGTGGCAGTGGCGAACATGCCAATCGCTGCCTGCGACTCGCTGGAAGCGAAATAGAACGCCCCAACAAGAACAAAGAACACGGGGAGCAGCATAATGGCTTTGAGCCATACGTCATAGCGCGGGGTGTCTTCGTAAACTACAGATTCCATTTCTTCAGCTTGGGGATGAACATGGGCACTTTTTTCTTGTATTCCAGATATTCCTGGCCGAATCTCATCTCTAGCTCTTTTTCTTCAACTGCCTTGACGTAGAAGGCATAGAGCAGGACGAGGAGAGGTACAAAGATGAAAATGAGCGACAGCGAGCCGAGCAAGACTCCTAGCCCCTCTCCGATTAGAAGTCCAGCGATGGCCATGGGGTTCCTGACGTAGGCATAGAGCCCGGTGGTGATAAGCTTTGGCGGCGGATTGAAGGGCACGGGTGTGCCTCTAGTCCTGCGAAACGTCATGATTATCCAGGCATCGATACCAAAGCCGAGCACAAGGAGAAAAACGGATAGCCCGATTCCCCACCAAGTGAAGCGGAAAACAGGGAGAGCAAGCCACCGGTCTACCCAGAAGGAGGCAAGGATGACCAGAGCGGTTATGACCCAAGGGATCAGGGGCATTAATACTGTGATCAAGATTCTGCGCCGTTTGTCTCCAGTGGCTATCCTGTAAATAAGCTGGGCATATCTGTCCCAGATGCTCATTTCTGCCTCCTATTTTGCAGCGTCGCCTTTCATTTCCCTTTCCTGAACCTGGGTATAAACATGGGCACCTTTTTCTTGTATTCCAGGTACTCCTGGCCGAACTTCTTCTCCAGCTCTTTTTCTTCAACAGCTTTAAGGTAGAGGACATTAAGCACTATGAAAAGCGGGGTGAATATGAAGATGAGGGACAGCGAGCCGAACAGGATGCCCAGGCCAAGCATAAATATAAACAGGCCAAGGAGCATAGGATTCCTGACGTAGGCGTAGAGCCCGGTAGTGATAAGCTTCGGCGGTGGGTTGAAGGGTACGGGTGTGCCTCTGGTTCGAAAGAAGGCTATGACCGGCCAGAACATGATTAGGAAACCGAGGGCGAGTATAAAAACAGATAGCCCCAGGCTCCAAGAAAAAGAGCCGAAGTGGAGAAACGGAAGCCACCTGTCAACCCAGAGGGAGGCGAAGACAAAGAGAACTACCAGGCCGAAGAAAATTAGTGCCGCTACTGGGGTGGTTAATATCCGGCGCCTTTTGGCTCCGGTGGCTACTCTGTAAACAAAATCGGCATATCTATCCCAAATGCCCATTTTCGCTATCCTTATTCCAAAAGAATAGAAACATTTTCACATTTTTATCTGTCATTTTGGTTTTTAACTTTTGACTTTTCTGGGGATTGCCACGCGGAGTTTACCCTGAGCTAAGTGAGATTCTTCTCCCGATAAATCGGGATCAGGATGACAGAGAGAGAAGGGCTCGCAATGACAGGTAAAGGCTCAACTCTGACTAGCGGTTTTTCCTGATTTTTTCCAGCGAGGCCTTGGCGTGAGGTGCCATGGTGAAGAATTGGGTCAGCTTGGTACAGGCATAGTCATCGCAGTAGGCACAATTTACGACCACTTTATCCTTGGCGCACTTTCTTATCTCGCAAATGTTGCAATAGCCAATGTGCCTTTTCCCCTCAGGGGTACAGCCGTCGCAGTTGATATCTTCTGGCTTTATAGCCATATTGTACTGCTTGGACCATGTTTCGGCTACCTTTTTTCTTGCGGCGTTATCGTTTTTCTGGGTTGCCTGATATGCGGGACATTCAGTGCAAACTATTCCACAGTAGGCAACTATCTTGTCCATAGCTTCCTCCTTCTGATTAGCGTACGGTGGGTTAGTGGGAAGTCTTGGCTTTCACCTTACGCCATCGCATGAAATAGAGTACCACAACCAAGATAATAATCCAAACGGGGCTGAATATCACCAGCCAGATAGCCATGTCAGCTAGCACTCTGCCGAAGGTGGCGAGACCACGGATTGCCGTTTTGAGGGTCTTAAGTGCACTCCAGCCAGGCTGACCTAAAGGCTGTGTCTTCTGTAGATTTACCTCGATGAGGGCCATGTCCGAGGTGCGCTCCAGGTATTGGATGCGGCCTTTAACCCGCTCGATTTGCCCCCGGACGTTGGAAAGCTCTCGTTGGACAGCTAACATATCCTCCACCGTCTGTGCCTTCTTAAGCAGTTCCAGATACTGGGCTTCGGTTGCTTCCAGGTTGCGTAGCTGAGCCTTGAGGTCGGTGTACTCTTCGGTTACATCCTGGCTTTGAGTGCTCTCGCTAGGAACATTGACGGCTAGCTTGCGCAGCCTGTCGAAGGCTTCGTCGAAGCGTTCAGCCGGTACACGAATAGAGATTCTGCCATAGGTTGTGTCTTTATCTCCCTGCTTGTTGGAAGAGACTACATAGCCACCCAATTCTTTGGCTACGCCGGCAATATCAGTGATGGCCTTGGCTATATCCTCCACTTCCAGCGTCAGGTAGCCGGTCTTTACAATCCTGCGGTCTATGCCTGCATCGCCGGGTTCTACTTGAGCGACGCTAGATTTACCCTCATCGGCGTATTCCCTAATCGCTCCGGGTGGTAATGGTGGCGCTGGTGGTGGTGCTTCTCTTTTGCCACCGCAGCCTGCAGTCAAAACCAGGCTAAGAATCAGAATTACAGGTATCGCGATTTTAATCAGTTTGTTCAATTTGTACCTCCTTATGAAGCTACCAGGCGAGGCTAAAGCCTCGCACTACATAACAAAACGAAATAACGCCTTTAAAGTTTATATTAGTGGGCTAATCCCATGGCATCTTGATTTCTGACTAACCTCAGCCACTTGTTGCTTATTCACAGTCTTAGCTCGATGCCAGATTGTGAAGCCAACTCCTGGATAATTGCCTTGAGTGCTTTCGCCTTAGCTTTTATGTCTGAGTCATCTATTTGATTATCGGATAGTCTTTGTTTCAGTTCAGCTGCAGCCTGGCTGATAAGGTTGATGGGCATCAGTCTACAAGCGATGCAGTAGAAGCTCATAGACCTGCCGTCGTTGTAGTCGGCAAGCAACTCCTCTACTGCCAGTCGCCTTTCTCTCTGTTCTTTGAGAAAACCCTCCATCCCATGCTTTTTGATGCTTTCCAGGTTATCCTGGGCAGTTCGAGTCCATTGGTCTCCTCCCCAGCCCCTTCTCGAATATCTGTCACAGGGGTACTCTTCACATTCGATGCAGGTGGTGAGTCCTTTTTTCATTATGCAACATCTGTAGATGCTGCACCAAGAGTGTTGCTCACCTATTCGGCAGCCCAAGCATCTGCTTGCTGCTCTCGACTGGTATTTGGTGCACAGTCCGCAGAATATGCCACAGGGACCGGCAAGGTTGAACTCCTCCGTCAGATTCATTAGTCAGGCACTATCCTATTTTTTCTTAATCGGGTATCGGATGATAGTCTTCTGGACTTTGGCTCGAGGTGATGTCAGATATTCTTCCTCGGGAACGCCAGCTATTTCGTAGCCGCTTTCCTCGATGAATCTATGCAGTCGCTGAACTGTGGGGTATTCTTCGCTGTAAGGGCCGATATGGAGTATCTGAGCCACTGTTCCATAGTCCCACTGCTCGATTTTAACCTCGATGCCGGGAGTCTTCTGCGGTATAGAGGTCGTCTTCTCTGGGACAGGCAGTCCCCAGATGCCGAGCCATTCATGCTTTGGTACAAGGTGGGCGTCAGGCCAGCGTGCTCGAAGCCCGGTGACTTTAAACTCGATGCCTTTCTTTTTCAGGTCGAACTTCAGCTTGTAAACCGAGCCGTAGAGTGCTGGCAGGTGTTCGGACGCTACTTTGCCGGGGTCACCCTTGGTGTAGATAACAGCCATCTTTTGTGATGGCATCTGGAGTATCTGCGGCTCTTTCTTGGCCGTTGATTTCTGCGGTGTCATGTAAGCACCTCCCTGAACTTGAACATTTGCTATGTGTTTTGCTGATTATACACCTAGTCAGGATAAAGTAGAACACCTGAAAGGCTGTTTATTTGTTATTGCGAGCCCCGATTGCATCGGGGCGTGGCAATCTCAGTACCTTTTCTGTCATTCTGAAGGAGCTAGCCGAAGCCCTGAGTCAAAGGCGAAGGGGAAGCGACTGAAGAATCTCAATGGGTGGAGGACAGCGATGAGATTCTTCGCTGCGCAGATCCTTCACTTCGCTCAGGATGACACTAGGCAAAGGGCTTGCAATGACACAAATGGGGGCTGGCAATGAGGCGGAGAAAGGCGGCTCAACACTCTCTGTTGAATGGCTTGTCATGTTCTGCTATCATTTGTGTTACATTGCCGAATACTACAGGGGGAATCAATGGGCCGTTCTATATTTGAAGAATTGGAGCCGTTATTTAATCCCAAATCGGTTGCTGTAATCGGGGCAACTAATAACTGGAATAAGTGGGGGTATTCCACTTTTACCAGCGCGCTGGACGGTTTCCGTTGGCCAGTTTACCCGGTGAACAACAAGGAAGGCGAAGTCCTGGGACATAAGGCGTATGTCAGGGTGACCGATATACCGGGCCCGGTTGACCTGGCTGTCTTCGTTATACCTGCACCCAACGTCGCCCCGGTGATGGAGGACTGTGTGGCCAAGGGGGTTAAGGCCGGTGTTATCATCACCGCCGGCTTTGCCGAGACTGGAGAAGAGGGGAAGAAGCTGCAGGACGAGGTGTTGAGGATTGCCAGAAGAGGTGGCATCCGTTTTATTGGCCCCAATTGCATGGGCTTCTGGAGTGCCTCATCCGAATTGAGGGCATTTATGTTTCCGTTGCCGGTTAAAGATGGGCCATTGGCTTTTGTATCACAAGGGGGAAACGTCGGCGGTGCCGTTGTCACATCTGGGTACATGCGAGGAGTAGGTTTTCATCGGTATGTAAGTTGTGGCTGCGCCGCGGATATACAAATTGAGGACTACATCGAGTATTTCGGTGACGACCCGCAGGTAAAGGTCATTCTGGCATATATAGAGGGTCTGGTTGATGGTGGTCGTTTCTTGGACAAGGTGAAAAAGGTGACGCCGAAGAAACCGGTCATTGTCCTGAAGCCGGGCAAAACGGAGGCTGGTGCCAAGGCGATAATATCTCATTCCGGTGCGCTGGCGGGCTCTGACGAGGCTTACGAGGCAGCGTTCAGGAGCATTGGGGTGACGCGGGTTGAGAGTCCGGAGGAGCTACTGGATGTCGCCATCGGATTTATCACCCAGCCGCTCCCCAGAGGCAGAAATGTTGCCATCCTGACCCCTGGTGGCAGCTATGGCGTTCTCTGTGCTGAGGCTTGTGCCTCAGAAGGCTTGAATGTGGTTAAATTGCCCGATAAAGTCATCGCTGCCCTTGATAAGGTCTTTCCCCCGCGGTGGAGCCATGGTAACCCTGTTGACCCTGCTGGTGATAGGAACATGGTGACCTTTCTTACGGCCCCAGGGAAGTTGTTGAGGGTGGACGAAGTTGACTCGCTTATTTTTATGGGGTTTGGCGGTTTCTCTATTTTTGCCGCGATGTTCCTTTCTGCCGACACTGGATATGCAGAAGGAGTCGCCTCATGGGTTCCCTCACGGGAACAGTTCCGTGGGCTTGCTGTATCATTTACCAGGGCAGTCAGTTCGAAAGATACTACGGAGATCGGCAAAGCCATACATCCGGTTGTTGCCGGTGTTGCTTCGATCATGGGCATTTATAATGAGGAAGAAGTCAACGAGCTGACGCAACTGGTTGCCTCTGCGATTGCTTCTGGAAGGCTAAATGCTCCGATTCTTCTCAGTGCATTCCTGCCACCCGGTTCTGTTGCCCTGGCGGAGACGGGAATTCAAAACCCACCCACTCCTCACGAAGCGATTGCCCGTTTTCTGGTGGCATTGGCCGAGCAATGGGTGGAGAGTTACAAGAAGCCGGTGCTTACCACCACCTTTTTTGCTGAAACCCAACCTCGTCTCCAGGGCTCCCACTATGCCTATCCTTCTGGGAAAGAAGCCGCCAGAGTTCTGATTAAGATGGTGGAATACAAGGAGTTCCTGGAGACCGTGGGCGCGTTTAAGAAGTAGTTCGCTGCCGAGTAATGGGAGAAGGATTGTCCGGTAGTTTCTTTTTGTCATTGCGGCCCTGAGCGTAGCGAAGAGGTGGCAATCCCATGCTTATCCCCCACCGAGGTTGCCACGTCTGTTCTCTCGTTTCACTCGGGATGCCTCGCAATGACGAAAGGGTTACATGTGGTTGCTTCGGGGCTTGTGCTCCTCGGAATAACAGACAAATACTTCTGGGCAAAAGGAGGTGGGCCATGATGTCAAGGGACAAATCTGTTTCCACGATGACGCTTATGCTTGTAGCTGTGCTTCTGCTTGGCATGGCCGGTTGTGCACCTGTTTCAGACGATGGCTGTAATGCGCTGAAGGCCAAGCTGGACAGAGCCAACGCCGAACTAGCTAAGCTTCGGGCTCAGTTGAGCGAGACAAAAACCGAACTGGACAAGGTAAGAGGCGAGGTCGCCATAGTGAAATCCGCCTCACTGGAGGAATTGTTGCGACAGCGTAGGTCAATCAGGGACTATACTGATGCTCCCCTGACGCAAGACGAGGTGATGAAGCTTCTCTGGGCGGGACAGGGGATAACGCGGGCGTGGGGTGGCAGGACAGCTCCTTCGGCTGGCGCGCTCTACCCCCTTGAGCTGTATGTGGCGGTAGGTAATGTGGAGAATCTGGCACCCGGTGTCTATAAATATGACCCCAGGCAGAATAAGTTGACCCGTGTCAAAGAAGGGGATGTGCGGAACAGCCTGGCGCTGGCATCCTTGGGCCAGAGAAGCGTGGCGGATGGAGCTATAGATATCGTCATCGCTGCCGTCTATAAGCGGACAACAGTGAAGTATGGCTCCACCAGAGGCGAGAGATATGTCCATATAGAGGTTGGGCATGCTGCCCAGAATATCTGCCTTCAGGCGACTGCTCTGGACCTGGGGCTGGTGACTATTGGCGCCTTTGAGGATACTGCAGTAGCCAAAATCATCGGCATGTCCGCGGACGAAGTCCCGCTGTATGTGATACCGGTGGGCAGAATAAAGTAGGGCGACCTTTTAAAGGTCGCCCATTTACCAACGCAATGTAGTCGCGACCTTTTAAGGTCGCCTTGTGGGGTTGGATTTCCGGCGGGGCTAAAGCCCCGCGGCTACATGTTTTGCTAGCGAAAAAATCCTAATCTCGAAATCCCAAGCACTAAACAAATTCAAAGCCACAAGCATCAATGACCAAAACATCGGGTGTTTCGAATTTGGGTAATTTGAATTTCGATATTGTTTGAGATTTTGGGTTTAGTATTTAGGATTTCTTACTGTGTGGGTTAGGCTAAAGCCTTGCAGCTACACTTAATCTCCTATTCCTCTGACCCCCTGCAAGGGGCGGGAGAATTAGAGAAAAGCCAAGGGCGACCTTTTAAAGGTCGCCCTTGGAGCTGGGGGGCTGGATAGTAATCGAACGTTGTTGATTTTGATTAAGGCTGGTTTCCTGCTTTTGGGTTCTTCTTTGGCTTATCCTTGTCGGGCTTGTTTTGACCGTTGCCATGAGTTGGTTGCTGTCCCTCTGTTTGATTGTCTGTACCCCAGTTCTTCTTTAACTGCCCCTTCCCTGGGCCTGCCTCGTCATCATGTTGAGTCGCTTGCCCGCTACCAGCCTCGTTTTCCACCTCTAACTGTATTTGGAGTTGCTGCTCTGTGCCCTGGTTCTCTACACTCTCCCTTATCTGGAGCTGTTCTGGCGTCCTAGGCTTGTCCTTTTTGCCGGCGTGTTCGGCAGCTTGCGACTTCGGATTGAACGGCTTCTGTAGGCCAGGTGCATTTTCAATACCTTTGCCGGGAACACCGCTGAGCTTAAGTATCAGGGCTTTGAACATGCCAAGCTTATTAGGCACAACGGAGACTTGCTCGCTTGTTGCTGAAATCGGTTCACCGTCTGGGCCAATGGCAGTAACCGTGGCTATGTTGGTGATAGGCTTCAGCTTCCAAAAGTCAGTGGTTTTAACTTCATAGGTAGCGGTGGTAGTAACACTTTGTCCTGGAGAAAGGGTGACGCCACTCATAAGTTTTCCTAACTTGTCATCTGTCAAGGTGACATTATCGGCGGTCACAGTGCCTATGTTCGTGACGGTGTAGGTATAGGTGACGTTTTCACCGGGAGAGGCTGCAGTCTTGTCAGCAGTTTTAATTACCTTGATGGAAGCTGAGAATGCTAATTTAACTGAAACTGTGGCATTGTCGGTGACGGTGTTGCCATCTGGGTCAGTGCCTTTGACAGTAGCGGTATTTACCAGTGGACCTGGTAGGTCGGTTTCTTTCACGGTGTAGGTAGCGGTAACTGTGATATTCTCACTGGGACCGAGGCTCATTTGTGTATCCAAGTTGATGATTGGTCCAAGTTTATCGTCCACCAAGGTGATGTTGTCGGTTATGTTGTCGGTGTTATTGAAAATAGTATAGGTGTAAGTGATATTATCACCTGGCGAAGCCAGTTCTTTATCTGCCGATTTGCTGATGCTGAGTTCCTCCTGGGCGTTGACCATAGCAGTAGATGCGGGCATGAGTATTGCAGCGAGGGCTATCATCAACAGCATGCTCCATTTTTTCATGTCTTGGACCTCCTTTTTGTATTGCTCTCTGACAGGCCTGTTTATGTACGGAATTACGTCCTGTCACTAATTAATAACGAAGCAGCAAGGAAAAGGTTTATGCCTGGTTAAGCAGGAGGTTGAGCGGGGCTAAAGCCCCGCGGCTACATGTTTTGCTAGCGAAAAAATCCTAATCTCGAAATCCCAAGCACTAAACAAATTCAAAGCCACAAGCATCAATGACCAAAACATCGGGTGTTTCGAATTTGGGTAATTTGAATTTCGATATTGTTTGAGATTTTGGGTTTAGTATTTAGGATTTCTTACTGTGTGGGTGAGGCTCCTGTCCCGACCTGGCTACCCCATGGCCCAGGTCGTGGAAAAGCCTCGCACTAAATGTTTTTAATCAAGCCAATGTAGTGCGACCCTTTAGGGTCGTCTGGGTGGGGTTTAGGCGAGGGCTACGGCTGGTAGAAGCTGCTTGTCCAGGCAGGTCGTGGTGGTGCCTGACCTGACTTGAGCATCTGCTTCCACTGCTCGTCGGTGAGGCGATTGTCGATAGGCTGCTTGAACTCGTAGTAGCTCAAAGTGGGTCCAGCACCCACGATGATTCTGCCGTCAGGGACTTTATAAGCTACCAGAATGAGGTCAACATAGCCCACACCTTCTTCAAGAACCTCTTGCGGCGAATTGACATCAGTATGGACATCAGCCACAATGGTCGTCTCCTTGCCCTCAGCTTCAACACCACAGATTACACTCTCAAGCCTTTTACCAAAATCCCTGATGAAATTATAATCGTCTTCGGTCAGCTCAGTACCTTCAAGCTCGTTAACGGCAATCTGAAGTGACCTATCCAGGATAGCTTCTAGATTTCCCAGACGATTATCCTCTTCCTGACTTAAAGCCTCAAGCTGAGACAGTCCCTGTCTGGTCATCTTTGTCAGGTCAAGCATCCGGGCATAGAACTCAGGGAGCGGCTCGATATAGCCAAGTAGTGGCTTTGGTGGTGGCGGTGCCGCTGTCAAAGCTGGGGTATAGCTTTGCTTAGCGTATAGGATGGTATCATGCCTGAGTTCGGCCCACGAGGCTAAAGCAGTGTTCAGCTCTTTGTCCTGCCAGGCTTCTGTTTGCATAAATGTTGGATAGCCTTCACCATATTCTTCAAGTAACGGCTTTAAGGCATAGAGCCAGGCCCAGTATAGATTACGATTCCAGTCCTCTTCAGTGAAGGCGTCGAACTCGTTTCTAAGCTCTGTGAGCTGCTCATCATAGCTGGTATTCTGCCCCTGATATTCAGTATCTCCTTCTCGCTTCAATATCTCATAAGCTCTGCCTGAGCCTAAGACTGCCATGACATCCAGGCCTCTGGGGAAGCACCTGGCTGGACCCAGCGGGGTCATCTTCATGGTGAAAGGCTTGCCATTTCCGACGTACATACCAACCGCTGGTGAAACCAGGTTCTGGAACATGTAGGAATCGGGAACGAACCTCTGCCCCATCAATCTCATCCCTTTTGTCTTAGCCAGACATTCATAGAGCTTTTCCTTGGTTACCGGGGGATATATCACACAGACCCCTGAGCCGCCATAGATTTCCGGATTTCTCATCTGAGCTAGCTCAGCTTTCACCTGGAGCATCTTGGCTTCATCAGCAAGCTGGCCAGGGGCAAATTCTAGCCCAAAGACCTTCTCCAAGGCAGTTAAGTATTCATAAGGTGTCAGGTCATCAGCGGTGCCGACAAAAAATGAGGTGACTGAATAAATCCTGTCCCAGATATCCTGGGCGCTATTGTCACCGACTTTGACACTGGGCAGCTCAGCCGAAATGAGGGACGCCTGAATGGTAGCGATTTCGGCATCCTCTTCAGCTATCAAGGCGTCGGCTCCGCCTTTCAGTAGAAAGGCCATCCTGCCATACCACATCATAGCCTTGAAGTAGCTTTTCAAGGTCTCGCTCCGGGTGTAATGCCCCCTGGGCACGTACTGAGAGTAGTCCTCCTTGTAGGGGTTCTGGGAATCGGATGAGTTGAAGATAGCGCTGGGCATAAAGCCTTGATGGGCCTCGATATTCTTGATTTCCTGGTTGACTTCTTTCTTCACATAGCCGGGAATGGTGAAGTCTATCTTTTTGGAAGGCGTTTGGAGCAGGCTTAGAGCCACGGTGAAGTAGGCAACGTTCCTTCTGGCGGTTTCTTTCAGCTTTGGCTGGGTGAAGGTCTGGTAATCGGTCTCAGCCCTTTTCAGCATTGCCTGGCTCATAGCGATAAGCTGATTGTAGAATTCCTCTTCCTCGATCCGCTTCAGAATCTCGTTGAACTGAATGTGATACAGATGAAGCAGGGTATCTGTAGTGACAAAGATGGGGATTTCCTTGTTTTTCAGCGTTTTGAACGGTTCCACAATATCGTCGCCACCCCAGGGGATGACCACAAAGCCGTTCTTATTGAGCAGGGCTTCCTGTCCGGGGTTCAGGTTGAACTCGGCCTGTATCTGTTTTGAGTTAGTTACTTGATTCAGGTCCAGGGGTAGGGAATAAGCTGGGCTGCCTGGGATAAAGCTGAAAGAAGTTGTTTTGTAAGCCGAAGCCATAGCCAGCTTGGGATTTGACAGTCCGCTGGCTGGAGGGATAGTCGGTGGTTGTGGGGATGGTGGTACAGGCGGAACTGCACAACCGCTGGCAACGATGGCCACGATTATAAGGGCTGCGGTAAGCGTTTTGCTTACTTTCATCTTGACCTCCTTGGTTTGCCTTGTGTCATCCTGAGGGAGTGAAGCGACTGAAGGATCTCGAAGAGATTCTTCTCTGTGCTCAGAATGACGGTTTAGCACTTGCTAATTATTTACTAGTGTTTGTATTTTTCCAATTATTCGTGGGGCTTTGAATAGAGGGGTGAGGTCGCTCAGGATCAGACGGGACTGGGTTAGCTCCGTTCTCGGTGTTGTTATCACTGGTGGAGGAAGGCCGACCTTGCTCGGGCGTAACCGTGGAAGGTGCGGCGTCGTTTTCGGTTTTGCCCCCGTTCTGAGGGGAAGGCTCGCTTTCTTCAAGCTTGGTTGGGGTTGGCCGGGTCTCATCTTTCTCCCTGCCTTTATCATCGTTTTTTCCCTTGTCCTTATCCTTATCTTTGTCCTCGTCTTGAGTGCCTGGCTCTTGTTGCGGCTTCTTAGGGGTTTTCTCTGATATTCTGTCGATAGCTCGCTGTAAGGCAGGCTTGGCTTGGGGTGGTGCCTGCTCCAGGACATTCTGCAGGGCGGTCAAGCTTCTTGAAGTGCTTTCTTCTAGTGATTCCCTGACCTGTTTGGCCTTTTCAGCCTTAGCCGCATCCCGTGTGGTGGCCACCGGTGGTGCCGGTGGCGGGGTCGTTTTCTCAGGAGCGAGTATAGAGGGCACAGCTTCGGCTTTGGTGGTCTCTACTTTTGAGATTGCATAATTAGCCTGCTCAAGTCGATTCGCCAGCCGCTCGGCAGTAATAGCGGCCTGCTCGGTCTTTCCCTGGTTAGCCATAGCTTCGATTTCCTGAGCTCTGGTCTCAGCTAGCTGGGCATGAAGTTCGGCTTTGCTCGTGTCTGAGAAAGCAAAGGCTAATTTCACCTGCTCTGTGGCCAGCTTCACAGGGTAAAGAGGTTGGTCAGGCAGAGCGTCTGCGGAGGCAGCTACAGTGCCACCGCCGGTAAGCAAGACAACAAGTATGGCGGTCAAAGCCACTGCCCAGGCTCGCTGCCAGCTAAAGAAGCCGGGCTTTTCCGGTCGCTCTTGTTGTTTGGGATGAAGTTGTGCTCTCTGAAGCCGAACCCGCGACCAATGTTTAAATGCAGGACGAGGCCGGAGAGTTGAAGAAGCTCTCAAGGTGAAGCCAAAGGCCGTCCTGAGCAGTGGCTCAAGCTCAGCCGCGTGTTCTGGATACCTTGCAAGGCAACTCTCAAAGCTCTCGCCCTGAAGTATTCGCTCGTAGCACTCGTTGAATATATCTTCTAGTTTTCTAGCCATACCATTCCCCGGAAAGAGCCTTTCTCATCGATGCCGTAGCATTAAACTGCAAAGCCTTTACTGTCCCTTCGCTTTTGCCCAGCATTTTGGCAACTTCGGCAATGGACAATTGGGCGACGAAGCGGAGTGTGGCCACCTCTCGCTGGGCTTCGGGCAATCGTTCCAGCGCCGCCTTCAGTTGTTGAGCTTCAGAGTGCTGCTCCGCAATATGCACCGGGTCCTCCGTACTAACTGCATGCGCTTCATCGAGATTGGCTCTTTTCTCCTTAGATACTTTCCTCACATGGTCGATCACCCTGTTATGCGCGATCTTGAATAGCCAGGCAGCAAATGGCAAATCCCGCCACTTGTAGGAGCCGATTGCCTCCAGAGCTTTTATAAATACATCCTGAGTCAAATCTTCCGCCTCAGCTCGGTTCCTGACTTTGACATAAACATAACGATATATCCTGTCAAAGTTTTTATCGTATAGCTGCGTAAAGGCTGCTTGGTCACCATTTACTGCCTGTTGTACTAAATATTCTTCACTTAACACCAGGCTAACCTCAGTTTACCTGGTGTCTATTATAGTAAAACGAAATCGAAAGGAAAATGTTTATATATTGATTTCAACCTCACCCCCTTCGTTCAACCAGGGACATAGGTAACACTTTGGACTGGGAACATAGGTAACATTTTTCTCCCTCGCTGATTGGCCAGTGGCATTATTCTCCCGATTAGTTCATTTAGGACACCCAAAGGATAAGAAATCCTAAATACTAAACCCTAAATCTCAAACAATATCAAAATTCAAAACTCCCAAATTCGAAACACCTGTATGGTTGCACTTATTCACCCATTGACGCAGGTGCAAGTTTGGCAGATAATACGGTGTTGGAGGGAGGATATCGAGATGCCTGAATTGAAGTTTGATAAAGCAAAATGCGCCGATTGTGAAGCGATTAGCTGCTTGGTGAAGTGCCAATATATAGATTTGGACAAAGACAAGACGAAGAAAGAATGGCAGAAGGTAATCAACGGTGAGGATTCCTTCGTGCTGGAGGCTTGTACGACGTGTTACGCATGCGAGGAATATTGCCCCTTTGGAAACCATCCGTTCTACTTAATCGTCGAGCGACAAGAGGAGAAGGGGATATTGCCGGCACCCAGGCCTATCATCACCATGTGGATTAACCAGTGCCAGTCAGTGGGCAGGTTCATGGTAGGTAAAGTTGAAGAGAAGGCGTTATCGTACTGCTTCTTACCGCAATTCAATACTCTGGTTAAAGGGAAGCTTTTTGAAGGCCTTGCCTGGTCGGTGATTTTTGGCCAGGAGTTCTTCTGCAACGCTGTTTATCTGCACTATGCAAAGGCATCGGTGATAAAAGACAGGCTTCCAAAGATTGTGGAAAATATCAAGAAACAAGGAATCAAGGAACTTGTCTGTCTTCACGATGAGTGTTATGGTACTTTCACTTCTTTGGCGCCGGCCTATGGCATTGAGCTGCCGTTCAAGCCTATCCATTACTTCGAGTATCTGTATGACAAGCTGAAAGAACACAAGAAAGTAAAGCCACTGAATATCAAGGTGGCCTATCAGCGGAATTGCTCGGCTCGACTTGTTCCAGAGACAGACCATTTTGTGGATGACATATTTGGGCTAATCAGGGTTAAAAGGCTGGAACGGGAATATGACAGAGAGAATGGTCTGTGTTGCGCTGAGATTTTCCGGATGGCGAAAGGTCCAGCTCTGGCGGACGATGTGCAAAAGAGGAACATAGACGATATGGTGAAGGCTGGAGCTGAGTACTGCGTGTTTAACTGCCCGGCTTGCTGGGATTCTCTGGCTGATAAGGTTGCCAAGAGAGGTATAAAGCCTGTCCATATGATAGACCTGTGCAAGCTGGCGATAGGCGAAGAGCAATCACTGAAGCTACCTGAATTAGCAGTGGAGGTGTAAAACTATGGTCACTACAAGTGCTGTACACGAATCTTTAGTCAAAATAGTCGGCAAAAACTACGTTTCCAACCAGAAAGAAGAGCAATATTTCTATGCTCGGGATGGTGGCTTGATGCCGGCACATGAGCCGGATTACGTGGTGTTGCCCAAGACAACCGAAGAAGTACAGGAGATAGTTAAGCTGGCGAATAGAGAGAAAGTGCCGATAGTTCCCAAAGGAGCAGGTCTGGCATTGACTGGCCTGGTTATACCTCAGAAGGGTGGAATCTTATTGGACATGAAGAGAATGGACGGAATTCTGGAAGTGAATGAGAAGGCCAGGTATGTAGTCGTTGAGGGTGGAACTACACACGGTGCATTGAAGAGCTATTTACAAAAGCATCACCCCGACCTGAGACATAGCATACCAGATTCGCCACCAGTAGCCACAGTGGTGGCAAATGTGGTGATACATGGGCAGGGACGTCTGTCACAGCAACACGGCTTTAATTCGGACATGGTTTCCGGCTTGGAAGTGGTATTACCAACAGGGGAGATTTGTCGTATTGGTTCGTGCTCTGTGTCGTCGTACTGGTTCTCGAAAGGCCCTCCTTTACCTGATCTCAGTGGACTCTTCCTAGGATGGTTCGGTACCACTGGTGTTATCACTAAACTCGGTCTGAAGCTTTATCCCTGCAAGAAGATGCGAGATGTCATGCTGTTCTTAACCGACAGAGTTGAGTTGGTTCCAGATATCATGCTCAAGCTCAGCCATACCGAAATGGTCGAAGATGTCACTATTTCAGCTCAGCCGCTACCCTTAAGGTACAAAGGGACTTTCTGGATAATGGCTTACATTACTGGAGATTCAGAAGAAGAGCTTGAGTTTAAGCGGAAGATGGTCTGGAACGCGCTTTGGGGTTATTTTGAGAGCCGAGACATAGGACCTTTAAGCGTTTCACCAGATATGAAAGCGCCGCTGATGTCTATGCCATCGAAGGATATAACGAGATTCGCTGACGTGGCCAAAGGCGGTGGGTTTCAATATGCTGGCCCTATAACCCCCATTGAGAAGTTTCCTGCTTTCATCCAGAAGTTGGAAGAGGTGGCCACAAAGTATAACGTCTTTTATGCTTCTACAACGCGGCTTATCGGTTCGGGGCATTGTATGATGTTCTCCTTTTCCTTCTCTTTCAACAGAGCCAACCCTGATGAGATGGCTAGGGCTAAAGAGGCTTTAGATGAATGCAGCAAATTCGCTCTGAAGGAAGGGGGCGTCCTTTGGAAGGCAGACCTGGATGAACAGAAGATGCTGATGGAGAAGATGGACCCGAATACGCTTAACCTGATGAAAAAGATAAAACAGCTCTTAGACCCCAACGGAATCATGAATCCAGGTAACTGGGAGGTGAAATGATGCAGCAGAAATATGCCAGTCAAATCCATAGATGCTTCAGATGTGGCTATTGCAAATTCCCTACTGATTACTCGTCATTCAATTGTCCTCCCTACAGAAGGTTCAGATTTGAGACTTATTCCACCGGCGGCCGGTTGTGGCTAATCTACGCCTGGCTGAAGGGTGAAGTCGAGTGGTCGGAACACCTTGCGGAAATCTTATACACGTGTACAACGTGCAAAAACTGTACTGAGCAATGCCCGATGAAATTTGCTCCGGATATCGTCGACTGGATAGTTGGAGCCAGGAGCGATATGGTGGAAAAGGGCAGGATACCACCGCGGGTAGCCCGCTTTTTTGAAGCTGTCCACGGCTATGGCAATCCTTTAAAGCTGCTGAGGAGCGATAGGGCTGCCTGGGCCAACGGCACGAAGCCATATTCGGCAGGAGACGAATACCTTCTGTATGTGGGGTGTCTGGGCTCATACGATGAAAATGGGCAGAAGATGGCCAAGAGCCTTGTTGATGTGCTCAAGACAGCCGGGGTGTCTTTTGGAATTCTGGGTAACGACGAGGAGTGCTGCGGTAACGAAATCTATATGCTGGGTGAAATGGGGCTGTTTCAGACGTTGGTTGAGAAGAACAGCCAGCAATTCAAAGAGCTTGGTGTTAAGAAGGTGGTAACACTTTGCCCTCATGGCTACAACGTGATGAAAAACAATTACCCGGCATTAGGCGGTAACTTCGAGGTGTATCATTACACTCAGCTCCTAAGCGACTTGGTTAAGAAAAACAAGATAAAGCTTTCCCGAAATAAGGCAAAGGTCACCTATCAGGACCCTTGTTTCCTTGGACGGTATAACAACATCTATGATGAACCGCGGCAGATATTGCAAAGCATCCCTGGGGTTGAGCTGGTGGAGATGGAGCGAAATAGGAAGGACGCCTTCTGCTGTGGTGGTGGTAGCGGCAATTTCGTTATAGACCTCCTGGCGGGGGGTGAGGATAGTCCAGCGCGGGTTAGAGTTAGGGAGGCGTATGCTACTGGAGCTGATACGTTAGCGATCGCCTGCCCCAGTTGTATGGCCATGTTCACCGATGCCGTGAAAGCTGAAGACTTTGACGGCAAGCTGACAGTCAGGGACATATCTCAAATTCTTAAAGAATCACTGAAGTAAGAGCAAAATAATGTCAGTGAGGAGGGAAAAGCTAATGTCTAACTGGGCTGAATTGGGCACTGAACTAGAGAACACACTGCGACTCGAGACAAGGATTATCGCTTACCGGAGACTGGAGAAAGCCGAGGAACTGGACAAGATAAAGAACGTCGCCAGGCTCGACCACTTCTTCACCTTCTGCCAAGTTCCCTTCTTGGTGCGGGTTAACGGACTGACAGTGGGTATCACCAAGGATGACAAGATAAATGACCGCTGTACACGTCTTTTCGGTTTAAGACCGGCCACGGACATAAGCAAGCAGGCCGAGGCGTCCCTGCTGTCAACCACCTGGTTTCGCTCACCCGAGGAAGCCTTGGTGCAACAGGGTGATTATTATCGTATCCCTGTTGGCGGGGCGATTGTCATGGCGCCTTTGACCAGGCAGAAGTTTGAACCGGAGGTTCTACTGGTCTATGGCAACCCAGCCCAAATCATGATGCTCATGTGCGGTCTTCAGAAGGCGAAATACGAGCGCTTCTGGTTCTCATTTATCGGTGAGGGAGCCTGTTCCGACTCATTGGCTCAGTGCTATGTTACTGGCAAAACAGCAGTAGGCATCCCTTGCTATGGTGAGAGGGCTATCGGTGGTGTGTCGGACGACGAGATAGTGATTGCTCTTCCTCCGGGCGAATTGGAAAGAGCCATTTCTGGATTGAAGGAACTCTACAAGATAGGCATGAGATATCCTATTAGCTTCATTGGACCAACACTTGATCCCAGTCCTATGCTGGCCAGAGCATATCCTATGGCGGCTCAGCACTAGCGAGATAGAGTGTCTATTGTCATTGCGAAGAACATAGCGACGTGGCAATCTCAGAGATTGTTTCGCTTTTGGCTCGCAAGGTCAAAGGGATTTTATCTACTACGGATTACCGCTCTATAAGCCTTTGCCGAGGATGTAGATAACCAGGTCAGCAAGGCGGCAGCTATTCCTAACTACTTAGGCATAATCTGTGTCACATTTGTCGCATACGCTTGCCGTGCAATAAACAATGTGACGCTCTCCGCAATAAGTCGGGTCCGTATAGCCCATTCTTGCCAGCGCCAACCGTAAGCAGTTAAAATGCGAGCAATTATGCAGATGTAATGGAGGTATCGATGGCAAAGGCTTTAGATGGTGTTAGAGTGCTAGACTTCACTCGGATGTATGCTGGCTCTTTTACCACTATGCTCTTGGCAGAATTGGGCGCCGAGGTCATCAAGGTGGAGTTGCCAGAGGGCGGAGATGCTGTCAGAACGATTGTCCCACAAACGAAGGGGCTGGAAAGCTACCCCTTCATCATCCTTAATCGGGGGAAGAAGAGTATCACGCTGAACCTCAGCTCCACTATAGGGCAAAGCATATGCCGACAATTAGTTAGCAAGTGTGATATTTTAGTGGAGAACTTTACCCCTGGGATAATGGAACGCTTTGGCCTTGATTATGAGCAACTTAGACAAGATAACCCTGGCTTGATCTACGCCTCAATATCGGGATTTGGGCATACTGGTCCCTATCGCACTTACGTCGCTTTCGATACCATCATTCAAGCTATGGCAGGATTCATTAGTGTGACTGGCCTTCCCGGCTCCCCACCAACAAAGGCCGGACCTGCTGTAGCTGACTTTACCGGCAGCACCTATGCTGTAATCAGCATTCTGGCCGCGCTTCAATATAGGTCAAAGACGAGTCAGGGCCAGTTCATCGACATTTCCTTACAGGACTGTATGTGGCTTACAACCGCCATACAGTTTTTGCCCGATTATTTAACGTCCGGCCAAGAGCCAAAGAAACTAGGTAATCGCCAGATAGAAGTGACTCCTTTTAGCATATATCCAGCGAAGGACGGTTACATAGTTCTTGCTATAGTGACAGTAGACCAGTGGGTACGCTTTTTGGAGGTCATCGGTAGGCAGGAATTAAGAGACGTCCCGGAATATGCCAGCCAGTTGAGTCGTATTAGACACGTGGATGAGATAGACGCAATAGTGGAGGAATGGACGAAGCAAAGAACAGTAGATGAGATGATAACTCAGCTTAGGGCTGCTGATTTACCTTGTTCCCCAGTTCCTAAATTCAGTGAAGTAGTCAATGACCCACAGCTTGCCAGCCGAAATATGCAGGTTGAGGTAGAGCAATTGGTTAGTGGTAAGCTTAGGGTGCCAGGTTCTCCTTTTAAAATGAGCCTGACGCCAGGTGATGCCACCCAGCCAGCTCCCTTCCTTGGCCAGCACAACTATGAGGTTTATTCGGAGTTGCTAGGCTATGACTCCGCGCAAATAAGTAAGTTGCAGGGTGAAGGGGTAATCTGATTTGACACAGCGCTCGGACTGTTCGATTTTACTGGCTCGTTGGCCTATCCAGTAGAGACACGCCTTCTATTTCGATAGAGCCGGTTCAAGGTGCATTTCTGACTTCAGTTATAACAGAGCAGCGGGAGTTTCTGTTCTATAAGCCCTTGCTCAGAATATAGATAGCCAGGTCAGCAAGGCGGCAGCTATAGCCCCACTCATTGTCATACCAGGCAAGCACCTTCACCATATTGCCGGCTAATACCATGGTGCTCAGGGCGTCGAAGATGGAGCTGGCCGGGTTGCCCTTGAAGTCCATGCTCACCAGCGGCTCATCACAGTATTCCAGAATACCTTTGAGCTTGCCTTTGGCCGCCCCTTGAAAAACTTTGTTGACCTGCTCAGCAGTCACCTCCCTATCCATGTCAGCTACAAAGTCGCACATAGAAACCGTGGGCACTGGTACCCTGAAGGCGACACCATCAAGCCTTCCTTTAAGCTCCGGTATAACCAGAGTTACGGCTCTAGCAGCTCCGGTGGTTGTCGGGACGATATTCATCGCGGCTGCTCGCGCCCGGCGCAGGTCACTGTGGAACATATCGAGCAGCCTCTGGTCGTTGGTATAGGCATGAATTGTTGATAGCAGCCCCTTACTTACCCCGAAATTATCATGTAAAACCCTGACCACGGGGGCGATGCAGTTGGTGGTGCAGGAGGCGTTGGAGATGATGCGGTGCTGGGCCGGGTTGTACTTGTCCTCGTTTACGCCCATTACTATGGTGATATCCTCGCCTTTGGCTGGCGCTGAGATAATGACCTTCTTCGCCCCACCCTGAAAATGGGCCGATGCTTTAACCGCATCGGTAAAAAGCCCGGTGGACTCGATTACTATCTCCGCCCCATAGTCCTTCCACTGAATCTTGCCCGGGTCACGCTCAGCAATTACTTTTGTCTTCCTACCGTCAACAACTATGGCATCGTCCTTTGCCTCGACCTTTCCCGGATAAATGCCGTAAGTGCTGTCATACTTGAGCAGATGGGCGTTGGTCTTGGCGTCGGTAAGGTCATTGACCACGGCTACTTCAATCTTGTCGCTGTAATGCTGGCTTATCGCCTTGAAAGCCAGCCTGCCGATGCGCCCAAAGCCATTGATTCCGATTTTAGCTGCCATTTGTGTTACCTCCTACTAATTTGTTGCCAACAATCCATCCGATGTAGTGCGACCCTTCAGGGTCGCCTGTTACCCATCCACATGTGGGCTCGACCTTAGAGGGTCGAACCCAGCGAGGCTAAAGCCTCGCACTACATTACATTAGTTCTGCCTATCCACCACCCTACGCTCAGAATGACAGAAAAAGCGAAGTGCTCCTCAGAATGACATTTAAGGTTTCTTATTATAGCTTACCTTTACCTTAGTTCCAATGCCTCCTCTTATGTTCCACTCTGCCATTACCTCCAGTCTCCTGGGCTTCACGGCCTCGGCTAGGTCTTCCAGTACCCGATTGGTTGCCTCCTCGTAAAATATTTCCACCATCCGATAGCTTGTCAGGTAGAATTTCAGCGACTTTAGCTCAATTATCTGCTTGTCAGGGACATACTTTATGGTAAGCGTGGCGTAGTCAGGTTGTCCCGGGTTGAGTGGACAGAGAGCGGTGAATTCGCTGGTAATGATTTCCTCCTCATACTCCCTATTGGGGTAAGGATTGGGCATGGCTATCAGCAGCTCTTTTTGAGGGTAAGACTTATATTCGAGCTTTAGGTTTCTCACTTTATTTTTTATCTCATCCATCTTTATAGCCCCTTAGATTAAGTCCCAAACCTCAAGCATCAAATCACAAACAATATCTAAATCCAAATTACCAAAACTCTTTTTGTCTTCTCGTATTGACAAATTTTAGGGTTCGCTCCTCTAACTCATGAAGCTCGTTGGACAACTCCTCCTGTCATTGCGAGCGAAGCGTGGCAATCTTTCGAGATTGCTTCGGGGCTTAATGCCCCTCGCAATGACAAATAAATACCTCTAAATCATTCTGTTTTGAATTTTTGGTTCGGGTCATTTGAATTTGTTTAGAATTTAGAAATTAGTGTTTAGAGTTTGCTTATATCCTCCTCAGCACGAATATCTACGCAGCAAATTTAGCCTCCTGCCCAGTAAAGGTCGGTATCCTCTTCGGCTATCTTCTCCGCTTTTCCTTCAATTATCAGGAGCTTAAGGTGGGCTAAGGTCTCCATCACCGCCAGCCGCTTATCGAATATAGACAACTTCTCGAATTTGACAGCTTCACCGCTGGGCATCCATGGTATCTCGATAGCTATTTGATAGGCAGATTTCGGGTCATCTCTGATAACCTTCATTATGGCTAATTGTCGCTGCTCGTGATGATGAAATAGTTCACCAACTCTTAGCTTGAACCCGCTGAAAACGGAGCCATGTCCCGGGAAGATGAAGTTGACTTCCAGCTTTGCCATGGATTCGAAGGAATCGAAAAAGTCGCCTAATGGATTTTCCCCGGATTGCGGATGAAGACCGACATGAGGGAATATATCGGGCAAAATATGGTCTCCGGAAAAGAGGAATTTCCGCTTCGGCTCGTAAAGGCAAATATGACCAGGCGAATGTCCTAGGGTCAAAAATACTTTCAACTCCGAGGAGCCGGTAGAGATTCTGTCGCCGTTTTTTACTTTGATGTCAGGTGAGACCAGCCCGACAAATTGCTTAACTGCGAGCGCGGCTTCAGTGAGCTCAGGTAAATCGTCCTCAGGAACACCGTTGCGTTTGAAGATAAGTCTTACCTCCTTTAGCAGGCTATCCGTTTTCACGTATCGCGACTCGATAAGTTTCTCCTCGATTTCACTGAAAGCCACTGTAGCCCCGGACATCTGTTTCAGCTTATCAGCTAGGCCATAATGGTCGGGGTGAATATGAGTGACCACAATCTGGTTGATGTCTTTGAATCCGAAGCCGCTGTTTCTCAGGCCATCTCTCAATGCCCCGAAGGCCTCAGGGGTATCAAAGCCAGTATCAATTAACAAGTTGCCCTGGCTACCCTCTATTAAATAGGCATTGATATGGTCTAATGCTGTACCCGCGGGCAGTGGCAGCTTTATTTGGTGAACTCCTTGCACTATTTCCATAAGTCTATCCTCCGAGATTGCTTATGCACAATTTATTCTCCAATGTAGTGCGACCCTTTAGGGTCGCCTTTCTATAGCGAGGCTCTTGTCCCCCCGATTTCATCGGGGTGGAAAAGCCTCGCACTACATTAGCAGACACACTCATCCTCCTGGAGTTGAGAAAACTTGCTTGCCGGCGTAACGGGCATTGGTGCCAAGCTCAGCTTCTATCCTGAGCAGGCGATTATATTTGGCTACTCTCTCGCTGCGGCAGGGAGCACCAGCTTTTATCAAGCCAGAGCCGACGGCAAGTGCCAGGTCAGCGATAGTTGTATCCTCAGTTTCGCCGGAGCGATGACTGATTATTGTCATCCAGCCAACCTGCTGCGCTCTTTTTACCGTCGCTAGGGTTTCACTGAGCGTGCCCACTTGATTGGGCTTTATCAGGATGGCATTGGACGCTTTTTGGGCAATGCCTCGTTCCAGCCGTTCCAGATTTGTGGTATAGAGGTCATCGCCGACCAGTTTAATCTTCTCGCCCAGTCTGGAGGTCATAGCTACCCATCCAGACCAATCGTCCTCGGCCAGTCCGTCTTCAATGCTGATGATAGGATAGCTCGACACCCATTTGGCATAGTAATCTATCATTTCACTGCTGGTAAGAGTCGCGCCTTCTTTTTGCAGGACGTATTTACCTTCTTCATAGAAGCTGCTCGACGCTGGGTCCAGGGCGATGAAGCAGTCATCGCCAGCTTTGCAGCCAGTGAGGTCAATAGCCCTCAGGATTAGCTCCACTGCTTGCTTATTAGAAGCCAGCGATGGTGCAAAGCCGCCCTCATCGCCGACATTGGTGTTCAGCCCTTTGTCTTTGATGGCTTTCTTAAGAGCGTGGTAGATTTCGGTCCCCATTTCCAACGCCTGGCTGAAGCTGGTGGCGCCTGCTGGCGCTACCATAAATTCCTGAAAATCGGTGGAATCAGCGGCGTGTTTGCCACCGTTAAGTATGTTCATCATGGGCACCGGCAGAAGGCGGGCAGATGCACCGCCCAGATAACGGTACAGGGGGAGATTTGCCGAATTTGCCGCAGCTTTAGCGGTGGCCAGAGATACTCCGAGTATGGCATTAGCTCCGAGGTTGGATTTATTAGGAGTGCCATCAAGCTCGAGCAGCACTTGGTCAATCGTCTGTTGTTCTGAAGCCAACATGCCGACCAGTGCCGGAGCAATCTTATTGTTAACGTTGCTTACAGCTTTACAAACCCCCAGCCCGCCATATCTGCACTTGTCTCCGTCGCGGAGTTCCACAGCTTCATACTTGCCGGTGCTGGCTCCTGAGGGCACTGCGGCTGTGCCAGTTGTGCCGTCGGATAGTTCTATCTCAACTTCAACGGTGGGATTGCCCCGGGAGTCGAGGATTTCGTGGGCTCTGATAGCTTTAATAGTTGCCCGTTTTGATTTCATTGGTGTTAGTGTATTTTTTGACCTTTGGCCAGTGAAATAGCCTTCTCCACAGCATCCACGGCGTCCTCTGCCTTTATTATAGACCTATCTTCTTCACCGTTTCGGTACAATGACCAGGTCTTTAGTCCGATAACCGGGATGCCGCTCTTCAGGGCAAAGCCGAGCTCGGTGAGCGTACCGTAATCGCCGTCAATGGCGATTACCGCCTGAGCTGATTTAACCACGGCAATGTTTCTGGCATAGCCCACACCGGTAGCTATGGGGATTTGCACGTATGGATTACAATCGGCTGGGTCTTCGGTAGGCGAAATGCCTATAGTCAGCCCGGACTCGATAGCGGCTCCACGGCAGGCTGCCTCCATAACGCCGGTCAAGCCGCCGCAGACCAGAATGCCCCCGCGCTTTGCCAGTTCCCTGCCCACGGTCTCAGCCAGTACTGCTTCCTGGGCAGTGCATTTCCCACCACCGATAACAGCGATGATTAGCTTCTTTTCGGAATCTGCTTTTCCCATAGTCTGAAGTTCGAATCTATAGATTCAATTTTCAGCCATTATACCATCGAAGGCAGATAGCAGCAAAGAGAACTAGGAGAGTACTTGTTAATAATCTACTTCTAATGTAGCTGCGACCCTTTAGAGTAAGCCGACCACTCATGTAGCCGCGACCTTTTAAGGTCGCTTTTCAGACTATCCGAAAATGTAGTCCCGACCCTTTAGGGTCGGGTTCCCGAGGCTATCCCGCAAAGCGGGACGGGGCTACATGTTTAATGTGTATCACTAATATAGCTATAACTCTTTTCACAAAATGGAAGAGACAAATTATCAATCAGCGTTTTCGGACATAGTCCACTACACTAGTAAACAATCTCAACAGGCGGATAAAAGAAAGCATAAAAGAAGCGAACGGTAGACAGCCGAGGAGTCTATCGTAAAAAATTGCTAATCAGCGAATGGAGGTGTAAAATGTCGTAATGCTTGGCGCAGGCAAACCAGGATATGGCAGGTACCTTGTTTGCGCTGTTGGCCCGGAGCTTAATATAAAGATTGGAGGTTAGCGTGGTGAAAAACAGCCACATTGTTCTAGCGGTAATCTTGATACTGGGAATCATACTGATGCCAGGATGTAACACAGCACAAGCCAAGAATGGCGATACTGTTCAGGTGCACTATACCGGAAAACTGGCAGACGGTACCGTATTTGATTCATCAGTTGAGCGTGACCCTTTGGAGTTTACTTTGGGTGCAGGTCAAATGATTCCCGGGTTTGAAAAAGCTGTCCTGGGGATGAAAGTCGGGGGAAAGAAAACCGTTACCATTCCAGCAGATGAGGCCTACGGCCCGCACCGTGATGAACTGATGCTGGAAGTACCCCGAGAAAAACTTCCCAGCGGCCTGACTCCACAGGTTGGTCAGCAGTTGCAGATGACTCGACCGGATGGTGGAATGATTGTAGTCACTATCACCAAAGTCTCTGACACGACGGTCACCATAGATGCTAACCACCCTCTTGCCGGGAAAGACCTGACTTTTGAAATTGAGCTGGTAAAAATCCAATAATTGCCTGAAATCGCCGTTTAGGTAGTTATCACTTATATCAGGCAAGACCGAGGAGAAAATGATGAAGATTTTGGCAATTGTTGGTAGCCCCAGACCTGGAGGGAACACCAGCTACCTTGTGGACCAGGCGCTCCAGGAAGCAGCCGCCCGCGGTTTTGAGACTGAGAAGATTATGTTGACTCGGCATCGAGTAAACCCATGCCTGGGGCATGAGAAGTGTGCTTCATTTTCAGCTTGCAAGCAGGATGATGATACCCCCTGGA
The DNA here is from genome assembly GCA_037441105.1 of Chloroflexota bacterium. Taxonomy (GTDB): domain Bacteria; phylum Chloroflexota; class Dehalococcoidia; order GIF9; family UBA5629; genus VGNY01. Next base: position 32,148 of record JBBISW010000008.1, read on the forward strand.
TTCTGGATAAATTTATTAGTGCAGACGCGGTAATTCTGGGCAGTCCTGTCTATTACTACAATATGACCGCTCAGATGAAGGCCTTTGTGGACCGAAACTATTTTCTCTACACCCATGAAATATCTCCTAGAATGTCGTGTGCTGGTTTGATTGTTATTGGTGGTGGTGCTGGTATCGAGCACACTGTCAGGGCGCTGAGGCGGTTCTTGAAACTATCCGCCGATATTCCCGATGATAGGATAGTAACGCTCACAGGGTATGCCGATAAACCTGGCGAAGTAAAGAGTAACCCGTCCTTAATCGAAGAAGCGCGAAAACTAGGCAGACGGCTGGCCGAGATATTGGCCTCGGTTCACAGCCCAAAATCGGTATAGTTATCTTTCTTTCGTTAGCATTGGCTCCAAGAAGAATTGAAACTCTCACATCGAGAGCCTAACATTTGCCCAAATTAACGAGTTCAATTACACATTCTGAAGGATTTATTAAATGGTGCCGAACCTAAGTAGAGTGTTACATCCAAGGATATAACAGGTGCAATTGACAAGGCTCTGGCTAGAAATAACAGGTAAAAACTTAGTTGACCTTTGTAGATTTTTGCAAGCAGTGGGTGGGCCAGTGTGGACAGTTCCCGAACTCGTATTTGATAAGAAACAGCTAATTCCAGCATTGCAGCAGCTTTTGGTCTCGCATTGCACTTAACGATGAATTGTTCAATTCACAGGATGTCCATGACCAGGCTCAAGAATTGGAGGACCTTCGGAGTTAACTCACCGGGGCCAAGGAGGTCTTGTCAATAGGTGTGTAAATGTCAGGCAATGGCGAGCACCTCTTCC
>JBBISW010000009.1:0-31193 GCA_037441105.1 Chloroflexota bacterium
TGAACCATCTCATGAAATAGAGTGGAGATAAATGCAGTAGTGCCCGGCTGAAGCTCTTTCCGAATGAGGATGCAGTCAATGAGGGTAAGGCCAACGGCGGTGCTGAAATCCAGAGGAATGGGGACTCCGGACTTTTTCAGGGCACCATAAAACTTGGGGTTTTGAATGCAGTCAACACTGGCCACCCGGGCCAAGTCAAGGAGCCTGTTCTCAAAATATCCGGCTAACCGTGACTTTTCCTCGCTGAATAACGGCCGGGCTTTAGGCAGATGAAGATTCCGCTGCTCACAAATCCACTCGTGGAACTTCTCAAGTAGATACGACCGTAGCCGGTCCAGTTCCGCTGCCCAAGCCTTTTCCATTCGGAAGTTTTATCGCTTGGTATATTGAGGTGCTTTGCGGGCGCGCTTGAGTCCGTACTTCTTGCGCTCTTTAACTCGAGGGTCGCGGGTTAACAGCCCTTCCTGACGCAGAAGGGGCTTGAACTGCTCGTTGGCTTCAACCAGGGCTCGGGCAATGCCGTGTCGAATAGCCCCAGCCCAGCCAGTCATACCACCACCGTTCACCTTGACCTCGACGTTGAACTTTCCTACGGTATCGGTAGCCACAAACGGATGCTCGATGGTGCGGCGGTGTTCAATACGGGGAAAAACCTCCTGATATGGCTTACCATTGATGATAATCTTCCCGCTGCCCCCTGAGAACAGTCTCACCTGTGCTACGGCGCACTTGCGCCTACCTGTGCCACGGATATAGGTCTGAGTTGTCACGAGCTTCCACTCCCTTTTGCAGTCATTTTAGCGCCAGCGAGCTGTGCCTGATGCGGATGGCTATCGCCGGCATAAACCTTGAGCTTCTTAAACATGGCTCTACCCAGCCGATTATGGGGCAACATACCCTTAACCGCATGCTCAATCACCCTGGTAGGATGGGTAGCCAGCATCTCTTCGAAAGTTGTTGCTCTCAAGCCGCTGGGGTATCCAGAATGCCGATAGTAGACTTTTTGTCTGGCTTTCCTCCCCGTCACTCTAACCTTGGCGGCATTGAGCACGATGACATAGTCACCGGTATCAAGATACGGAACATATATTGGCTTATGCTTGCCCATAAGCAAACTGGCTACCTGGGCGGCGAGCCTGCCCAAAGTTTTCCCAGAGGCATCTACAACATGCCACTGGCGTTCGACGTCTTCAGCTTTAGTTGCATATGTTTTCATGTTTCCAGTTCCAAATCGCTGGGGTAATTGACTTTAGTAAGGTATAGACCACAAGGCGGGGCTGTTGGCCCAGCCAAGCCCAGCGTCTTTGCCTCCATAATCTGTTGAAATTCATCAAGACCCACTTTACCTGACCCCACTCTTACCAACAAGCCTACCGTATTGCGAACCTGGTGAGGCAGAAAAGAATTAGCGGTCATATTAAAAGTGACCAGGTCATCCTCCCTTGTCACCCTGGCTTTATACACCGTGCGTACTGTGCTTCTCATCTTGCCTAGAGAGGTGACAAAAGAGGCGAAATCGTGTTCGCCTTCAATAAACTTACACGCCTTATTCATCATTTCAATATTCAACTCTTGGGGTATAGTATAAGCAAAACCCTCATGCAGAGGTGACCGAGTGGAACTATTCAAAATGTAATAATCATATTCTCGACTCACGGCATCACCCCTGACGTTAAAGTCTGCATTCACCAGGCAGGCGCCCTTGACCGCAATGTCCCTCGGCAGATAATAATTCAGCGCTCTAACAAACGTCCGGGGAGGCAAGGCAGACTCAGTCCGAAAGCTGACCACCTGACCCCTGGCGTGCACACCGGCATCAGTCCGGCTAGCGGCAGCTACACGTCTCCTCTCCCCGGTAAGCTTCCGTATGGCCCGTTCCAGTTCAGCTTGAACGGTGGGCAACTTAGCTTGCCACTGGAAACCATGATATCGTCTGCCATCATACTCCACAACCAGAACGATTTTGTTAAAACTGTTAAAGAGCTTCACCAACAACTACCCCTAAAAAACTTTGTTTTCTAGGGGGCCCCAAATTTTAGTGTCTTATTCTACCATCTCAATCTGCGCCAGGGGTGCCCCATCACCGACCCGGCGACCCAACTTGACCAGCCGTGTATAACCACCGGGGCGCTGCGCATACCTGGGTGCGAACTCGTTGAATATCCTGTCCACAATCTTCTTGTCAGTAACAAAAGACAAAGCGCGACGCCGAGACGCCAGGCTGCCTTCTTTCCCTAAAGTAACCATCTTCTCGGCCAAGCCACGAATTTCCTTTGCCTTGGCCTCGGTGGTGACAATTTTTTGGTATTTGAATAAATCGGTGACCAAGTTCCGATACAACGCCCAGCGCTGCGCTGTAGGTCTGCTGAGTTTTCGTCCAGCTATCTGATGTCTCAATCCCTAAACTTCCTTTAGCTATTTGAATTGCTTTCAGCTTTCTTGGAAGCTGAAGATGACCTCTTCTTCCTTTCCTTTTTCTCTTTAGATTCGGGGATAACAGGCAGGTCGAGCCGTTTAAAGGCTGCCTCTACTTCCTCCTTAGACTTGGCCCCAAAGCCAGCTAAGGCACACAGACCATCTATACCTCGTTCTAAAATCTGACCTAATGTGGTCACACCACCTCTTCTTAAGCTGTTATAGGTATGTGTGGATAGATTCAGTTGGTCTAAAGGCATCAGGTACTGCTCTGGTGGCAGCAGCCGCTGCCAGGACACTTCGTCCCCCTCCAGAGTAACAGCTCTAGCCAGTTCGCGGAAGCAGCCAAACTGCTCAACCAGGATAGCCGCGCTTTGACTGACTGCCTCTATCGGAGATAAAGTGCCATCGGTCCAGACTTCCAGGATAAGCTTCTCCTGGTTACTTCCCTCTCTGAGGCTGCTGGGCTCGACCGAGTAATTGACTTTACGCACCGGTGTGAAGATGGCATCTATGGGAATGGCTCCGATGGGCAGGCTGTCGCTGGAGGTAGCTGGCACATAACCTCTGCCCACCTCAACATTGAATTCAACGATGAGCTTAGCTTCAGGAGAGTCCAGGGTAGCCAGATGAAGCTCAGGATTAACGATTTCAAAATCCGCTGATGATTTAATGTCGCCAGCACAAACTTGCCCTTCTCCCTCAACCTCAAGTCTTAGCTTACCGGGACGTTGAGAAAGATGCCGCAGGCGTATTGCCTTGACGTTTAACAGAAAATCTATAGTGTCCTCCTTAACATGGGGGATTGTGGAAAACTCGTGTTGCATACCTTCAATCACGACCCAGGTTGTTGCCGCACCGGGTAAAGAACTAAGAAGCACCCGGCGTAAACCATTGCCCGTGGTAATTCCGAAACCTTTCTCCAGCGGCTCGGCAACAAAACGGCCATAGATTTCAGTGCTTTCAACACACTCAACTTTTGGTAATGCTAAGCTAACCAAAAAACTACCTCACCGGGAATAATATTCGACAATAGCTTTTGCGTCGAACTTGGCTTCAATATCGTCACCGGCTGGCAAATTAACGATTTTACCGACCAGTTTTTGCTTATCCAGTGCCAACCAACCAGGAACAGTCCTGTTCTCGATTTCCTGAACGAGCGCTTTGTAATATTCACTTTGGGTACTAGCCTCCTGCCATGCAATAACATCGCCGGGCTTTACCAGGCAGGAGGGGATATCGGTCTTACGTCCATTTAACTGAAAGTGACCATGCCGCACTAATTGTCTCGCCTGAGACCGTGAGTTAGCAAAACCCAGGCGGTAGACCACGTTATCCAAGCGTCTCTCCAGCAAGACTAAGAGGTTCTCACCAGTTATACCAGGTAGCCTTTCCGCCTCAGCAAAGACTTTACGGAACTGCCGCTCCAAAATTCCGTAGGTATAGCGAGCTTTCTGCTTCTGCTGTAACTGAAGTCCACGGTCGGACTTCTTTGCTCGCCGCTTGGCGATGCCACTATACCCAGGTGGGACATCCCTGCGCTCCAGAGCGCATTTGGAGGTGAAACACCTGTCTCCTTTGAGCATTAATTTGTCGCCAACACGACGACATAAACGACAAGTAGCCTGCGTATATCGTGCCATTCTTACACTCGCCTTCTCTTACGAGGCCGACAGCCATTATGTGGAATAGGCGTTACATCCTTGATCCCAGTAACTGAAATTCCAGAAGCCTGGATAGCTCGAATTGCTGCTTCGCGACCGCTGCCGGGACCACGGACGAATACCTCGACCTGACGCAAACCATGCTCTTTAGCCTTCTGAGCAGCTGCCTGGGCAGCCAACTGAGCAGCGTATGGGGTACCTTTGCGAGAGCCCTTAAACCCGGCTGTGCCGGAACTCCCCCAGGCGACAACATTGCCTTTACTGTCGGTAAGAGTAACAATTGTATTATTAAAGGTAGATTGGATGTAAGCCTTACCTTCAGCAATCTGTTTGCGCTCTCGCCTTCTTACTCCAGTTCTCTTTTTCCTAGGCATATTACCTTCATCACTCCTTTATTTCTTAGCCACTCCACGCCTCTGTCCGCGTCCAGCCACAGTCTTGCGAAGACCACGCCTGGTTCGAGCATTGGTTCGTGTCCGCTGTCCATGGACTGGCAGACCGCGACGATGCCTGATGCCTCGATAGCTGCCTATCTCAACAAGCCGCTTTATATTCAGATTAACTTCCTTACGAAGCTCACCTTCTACTCTATACTCTTTGTCAATAATCTCTCGAATACGGCTAACCTCTTGGTCACTAAGGTCCTTTACTTTAGTATCGGGATTCACACCGCTGGAAGTCAAAATCCTGCGGCTTACAGTAGGACCGATGCCGTAAATATACTGCAAAGAGATCGCCACCTTTTTCTCTTTAGGAATATCCACACCTGCAATGCGTGCCATATCTCAATTTCCTCCCATAGTTATCCTTGTCGCTGCTTATGCTTAGGGTTTTGGCAAATAACCCGGACGACTCCACGCCGCCTTATAATCTTGCATTTATCGCAACGACGCTTAACAGAAGACCGTACTTTCATAGTTCAACCACCGTAAAATTCGAAAAACCCTTACATAATATACTTTGTGCATAAACATGTCAAAACCTGACAGTAGCGAAGGGCTGGCAATGACAGAGAGGACTTGCTCAATAATCTCAACTTGTTCATGACTACTTAAACCGGTAAGTAATTCTTCCCCGACTCAAATCGTAGGGGGAAAGCTCCACCAACACTCTATCTGCTGGCAAAATCCTGATGTAATGCCTCCTCATTTTACCCGAAATATGAGCTAAAACCTCATGCCCGTTAGCTAACTCCACACGAAAAGTGGCATTGGGTAAGGATTCAATCACCGTGCCTTCAACCTCTATTGCTTCTTTCTTAGGCATACTACACTTCTATTATAATAGAGTTAGTATCTCCGGTTCACCCTCGTCAATAGCGATAGTATGCTCAAAATGAGCCGAAAGACTGCCATCAGCAGTCAGTACCGTCCATCTGTTCTTAGCCAGGCGTGTCCGCCAGTCACCGGTAGTCACCATCGGCTCCAGCGCCAACGTCATACCCTTTTGCAATAAAGGGCCATCACCAGGTGAGCCGAAGTTTGGCACTAATGGGTCTTCATGTAAGTCCCTGCCCACGCCGTGCCCGGAATACTCTCGAATCACGGAAAATCCCCTTGTTTCGACATAGTTCTGAATAGCCGCTGAAATATCGCCCAGATGGTTGCCACCACGTGCTGCCTTTATTCCGGCCATCAATGCAGCCTCAGTAACCGCTAAGAGCTCTTGAGATTTAGAACTAATTCTACCTACCCCCACCGTTATCGCTCCATCACCATGGAAACCACCAACAATCGCCCCGAAGTCTACGGAGACTATATCTCCCTCGTCCAGCCGCCGCTCCCCGGGGATACCATGCACGATTTCATCATTCACCGAGACGCACAGATACGCCGGAAAGCCACGGTAACCCTTAAAAGAAGCCTTAGCCCCATATTCTTGCAATTCATTCATTGCCACAGAGTCCAGTTGGCGCGTCTTAATTCCTGGCCTTATTTCTTCCCTCAATTTTTGTAACACTGCCGCTACAATCTTTCCAGCCTGTCGCATTATAGCTACTTCCTGTGGAGACTTTATCACAGTCATCCGGCTCTTACCGATTTAGGCTTGAGAACATCAATTATCCCCTCAGCCACCTCTTCTATTCTAAGCTTGCCATCCACTGCAATAAGCTTGCTCTTTGCCTGGTAATAGTCCAGAACCGGCGTAGTCTGAGCAAAATAAACCTTCAATCGCTCTTTTACCGTCTCCACAGTATCATCAGAGCGTTGGTATAGCTCGCCATCACATTTATCACATTTTTGGGCAACTTTTGGCGGTGAAGTTAACTCATGGTAAGGTGCCTGGCATCGGCGGCATATCCAGCGCCCGCTAAGCCGTTTTAACAGCTCTTCTTCAGGAACCTCAATATAAATCGCTCTATCTATAGCTTCCCCTCGACTGGCTAACATCTTATCAAGCGCCTTGGCCTGCTCTATGGTCCGGGGAAAGCCGTCAAAAACGCACCCCGTTTTACAATCAGAGTCATTGAGTCGCTCAGAGATAAGTTGAATCGTCACCTCATCGGGAACTAAAGCACCCTTATCCATATAAGATTTAACTGACTGCCCTAACTTTGTCCCCTTCTCTACTGCCTGTCGGAAAAGGTCACCCGAAGCTATATGAGCTAGCCCTAACTTTCGGGAAATAATAGCTGCCTGAGTTCCCTTGCCCGCCCCAGGAGCACCAAGCAAAACCAAAAACACTCTGCCTATCTCCTTACCTCAAGAAACCTTCGTAGCGTCGCATCGTCAACTGCGCTTCTATTTGCTTCATAGTATCTAAAGCCACACCGACAACGATGAGTATGCCGGTACTAGACAGAGTCAACACGGCAACATCCGTCAATTCCCGAACAAAAAACGGCATCACTGCAACTGTAGCTAAGAAAAGAGCTCCGCCCCAGGTGAGACGTTTGATAACCTTGTTAAGGTAATCGGTCGTAGGTTTACCAGGGCGAACGCCCGGGATAAAGCCTCCTTGCCGTTGCAAGGTCCGTGCCAGGTTCATCTGCTCGAATATCACCATAGTATAGAAAAAGGTGAAAGCAACCACCATCACGAAATAAAATACCCAGTAAAACAAACCCATGGGGAGAGGTGCATCAGGGCTGAACCACGTCATAATCTTACTGGCGAAGTTCGGGTCTTGCCCCAGCGGGCTAGCAAAATAGCTAGCTATCGTTGCCGGGAAAATCAACAGTGAGATAGCAAATATGAGAGGTATCATGCCGGCTGTATTCACCCGAAGTGGAATGTATGTTGAGCCTGTCTGGCGATACATACGGGCGCCTCGAAAGGCAGTCCGCGCATATTGGACCGGGATGCGGCGGTGACCCTCGATGAATATGACTATAAAGATCACCATGGCCAAGGCTAAAATGATGAAGGCGATTAGACTAACCAGATTCTCCCTGGCTATAAAGCCACGACCGATCATTTCTGGTAAACCAGAAACAATGCCGCCGAAGATTATTATCGAGACACCATTACCAATGCCTCGCTCAGTAATCAGCTCGCCAAGCCAGACAAGAAATATGGTCCCTGCGGTGAGTGACACTATTATAGCCACAGTGGGCAACGCAGCAACTTGACCTATAACACCCTGACTGCGCATCAGTGTTAATTGAGCATAGCCCTGAAGAGCGGCTAAGGGTACGGTCAGCCAGTGAGTAAACTGATTTATTCTGCGTCTGCCGGCTTCCCCTTCCTGAGATAAAGCTCTAAGCTGGGGAATAACTGGAACTAATAACTGCATAACGATGGAGGCAGTTATATAAGGATAAACACCCATAGCCGCCACGCTGAAATTTCTCATAGCCCCACCGCTAAACAGGTCAAGCATGCCCAGAAGTTGATTTGTTCTAAAAAGTTCGTCAAGTGCAGCAAGGTTCACCCCAGGCACTGGAACATGGGCTATGAAGCGAAAAACTACCAGCATGCCCAGAGTAAAGAGGAGGCGACGCCTCAGGTCGGGTAGTGAAAAGGCATCTATCAATGCTTGAATAAGGCGCGGTCTACCTGACACTTGCTGCATCTTAAATGCCCTCCGCTCTCCCACCAGCGGCCACAATTTTCTTTTCAGCAACGGCAGAGAATTTGTTTGCCTTTACCACAAGTGGGCGATCAATCTCCCCATCGCCGAGGATTTTAACTGGATGTTTAAAAGATTTAACTAGCCCAACTTCGAGTAATTCTTTTGGAGTAACATCAGCATTAGGGGGGAATATTTTCAGTTCGCCCACATTAACAATGCTGTACTCGGTTCTAAAGATGTTAACGAACCCTCTTTTCCGCGGTAGACGCTTAATGAGAGGTAGCTGCCCGCCCTCAAAACCAAGGCGAACTCCACTACCGGCACGCGATTTCTGACCTTTACAGCCGCGCCCCGAATAAGTGCCATGCCCGCTGCCATCGCCACGGCCAACGCGTTTTCTCTTATGTTTGGCACCCGCCGGGGGTTTTAGTTTATGTTGCTCCATCGCCAATCACTTCCGTTTTAACTAAATGACCGACCTTAGCTACCATGCCCCTAATGGAGGGGGAATCTTCATGCTCCACTGTTTGATACAACCGATGAAAACCCAAAGCCTTCAAGGTTCGCCTCTGGTCTTTGGCGTAACCAATATCACTCTTTATCCATGTGATGCGAAGTTTAGCCACCTGTCTCAGCCCCCTTGATTCCAAGTTCAGCTTTCCGCCTTGCCACAGCTTCCTCAGGATGCCTGAGGCTAGCTAATGCCAATAAAGTCGCTCTGACCGCATTAACAGGGTTAGAGCTACCCAAAGACTTAGTAAGCACATCCTTTATACCCGCAGCTTCAAGCACAGCCCGGACGCTGCCACCGGCGATGACACCGGTTCCAGGTGGCGCTGGCTTAAGCAAGACTTTCGCTGCTCCAAACTTAGCCAAAATCTCATGTGGTATAGTAGTACCTGACATAGGCACCTTGATTAACTCTTTCTTGGCTGTAACACCAGCCTTACGGATAGCTTCCGGTACTTCTCTGGCCTTACCCAGGCCAGCCCCCACATGCCCATTGCCATCGCCAACCACTACCAGAGCTCTAAAATGAAGCTTTTTACCACCTTTAACGACTTTGGTTACGCGGTTAAGTGACACTAGCTTCTCGCTAATTTCAAGCTCGCTAGCATCGATTTTAGTTTTCTCACCGATTAGCTTGGTAATTGCTTTCATCAGACAAACCTCAAAAATCTAATCCGACTTTCCTGGCGGCTTCAGCTAAAGCCTTTACTCTCCCGTGAAATTTACAGCCGCCTCTGTCGAAAGCGACCCGACTGATCCCCTTGCTCAAGGCGCGTTGGGCTATAAGAGAGCCTACTAGTTCGGCGCTTTCCGTTTTTTTCTTCCCAGCTACTTTCTCTCTGATTTCCGGGTCTAAACTACTGGCCGAAACCAGAGTATAGCCAGCACCATCATCTATAACCTGAGCATAGATATGTTTCAAGCTCCGAAAAACGCAGAGCCTTGGCCTCATCGCTGTTCCGCTTAACTCGGCTCTGATTCGTGTGTGACGGCGCTTTCGCGCTAACCTGGTATCTGTTTTAGCCATCAATATCCTTTATCCTTTTAGCGCTGCCTTACCTGCCTTGCCAGGTTTTAGGCGAAGTACCTCACCAGCATATTTGACACCTTTGCCCTTGTACGAGTCGGCAGGCCGTATAGCTCGAATTCGAGCCGCCGTCTCGCCCACAATCTCTTTGTCAATACCAATAATCCGAATGCGGTTCGTCCCTTCAACAACAATATCTATCCCGGGTGGTGGGGAAAACTCCACCGCATGACTAAATCCAACCTGCACTGATATCTTATTGCCAGCTTTCTGGGCTCGATAACCAACACCACTTAGCTCCAGAACCTTCTCAAAACCTTTAGTAACCCCTTCAACCATGTTAGCCAGGAGGCTCCGAGTCAAGCCATGCAAAGCCCGATGGTTTCTATTATCGGTAGGCCGCGCCACTACCAGGTTTCCATCCTTCAGCATAATAGAGATATCGGGATGAAATGACCGAGACAGTTTACCTTTGCTGCCCTCTACGGTCACTTCATTGCCCTGGATGTTCACCTTCACACCCTGAGGCACAGGTATAGGTAATAATCCTATTCGAGACACGAAATATCCTCCGACAGCCTACTTACCAAACATAACATAACAATTCACCACCGAGATTTCGGCGCCATGCCGCCTGCCCGGTCATGACCCCTTTGGATGTGGACAAGATAGTAATACCAAGCCCACCATAGACGCGGGGAATTTCCCCACGCCCAACATACATTCGAAGGCCTGGCTTGCTAACTCTCTCCAAGCCTACAATGGCAGGGCGCCCATCAACATATTTCAAGAGGATTTTAATCACTCGCTGTGGCTTGCCCCTAAGAACAGTATAATCAGCAATGAAGCTCTCATCTTTAAGGATTTTAGCGATAGAAAGCTTAATCCTTGAAGCGGGTATAAGGACACTATCATGATGCGCCATGACTGCGTTCCGTATTCGAGTTAACATATCAGCAATGGGATCAGTAACCATAGAGAGACGCCTCCAGACTTTAAATCACCAGCTTGATTTTCTCACCCCAGGAATCTGGCCGCTTAAAGCCAACTTTCGAAAACAAATACGGCACAAACCGAACTTACGTATGTAAGCACGCGGTCTGCCACACAACTGGCAGCGATTCCGCTGCTGCACTTTATACTTCGGAGGGCGTTTCGATTTTAAAACCTTAGATAACTTTGCCATTTCTAATGCCAACCTCAGTTTCTTCTAAAGGGCATACCCAGGGCCTCAAGCAAACCCCTGCCTTCCTCATCGCTAGCTGCAGTAGTAACAATAGTTATTTCTAATCCCCGCAGCTTATCCACCTTATCGTAATCAATCTCAGGGAAAACTACTTGCTCTTTCATTCCCAGAGTATAGTTGCCCTCGCCATCAAATGAATCGCGGGATACTCCTTGAAAATCCCGGATGCGTGCCAAAACGACACTGACGAGCTTATCGAAGAAGTCATACATTCGCCTGCCCCGTAATGTGACCCTCATGCCAATAGGCATGCCAGCTCTGAGCTTAAAAGCGGCGATAGACTTCCTGGCCCGTGTTATTACTGGATGCTGCCCTGCAATAGCCGCTAAATCACTCTCGGCCCCTTCTAATGCTTTAGGGTTCTGTATCGCCTCGCCCAGACTGATATTCAGCACGATTTTGCTAAGCTTCGGCACTTGCATCACGTTCTCGTACCCAAACTTGCTCATCAGTTCGGGCACGACCTCTTTTACATATTTTTCCTTCAACCGAGGCATCTTCAACTCATACCTTTAACTAATCAATGACTTCAGCACAAGAGCGACAAATTCGCGCCTTTCTGCCATCAGCAAGAAAACTGTAACCTACCCGAGTCGGTTTGTTACATTTATTACAAACTAACATGACATTTGATATATGCAGTGGAGCTTCCAGCTCGATTATGCCAGCCTGCCTGGCTACACCACGGGCTCGAGAATGGCGCTTAACCATATTAATACCTTCGACCATAATCATATCTTTCTTGGGCAAAGCCTGCCGTACCTTACCCTTCTTACCCTTATCTTTGCCGGCGATAACAAGAACCGTATCATTCTTTCTAATCTTCATCTTAAAGAACCTCAGGCGCTAGCGATATTATTTTCATGAAATTTTTGTCTCGGAGTTCTCTAGCTACCGGACCAAAAATACGAGTACCTCTGGGATTGTTCCTGTCATCCAGGATAACAGCAGCATTATCATCAAATCTAATATAAGAACCGTCCGAGCGATGGTGCTGCTTAGCTATACGCACAATTACTGCCCGTACCACATCACCCTTCTTTACCACGCCACCAGGAATGGCGCGCTTCACTGTGCCTACAACGACATCGCCAACGGTGGCATATCTTCTCCGCGTGCCACCGGGCACATTAATGCACATAATCTGTCGAGCTCCAGTATTATCAGCTACTTTAAGTCTAGTATAAGGCTGAATCATTATTCCTTATCTCTGACCGAATTCAAGCTACCTCAGTAGGCTCGACCTCAACTGCTTCCTTTCTGCTTATTATTTCTACCACTCGCCAGCGTTTTCCCTTGGATAAAGGGCGAGTTTCAATAATCTTCACCACATCACCAACCTTGCAGGCATTAGTCTCATCATGGGCTCTAAATTTAGAAGTATGCCTGATTACCTTCTTGTAAAGAGGATGACGCGTCAAACTCCCCCCCACCACCACCACCGTTTTATCCATCTTATCGCTTATTACCTTGCCGGTTCTGATTTTTCGCTTTCCTTTCATGGACTATCCTACTCCTAGCTCCCTCTCTCTTATTACGGTCTGGATTCTGGCGATTCTTTTCTTAACCTTGGGCAATTCGCGGTGATTGGCCAACTGCCGAGTAGCCAGACGAAACCGTAAATTAAAAAGCTCCTTGCGGGCTTCTTCTAAACGCTTCAATAATTCCTCGTCGCCCAAAGCACGAATTTCCTCGATCTTCAACTTTTCGCCTCTCTCTTAACCGTTTCCTTTACCACAAACCTAGTAGCAATAGGTAGCTTATAGGAAGCTAAATGCAGTGCTTCCTTAGCCATACTCTCTTTTATACCACTTATCTCAAATAACATTCTTCCTGGTCTGACTACAGCCACCCATTGGTCTGGAGCACCCTTACCACTGCCCATTCTCGTCTCCGCTGGTTTTTTGGTCACCGACTTGTCTGGAAAGACACGAATCCACATCTGACCACCGCGACGCAGGTAACGAACAATGACACGGCGGGCAGCTTCAATCTGCCTGGCCGTTATCCACGCACCATGCTGAGCCTGCAACCCAAACTCACCGAAGACAATGGTGTTTCCGGCTTGTGCCTTGCCTCTCAATTGACCTCGCTGAGTTTTACGATACTTCACTCGCTTCGGCTGTAACACTTTCTCTCTTCACCTCGGGAAGGATATCACCTTTATAAATCCAGACCTTAACGCCAATATGGCCTAGTGTAGTATGAGCTTCAGCAAAACCATAATCTATATCAGCACAAAGTGTATGTAAGGGTAGCTGACCTTGAAGAGTAGTCTCTCGGCGAGCGATTTCCACACCCCCCAGCCTCCCAGCGCAGCTTATCTTAACCCCTTTAGCGCCAGCCTGCATTGTCCGAAAAGCAGCTTGCTTCATTGCCCGCCTAAAAGCCATCCGACGTTCAATCTGGTCAGCCACATTTCTAGCTACCAAGCAAGCCTCAAGCTCAGACTGTTCGACTTCCTTAATGGATAATCGCACTCTCTTGCCACAGATTTCTTCCAAATGCGAACGCAATTCCTCGGCACGCTGCCCACCTCTACCGATAACAATACCGGGGCGAGATGAATATACCATCAACAAGATCTCATTACCCTGGTGGTCAATTTCCACCCTGGCGACACCACCATCAGGGCACTTTTTCTCAATAGCCCTGCGCAACTTCAAATCCTCATGCAAAAACTCAGTATAATGTTTCTCATCATACCATTTAGCATGCCAGCCGCGAATAACACCGATTCTAAAACCGTAGGGATGAACTTTATGTCCCACTTTCTTCTTCCTCCTCGACGAAAACACTGATATGCGTGGAACGCTTTAATATAGGGCTCACACGCCCTCTAGCCTGAGGCCGGAATCTCTTTAAAGTATGCCCCTCATTAGCGGAAATATCGGTAATCTTAAGTCCAGCAGGTTCCATCTGAAAATTGTTTTCCGCATTCGCCGCCGCCGATTTTATCACCTTAGCCACGGCCCGTGCTGCCGGCGTTGGCGAGAACTTAAGAATAGTCAAAGCCTCATCAACTGTTCTGCCTCGTACCATGTCTACAACTAACTTGACTTTCCGAGGCGAGATACGAACATCTTTAGCTATCGCTGCCACCTTCATGAAATTACTTCTTCCTTGCCTGAACAGTTACTTGTGCCTTGCTAACGTGCCCGCGGAACGTTCGAGTCATAGCAAATTCTCCCAGCTTATGTCCCACCATGTTCTCTGTGATGAAGATGGGCACATGCCGCCGACCATCATGTACTCCAATAGTATGACCTATCATCTGAGGTAGAACGGTAGAGGCACGAGACCATGTCTTTATCACCACCTTCTCTCCCGAGCGATTAAGTGCCTCTATCTTTTTAAGTAACTTACCATCGCAATAAGGACCTTTTTTAGATGAACGTGACATTCTCTTCCTGCCTTTTTAACTACCTTCTATTTCCTGCGCTTGACAATTAGTCTGTCTGAAGCCTTATTTCCGCGGGTCCTTTGCCCCAATGCTGGCTTGCCCCACGGTGTCTTCGGCGCCATTCCCCGAGGAGCTCTACCTTCACCTCCCCCATGAGGATGGTCGCGTGGCGTCATGGCTGAACCGCGCACCTGAGGACGCCGTCCTAACAATCTCGTGCGACCGGCTTTACCCAGCCTGATTCCTTGATGCTCAACATTGCCCACCTGTCCTATAGTAGCCAGACAATCGGTCAAAAAACGCCGAACTTCGCCTGAGGGCAAACGAACCAGCGAATATTTACCCTCTTTACCTAATAGCTGGGCTGCCGTCCCAGCACCACGAACTAACTGTCCGCCCTTGCCAGGTTCAAGCTCAAGGTTATGAATCAGAGTGCCATCCGGGATCGAACCCAGCGGTAGTGTATTACCGGGCTTTATTTCGGCACCATCGCCCGCCATTATGACGTCACCTACATTAAGCCCCAGAGGAGCCAGAATGTAACGCTTCTCCCCATCCACATAATGAATGAGGGCAATGCGCGCTGAGCGATTGGGGTCATATTCCACGGCAGCTACTTTACCGGGAACACCCGGTTTGTCTCTCTTGAAATCAATAATACGTAATCTGCGCTTAGCACCGCCAGCCCGATGCCGCACAGTTATCACACCTCTATTGTTCCGCCCTGCTTTCTTCTTAAGCGGCTCCAATAGGGACTTCTCAGGTGTTGTCTTAGTTATCTCCTCAAAAGAGGCACTAACCATGCCCCGCCTGCTCGGTGATGTCGGCCGATAGGTTTTTAATGCCAAAGCTTACCTCCCCTAGTTTCTAGGGATGTCTCCTTTGCCATCGTGTCTTCCTGAGGAGCTTGCGATGCTTATGCTTCGCCATCTTTTTCTTCCGTTTTTTGATAACTGAACCCAATTCTAATCCCCTGCTTTTTTAGACTCCTTCGAAGAATTCTATCTTCTGCCCTGGTTCCAGGGTAACAACTGCCTTCTTCCAGACTGGAGTCAATACCTGTCGCCTGCCTATCCTTTTCATCTTCCCTGGCACATTCATCACATTAATCTTAACCACGCTGACTTTAAACGCTGTTTCCACTGCTTCTTTAATTTGGCGTTTACTAGCCCCTGACGCCACCTCGAAAGCATACCTGTTCTGTTCCTTGAGCAGCGTACTCTTCTCAGTGATTAAAGGCCGTCGTAATACCTCGTAAAGATGCATACCTAATTTCCAAATTCTAATTGCCGCTACTCACTGCCTCTTGGATCGGCTTTTCACCCCACAACTTTTCCACCACTCGCACTGCATCCACAGTCATGATTAAATCTTTGAAAGCAAGCAAATCGGCCACATTCAACAAAGGCGCTGGGATTGTCTTAACGCCTGGCAAGTTGCGCGCCGATATAACCACATTAGGCTCAGCTTCAGCAGTAGCGATGATGACAGAAGCATCAATCCTTAAGGCTATCAACATATCCGATATCGCCTTCGTTTTTGGCTCGTCAAGCTCAAGTTTATCTACAAGTTTCAATGCCCCGCTACCGGCTTTAGCAGAAAGCACGCATTTCAAAGCTAAACGCCGCATCTTCTTGGGCATGTCTTGGCAGTAGCTCCGAGGATGGGGACCGAAAGCCACTCCACCTTTCCTGAGCAGGGGCGACCTAATATCGCCACGGCGCGCCCGCCCGGTATGCTTTTGAGCAAAAAGCTTCCTGGTGCTGCCAGTAACCTCGCCTCTTGTCCTAGTATCAGCGGTACCCTGGCGACGATTAGCCAATTGCCTCACCAAAGCCTGGTGCACCACAGCTTCGTTTAAGGGCGCCCCAAAAACATCGTCCCTTATTTCTATCTGTCCGGTTATTTCACCGTTTAAACCGTAAACTTGAACTTGCACTCTCGCTTATCCCCCACCAGCTTTCTCAATGAGCAACAACCCTTTCTTAGAACCGGGCACTGCTCCTTTAACCAGCAACAAGTGACGCGCTACATCTACATCAAGCACTTTAAGATTGCGCACTGTTACACGCTTATTCCCCATATGTCCGGCCATACGTGTTCCTTTGAGTACCCGCCCCGGTGATGTAGTTGCACCAATAGAGCCAGGAGCTCGATGACGGTCGGACTGTCCGTGGGTCTTCGGTCCGCCGGCAAAATGATGACGTTTGACAACGCCAGCAAAACCTTTACCTTTGGATATCCCGGTGACATCAAGTAAATCGCCCGGCTTAAACATGCCTACATCAAATTTTTGTCCCACCTGAACAGAGTTGACATCTTCCACGCTAAACTCTCGGAGGTATTTAAATTGACCAGTCCCTTTAAGGTGGCCTTTTTGCGGAGAGTTAACCCGCTTGGCGTCTCCAAAACCAAGCTGGACAGCATCGTAACCATCCTTAGCCTCGGTCTTTACTTGCGTAACAAGGCAAGGGCCTGCTTCAATCGCTGTTACCACCACTTCCCCATCATTTTGGAAAAGTTGTGTCATGCCTATTTTTCTGCCAATCATACCTTGAATCATTTCCCCACTATAACCTGATATCTATTTCCACCCCGGAGGGTAGCTGGAGTTGAGTCAACGCATCTATAGTTTTGGAGGTTGGTCCCAGGATATCAATAAGGCGCTTGTGCGTGCGCATCTCGAATTGTTCTCGTGAATCTTTATCAATAAAGGGAGAACGAATAACACAAAACTTCTGGATATGAGTAGGTAGGGGCACCGGGCCAGCAACCACAGCGCCAGTGCGCTCTGCAGTCTCTACGATTTGCTCCACAGATTGGTCAACTAGCCTGTGGTCATAACCTCTGATTTTAATTCGAATCTTCTGCTTGGGCATTTACTTACCTCTAACCCTAACCTCTATTTGTTCTGCCAGGCTAGTTGGCAACTCTCTATAGTATTGGAACTCCAGGGAATAAGTTGCCCTGCCCTGACTTAATGACCTTAGAACGGTAGCATAACCGAAAATCTCAGCTAGAGGAACAAGAGCACGAACAACACAGGTTTCACCGTGCGTCTCGATGCCCTCAATATGCCCCCTTCTTGAATTCAAATCGCCGATGACATCACCCAAGAACTGGGCTGGCATCACCACTTCCAATTTCATAATCGGTTCGAGCAGTATAGGGTTAGCCTTGCGGACACCGTTTTTTAAAGCTATCGAGCCTGCCATTTTGAAGGCTAGATCTGAGGAATCCACTTCGTGGTAACTGCCATCATACACAGTTGCCTTGATATCCACTATCGGATAGCCCGCCAATACGCCGCTTTCTAAAGCTTCCTTAACTCCCGCTTCAACTGCTGAAATATATTCCTTCGGTATGGCTCCACCTCGAACCTGGTCAACAAACCTGAAGCCGCTGCCTCGCTCACCAGGCTCAAACCTGAGCCAGACATGGCCATATTGTCCTCGACCGCCAAACTGACGAATAAATCTACCTTCCGTTTCCACTGGTACAGTAATAGTCTCTTTATAAGCCACTTGCGGCTTGCCAACCCTCACCGTCACATTAAACTCGCGCAGCATACGGTCAATCAGAACCTCCAGGTGCAATTCGCCCATCCCGGCGATAAGGGTTTGTCCAGTTTCCTGGTCAGTGCGCACTTTGAAAGTGGGGTCCTCTTCCGAAAGCTTATTCATGGCTTCACCCAGCTTATCCTGATCCGCCTTGCTCTTAGGCTCCACAACCATTGACAGCACCGGCTCGGGGAAACGGATAGCTTCGAGGAGTACCGGTCGAGCTGAGTCACATAGGGTATCACCGGTGAAGGTATTTTTAAGGCCTAGAGTAGCCGCAATGCTACCTGTATCAGCCTCCTCGATTTCTTCCCGACGATTGGCATGCATAAGAATCAACCTTCCAAGACGCTCCTTGTGCCCCTTGCTAGAATTGAGAACTTGCATTCCCGCTTTGACTTTACCTGAATAAACCCTGAAGTAAACCAGTCTGCCCATAAAGGGGTCGGCAACTACCTTAAAAGCTAAAGCTGAGAAGGGAGCATCATCGTTTGCCTGTCGTATATCCGCCTCGCCAGTTTCCAAATCAACAACAGGAACCGGCGGTACATCTAGCGGAGAAGGGAGATAATCCACAACAGCATCGAGGAGTGTCTGAACCCCCTTATTTCTCAAAGCACTACCGCAAAGTACAGGCACTATCCGGTTTGCCAAAGTTAATCTTCTTACAGCAGCATTAATCTGACTAGGATGAATTTCTTTGCCTTCCACATAGAGTAACATCAATTGGTCATCATTCTCAGCCAGTCTTTCAATCAATGCCTGCCGATATTTAGCTACCTCTTCTTTTTCGTCTTCGGGAACAGGCAATTCCTCTGGCGCAACGCTCACATCCTCAGAGAAGCGCCACGCTTTACCATCAACCAGGTCTATTACACCTTGAAATTGACTTTCTTTACCCCAAGGCAATTGTATCGGTATGGCCTTAGCCCGCAGTCGTTCTTCAATCATGTTCACAGTGTGATGAAAGTCAGCACCAACCCTATCCATCTTGTTGATAAAACAAATTCGCGGCACGCCATATCTATCCGCTTGCCGCCATACTGTTTCTGATTGGGCTTCCACGCCAGCCACCGCATCAAGCACTACTACTCCACCATCCAAAACCCGGAGGCTGCGTTCGACCTCAGCAGTAAAATCTACATGCCCTGGCGTGTCAATGATATTTATGCGATGTTCCCGCCAGTGACAGGTGGTAGCAGCAGCAGTAATAGTGATACCTCGCTCCCGCTCCTGCTGCATCCAGTCCATCACCGCCGTCCCTTCATCCACCTCACCAACTTTATAGGTACGGCCGGTATAAAACAAAACTCTCTCGGTCACGGTCGTCTTGCCAGCATCAATGTGGGCAATGATGCCTATGTTTCGCACCTTGTCCAGCGGAAAAGTCCTGGTCATGCCATTATTTCCTATGCCGGCCGCTTTTCTAAGCTGCTGAGCCTTAATTCCTGTTGTTATTACCATCGGTAATGAGCAAAAGCCTTATTTGCCTCGGCCATCTTATGAGTATCTTGCCTCTTTTTGATAGTCGCCCCCTGCCCTTGAGCGGCATCTACAATCTCCGCCGCCAATTTCTCCGCCATAGACTTACCACCGCGCTCTCTGGCATAGCTGATAAGCCAGCGCATAGCCAGAGATAACCCGCGTTCGGCCTCGACCTCTACTGGAACCTGATAAGTAGCACCGCCAACACGCCGAGATTTTACTTGAAGCAAAGGTGTAGCATTCTTAATCGCCTGGTCAAGAACCGTCAGAGGTTCCGTATTCAATTGCTTGTTAACTAAATCCAGGGCGTCGTAAACAATCCGCTCAGCGGTGGCTTTCTTTCCATGTAGCAACATCTTATTAACAAGTATTGCCACCGTGAGGTTTCCATATTTAGGGTCAGGAGGTGTTGGTCTTCTTATCACGCTAGCTCGCCTTGGCATTTATTCCTCCCCCACAATCTTGACTGCCCTGCTTCGCTTGGCTCCATATTTGCTCCGCCCCTGTTTACGATTCTCAACGCCACCGGTATCTAGAGCACCACGGACAATATGGTAGCGAACCCCGGGTAAATCCTTCACCCTGCCACCACGGATGAGCACCACAGAGTGCTCCTGCAGATTATGTCCCTCGCCGGGAATATAAGCAGTGACTTCAATGCCGTTGGTCAGCCGCACGCGCGCAATCTTACGCAAGGCAGAGTTGGGCTTCTTAGGGGTCATAGTCTTGACCTGAACACAGACCCCGCGCTTCTGTGGTGAGCCCGCACCTCGCCTGACAACGTTCTTCAAGGCATTGTAAGTAATGCCCAATGCTGGAGCCTTGGTCCGCTTGGTAAGCTTCCGCCGCCCCTTTCGAACTAATTGATTAACCGTCGGCATTTCACCTATTCCTTCTTGCTTTAAACAACTAAAAAGCCACCTAGTTGTCTACCGGTCTACTTCCCAATCAGGTTTGCGTCCCGGTTCAAACTAGCCGGCTTACTCAGGTTTTCAAACCCAAACTAATGGCTAGTAGACACAAAAATTCACTATATCATAAGTATGTAATAAATGTCAACAATAGTTGGGTTTCGGGAGAAATTAGTTTGATTCGCCAAGCAGGAGTTCGGCGATTGCTTTCATTTCCTCAGCAGCTCTTGAGTTAACAGGAGTTGTACCTTCGAAGCTAGCTTCGCTGAGCTCAGGGTCGAAGTAAATTGTGCCGAGGGTTCTGACACCCTTTTTATCAAGCTCCTTGGTCATCCGCTGCTTCACTTTGTCAGAGGGGACTTTATTGAGAATTGCCCTTACTCTGCTTATGCCCATGCCCTCAGCCATGTACGCTATCTTCTCCGCAAGCGCCATTGACTCGAACGAGGGCTCGACTACTATCAGCACGGTGTCCACGTTCCGCTCCACACCCCTGCCGAAGCTCTCAATGCCTGCCTCAATGTCTATGAGCACGAGTTCCTTGTCCTGCACCATAAGCTTTCCCACAAGGTCTCCGGCTATATTCGCCATGGAGCAGGCACAGCCCTGGAAGGGGTCCTCTATCTTGCCCACCATAAGGAACTTGAAGCCATCACCACCGAGCATGTACTCAGAAGGGATGTCCGCAATCGTTATTTGGTCTGGCGTGAGCCATTTGGCAGCTACCTCTCTCTTGCCTGAAGGTAGCTTTCTCAGCACCGTCATCAGCGCCTTGGGTTGCTTATCGAAGCCCAGCATTCGGTAGAGTCCGGGGTTCGACTCATCGGTGTCAAAAATAAGCACGCTGTAGCCCGCTTCCCTCAGGGCATTTGCCAGCAGTGTGACAATTGTGCTCTTCCCCACACCTCCCTTGCCACAGACGGCTATTTTTTTGACGGTGCTGTTCTTTGAAGCGTGAGATTTCAAATAGGCTCTTATTTTCTTGGAAGCTTCAATCATCTCGTCCCTGGTCTTGGCATAGCACATGCCGCAGTCAATGCAGTCGTCATCTTCATAGAAAGCCGCCCCCATGGGGCAGTGGAACAGGCCCATCTAAGACTCTCCAAGCTAATATATGGTTACGCTCTCCGGGACGTGCTCAGGCGGACGTACCAGCTTCATCGTCCTGGCTCCAGACGGGCAGGAGATTACACAGCAGCCGCAGCCCCGGCAGAGCTCCGGGTCAACGTATGACCGCTCACCACCGAATTCGGGATAGTGCTTCATGGAGATAGCTCCGAACTGGCACCTTTCCACACAGGTGCCACAAGCCTGACACATATCCGGATGGGCTTCAGCGACGAAGCGGCTCTTGGCGGCAATCTTAATTGCCAGGCAGCAGCAGTAGTGACAGTTACAGACCAACTGGTTGACCTCTCTCTGGTTTACCGTAGCATTGACCATGGGATACTGGTCCAGCCTATCCAAGACTTCGAGTGCCTGTTCATAGGTGATTTTCCTGCCGGCACCACGGTCGAGATTATACTGGGCAGTGCGGCCAAGCGTTATGCACGACTCTACAGGGACACCACACCATCTGTCCGTGTGGGACCTCTTGCAGCCGCAGTGAAGCAAAACAATTGGGTCTTGCGATTTCAAGATAGCCCTTATGTCTTCAAAGGGCTGGACGCCGGAAACATTCTCTATCGATTTCCACCGAGGCAGGATTCTGAATTCGCCGTGTTGTCCCATGTCTTCGGGCTTGGGCTGTCTCATTGGTCCCTCCATGACACCCCAGAGGTCGAAGTAGCTCCTGCCAAGTTGCTTATCGAACTTGGGGTTACCCAGCGCTGCATCATGAAGTTGTATGAAAGTGCGGGCCATTGAAGGCCCCTTTTTCGTGGGGAAGAGGAGGCCCTTTTCATAAAGCTCCCTGATATGCTTGTCTACCACCTTCTTATCCATGTTCAGTTTCTTGGCGAATTCTTCAGATACCTCCAGTGACCTGCCAGATGATTCTGCACGGTACGGATCCGGCAGCGCAGCCACTATCTTCGCCTGCTCCAAGTTAGCTAGCTTGGCAATTATCCTTTGCATGTGCTCCGACTCACCAAATCCGACTTTGGCTGCTAACTCCTTGTAGATAGGAGCGAGCTCGCTCTTCTCTGCATCAACCCTTGCCACCAACTCCTTATAAATCTGCTCCGCATCAGTCTTTTTACTCATAGTTCTGCTGCTCCTTTCTTCCCGAATACAGGGGGCGCTCTATTTTAGATGGCGGAGATTTCTAATCGACAAAAGGATACCTTACACCTGTGTTTATTTCAAGTTTCTGTCTGAAAGTGTTTGTCAACAATCCATTTCTATGTAGTTGCAACCCATTAGGGTCGCCTTGGCGAGGCTATCCCGCAAAGCGGGACGCGCTACATTAGCAAAAATCTCGAATGTGCCACAGGTTGACAATTCCACTCGACCCGACTAGACTATCTTTCACAGTTGCCAATGCCAGGTCCAAGTGAGCCAAAAATATCTTAACTTCCCACACGCCGCTTACGACGTCTGAAGAAGGAGGCTAATAAATATGTGTGTCTGGTGTGAGCGCTATGCCGATGGTTACCAGAGGTGGTACTTCAACCCGGCAAACTATGCCAGAAGGCTGTACAAGGTCAGAAAGGAAGAGGCAGAGGCATCAGGAGCAGAGGCTGCCCCCCAGGCTGCTGGAGGAATGTCTTTGCTAACCCGAGACTTCCTAGAAGCCTTAGATAGGAATGACCACGAGGCTGTTGACAAGATGAAGCGTCAGGCGGAGGAGATTGCCTGGACCGCCCACTTCGGGCAAGTTGCAACCTTGGAGGACGTCCTGAAGGTCATCGACATCATCTATCCCATTGCCATTATGACATGTATTTGTCGTCGCTCCATGCTGGGCCTGCCTAACGAGCAGAACTTTACCTGTATGGGCATGGGGCCAGGGATGTATAAGTGGGAGAGATGGCCTGAGAGCTACCGGGGCGGCATCCAGTTCCTCACCCCCGATGAAGCTAAAGATATAGTTACCAAGTTGAATAAGAAGGGCTTAGTGCAGACCCTGGCCACTTTCGGCACCCCGTACCTCGGCGGACTTTGCAACTGCGACTATCCTGACTGCAGTTTCATGAGAGCCACGCTCGATTACGGTGTACGTATCCTGTGGAAAGGACACCAGGTGGCCCGGGTTGACAACGAACTGTGCAACGGTTGTGCCTCATGTATTCACCGCTGCCAGTTCAAGGCATTGAGCTTCTCTCCCACTCAGAACAAGGCTTATATTGACCTGTTCCAGTGCTTTGGCTGCGGGCTGTGCGCCACAGAGTGCCCTCAGGATGCCATCACCCTGGTGGAACGAGCCAGCTTTCCTGCATTAGCCAATGTGTGGTAAAAATTTGTAGAGAGATGAGATATGTGTATATGGTGTGAGCGCTATGCCGATGGTTACCAGAGATGGTATTTCAACACGGCAAACTATGCCAGAAGGCTGTACAAGGTCAGAAAGGAAGAGGAAGCCTTAGGAGCCGAGGCTAACCCTCAAGCCGCTGGAGGAATGGCTTTACTCACCAGAGACTTCCTAGAAGCCTTAGACAGAAATGACCATGAGTCTGTTGCTAAGATGAAGCGCCAGGTGGAGGAGATCTCCCAGACTGTCCACTTCGGGCAAATTGTGACACTGGAGGACATCCTGAAGGTCATGGACATCATCTACCCTATTGCTATTATGACCTGTGCCTGTCGGCGTTCCATGCTGGGCCTGCCTAACGAGGAGAACTTTACCTGCATGGGCATGGGGCCAGGGATGTATAAGTGGGAGAGATGGCCTGAGACCTACCGGGGTGGCATCCAGTTCCTCACCCCCGATGAAGCTAAAGATATCGTTACCAAGCTGAACAAGCGAGGCCTGGTGCAAACCCTGTTTACCTTCGGCACTCCGTATCTCGCTGGTATTTGTAACTGCGACTATCCCGATTGCAGCGCCATAAGAACCACGGTTGACTATGGCATCCACTTCTTATGGAAGGGGCACCAGGTGGCCCGGGTTGACAACGAACTGTGCAACGGCTGCACGTCCTGCATTCACCGCTGCCAGTTCAAAGCACTGAGTTTCTCTCCCACTCAGAACAAGGCTTATATTGACCTGTTCCAGTGCTTTGGCTGCGGGCTGTGCGCCACAGAGTGCCCTCAGGATGCCATAACTATGGTGGAACGGGCCAGCTTTCCCGCATTATCCAATGTGTGGTAAAAAACTTTATGAGAGGGATGTAATATGCTGCCAACAATCACCGTAGATGACAAAAAGTGCACTGACCCACTATCCTGCCGTAAATGCCTCCTCATCTGCCCGACCCATGTGCTGGGCCTCGGCACCAAAGTAGGCCCCCAGAAATTCCGTGAAATAGACCCGAACCAGTTCATAGTGGCCGGCGTCCGCTTCGAAAGATGCGCTGTCTGCATGGACTGCGTCAACGTCTGTCCTAAAAATGCTATCCAAGTGAGCTTCTAGCGGAGGTATGAAAATGACCACAGGTTGGAAATACGGCAAACCGAACAAAGAAAAATTGATGGCTCTGGAAGAGCCAGGCAAGGTATTGCTCTTCGACTTAGATAAAGGGCTGGTAGAGGATGTTACCTCAAAGTTCGATGTCGGAGCAGTAGCCCAGAACCTGCAGGGCAAGGACGAGAAGGAGACATACAAAGCGCTGGAGAAACTGGGCAAGGAGGTGATGCAGCTCACTATCGAACTCGCCGACACCAAATATATGGACCGCGCTGGTGAGATAATTGAGAAGGTAGCTAAGCAGACAGGGATATCCTTTCCACATCGGCTGGAGAGATATGTGGAATTATTCATCCTCGGCCTGAGACCTACCGACCGCTGGAATATCACCAAGGCCACCACCAAGGAGCTGGTGCTCCAAGTCTCCGCTTGTTCGGTGTTGAAGGCACTGGAGGGAGCTGGTGTAAAGGGCCTCCCGTGCAAGGGATTCTGCTTTGCCAGCTTTGATGCCGCCGCTGAGAAGACGGGGGACAAGATAAAGACCGAAATGCCCAAAATGTTGCCCAAAGATGGCATGTGTGAGTTTCATATTTCGGTGTAGCCGGACTCATGATAACCGTGGATTCTGGCAGATTAAGAATGCGCATTTACTCTCCACTGAGAGATTCCAATGGGTTTGGCTTCTTCAGCACCAGAAGCTTCAGAGGTCACTACCCACAGATTGCCGAGATGCTTGAAGAGTTGTATGACCGCAGTGCCGAGAACTGCGACCTGTTTGTAAACATAAGCGACGTAAATAAGTACAGCGTAACCTGCACTATGTGTCGCCATTTCGACAGCACCGGCTGCGGCCACTCAGACCTTAAGGTACCCAGCATAATCAAGCTACTTGAGAACGCCAAGAGGCACGATAGCTTGCATTAGGCTGATTGTGGTGAGCCGTGGGCGAGGCTCCTGTCCCGACCTGGCCACCCCACGGCCCAGGTCGTGGAAAAGCCTCGCAGCTACATTTTGCTCATGGTAGCACTGGCCCAAAAGAATTGCTCAACAGTCCTACTAGCTTGGACTTTTAGTTTCCGGGAAGATGTGGTAAAATTAAGAGAATGCAATCCCTAGTACAATTAGGTTTTACAGGCACTAAATGTGGGATTGACAGATTGCTTGCTTCCCCATTATGCCCAATCTAAAATTACCATGAATCACTAAAGGTCTTAGCCGGTTTTCTCTAGCCATGCCACAACAAACCAACAACAATACATTCGAAGACTATACTGCAGAGGATATACGTGTTCTGGATGGCCTAGAAGCGGTGCGACGCCGCCCCGGCATGTACATCGGTAGCACTGACCAACAAGGGCTGCACCATCTGGTTTACGAGATAGTCTACAACAGCATAGACGAGGCAATGGCCGGCTATTGCGACCGGACAGAGGTGATAATCCATCAGGATAACTCGGTAACGGTCATAGATAATGGCCGGGGGATACCTGTGGATGTCCACCCGGCAACCAATACCTCAGCATTAGAGGCAGTCATGACCCGTCTTCACGCCGGAGCTAAATTCGGCGGCCGCACCTATACAGTATCCAGCGGATTACACGGAGTCGGCGCTTCAGTAGTGAATGCCCTGTCTTGTTGGCTAAATGCCGAGGTCAGACGCGATGGTAAAATCTATCACCAAAAATATGAACGGGGGACCCCGACCTGTGATTTACAAGCTGTCGGCGATACCACCGAAACAGGAACCACAATCACCTTCCTCGCTGACACCGAAATCTTCACTGAGATTAACTACGACTTCGATACCCTCCGCCAGCGCCTCAAAGAGCTGGCTTTTTTGAACAAGAACCTGGAAATAAGCCTCAAAGATGAGAGGACTGACCAGGAGGCGACATTCCTGTTTGAAGGCGGCATAGCCAGCCTGGTTAGTCGGGTAAATAAAAACCGGCAAGTCCTTCATCGCCAGCCCATTTATATATCCGGTATAACCAACAGCACCGTAGTTGAAGCAGCCTTGCAATATAACGATGGCTTTTCTGAATCTACGCTTAGCTTCGCTAACTGCGTCAATACCATTGATGGTGGCAGCCATCTTACCGGGTTTCGCTCAGCCCTCACCCGTGTCCTTAATGACTATGCCCGAAAGAACAAGTTGATAAAGGATTCCGACCCTAACTTAATAGGGGATGACGTTCGTGACGGGTTGACCTCAGTTATCAGTGTCAAGCTTGTTGAGCCTCAGTTTGAGGGGCAAACCAAAGCCAAACTGGGTAATCCTGAAATAAAGACCCAGGTTGAAGCCATAGTAGCTGACGGTCTATCACTGTATCTAGAGCAGCACCCCGAAGAAGCTAAGTCTATCATAGAAAAATGCCTGGTCTCGGCTAAAGCCAGAGAGGCGGCTAAGAAGGCGCGCGACCTTATCTTCAAGAGAAGCGGCTTAGAAGCAGCTACTCTTCCCGGCAAGCTGGCTAGCTGCTCCGAGACCGACCCACGTGAATGTGAGCTTTACCTGGTTGAAGGTGACTCAGCCGGAGGTTCGGCGAAGCAGGGTCGAGACCGTCGCTTCCAAGCCATTTTACCACTGCGGGGCAAAATCCTTAATGTGGAAAAGGCTCCAAAAGATAAGGTTCTAGACCATGAGGAAATTCGGGCCATAATAACCGCACTAGGAGCTGGCATCGGTGAGCAACTGGACTTTTCCAGACTGCGCTACCACCGAATAATAATCATGACTGATGCCGATGTTGATGGTTCCCATATCCGAACATTGCTCCTCACCTTCTTTTACCGCAACATGACGGAGCTGATAAGCCAGGGACACCTGTTCATCGCCCAGCCACCCCTCTACCGCATTCAAGCTGGAAAGCAACAATTCTGGATTTACTCAGAGAAAGAAAAGGACGCCAAACTCAAAGAGTTGAAGAGCAACAAATCGGAAGTTCAACGTTACAAGGGACTGGGGGAAATGAGCCCAGAGCAGCTATGGGAAACCACCATGAACCCAGCATCGAGAACTCTGCTCAAGGTGGAAATCGAGGATGCTATGGCTGCTGACCACGTATTTCATATGTTGATGGGCAGTGAAGTCCCACCACGAAAATCATTCATCCAAGCCCACGCCAGAAGCGTCAGAAACCTGGATATCTAGGCTTGTTCTCTCTGGTATAACTTCTGTTCCACTATATAACTTTCCACATCCTCAGGCACAAGGCCGTGAATAGACAACCCTCGGGCTACATTGTATCGTATATCTGAAGAGCTGATATCAACAGGTGGCATATCAAGCCAGACCACACTCTGAATTATTCCGGGAACAGACGATTCCAAAGCTTTTAAGTCCGGACGGCTGAAGCCCGGCCTGGTAACAGCCACTAACTGGCAAAGCTGAATCAGTTTGGTCGGCTCCTTCCATTGTGGAAGTTCAGCCAGACTATCCCAGCCTAACAAGAAAAAGATTCTGGCTTCAACACCTAACTGCTGGTGTAAAATGTTCACTGTATCCAAGGTATAAGAAGGCCCAGGGCGGTCTATATCAATGGTCGAAAGCTCAAAGTAGGGTTTGGCAGCAATAGCCCGTTTCACCATCTCAATACGGTGGCTTGCTGCAGTAATGGTTCTGTCTGTTTTAAGCCACGGCTGACCAGCGGGGACGAAGAGAACTTTGGCCAGACTGAACTTCAGCATAGCCTTTTCAGCTATAACAATATGCCCCGAATGAATCGGGTCAAAAGTGCCGCCCAGTACACCTATGTTCATTTACTCCGCTTCACCTTAGGTTTAGGTCGAAAAACAGCTATCGGCATTTCGGGAGCAGTTGACTCCTCCTGAGCTCTGTCCAACATTTCAACCATTTCAGAAACAAGCTCAGGCACACCTTCCCTGGTAATCGCTGAAACAAAGAAGACCTTTATCCCTAGAGAGCCAAAGAGTTGCCTGAGCTGTGACAATCGGGCTTGAACCTCCGCTAAATCTATTTTGTTTACCGCCACAAGCTGAGGCTTTTCGGCCAATGCTGGCTTATATAAAGCTAACTCCGCATCTAGCTTTTTCATGTCATCAACGATAGAAGGAGAGCCGCCGTCAAGCAGATGGAGCAGAACTTTAGTCCTCTCGGCATGGCGCAGGAATTCATGCCCCAGTCCTTTGCCCAGATGAGCACCATCTACAAGCGCGGGAATCTCCACTACAATAATCGCCTTCATCCCCACCTCAACCACCCCTAGAAGTGGCTCCCGAGTAGTGAAGGGGTAATCAGCTATTTTGGGTTTAGCTTTAGACATAGCTGCCAGAAGGGCAGATTTACCAACGTTAGGATATCCAATAATACCGACATCAGCAATGATTTTAAGCTCAAAGATGAGGCGGCGTTCCTCTCCATGCCCACCCGGAGTAGCTATCCTGGGAGCCTGATTCCTGGCTGTAGCGAAACGGGCATTGCCCAGCCCACCACTACCCCCTTTAGCTACCAACACCTTCTGTTCCTGCTGACTTAAATCAGCCAGCAGTACCTCTTGCTTATCTTCCTTACAAAAAACCATCGTACCTAAAGGCACCCCAATCATAAGGTCATCACCATTGGCACCGTGTTTCTTCTGCTTTCCTCCACTCTTTCCCGATTCAGCCTTAAACCACCTCTTATGCCTAAAACAATCTAGTAAAGTAACGCTCCTATCCGCAATAACATAAACGTTCCCACCATAACCCCCGTCACCACCATCTGGACCACCAAAGGGGACAAATTTCTCATGCCGGAAGCTAATTATACCGTTCCCGCCATTTCCACCCGCTACTGTAATTTCAACTTTATCCACTAGTTTAACACTGTTTATCTTTTTAAGTAATAGTTAATTTAATTAATAATAAGTAATAGTAAGGTGGTGGTTCATGTGGATGGAACACATATCCCGAATGGAAAAGAGCCATATAGGAATCTAAGGTACTTATTAACAAATCAGTGGAATTATCCACTATTTTAGGCTGTTTTTCCACAAGTTGTGAGGGAGCTTTAGGTTTTCCTGATTCCGAGGCTTTGGCGGATCTCTTCGATTGACTTGTTAAGCTGTGGATTAACCTTCATTTCAGCAGCTATTTTTTCATAGCCATGAAGTATAGTGGTGTGGTCTCTGTCGCCCAGTATTTTGCCGATTTCAGCCAAGCCACAGTGGTTTTGCGCGCGCAGCAAATACATGGTAACCTGGCGAGCTAGAGCGGTCTTTTTATCTCTCTGTTTACTTATCAATGCTTCAGAGTTAACGCCGTAGTAACTGGCTACACTGTCCATTATCAGCTTCGGTGTGAGCATAACATCTCGTCTATCGTCCTTTGATATTACATCTGATAGTGCCTCCATGGCTAGTTGCATGTCTAGCTTTGAGCCGCTTAGCTTGGCGTAGGTAGCCACCCTATTTAGTGCCCCTTGTAACTCACGAACATTTTGCGGAAATTGCGTTGCCAGAAAACGCAGCACTTCAGGTGAAATGGACATATTTGGCTGCTGTGACATAGCTCTCAGGATGGCTAGACGCGTTTCCATATCCGGGGGGCTGATATCAGCGGCTAGCCCCCATTCAAGGCGCGACCTCAATTTTTTGGTGACCGAGGATATAGCTTTTGGAGGTCGGTCGCTTGTGACCACTATCTGGCAGTTATTATCATAAAGGTCGTTGAAAATGTGCACCAGGCATTCCTGAGTTTGCGCCTTGCCGCTCAGGAACTGGATATCATCAACTAATAAAACATCAGCGCTCCTGAACTTGAGATGAAAATCATCAATCCTATTATTTTTAAGGGCGATTACAAACTGGCTGGTAAACTGCTCGGCACTGGCCAGGAGTATGCGGAGGCCCTTAGCTTTGAAGGCGTTTCCGATGGCGTGGAGCAGATGGGTCTTGCCTGTGCCGGTATCACCGTAAATAAAAAGTGGATTGTATCTCTGCCCCGGCTCTTCGGAGACCTCTAAAGCCGCTGCATAAGCCAGGCGGTTGGACTCTCCCGCAACGAAGGTATCGAAGGTATACTTTGGGTTGAGTTTAGGTGCTTTTATCGGCTCTCTTAACTTTGCGCTTGTCCCGCCATCAGCTTGGTAGGCGGGGGTTAGTTGAGTACCTTGGCTGGGTAACCGAATTTCGAATTCTACTTGAATTGTCTTGCCAGTGATGCTGGTCACAGTCCTCTTAATCAGGGAATAGAGGCGATTTTTTAACCATTCAGCGACGAAGACATTGGGGACACCGACCACAAAGATGTCACCTTGATAACTTATACCGGTAGTGTCCTTAAGCCAGGTATCATAGTTCGGCTTATTAACTTGAAGTTGAAGTTCTCCTAGAGCAGCTTCCCAGATTTCTTTTGCTGACTTCAACTTCTTTTCCTGATAGAAAGTTGGTTGGGCAATCCCGGCAAATGAAACAAAAATCCCCTACCCTAAGGTCTAGTGCATCTCCAAATT